>DAFQ01000049.1:4733-9715 GCA_002497985.1 Euryarchaeota archaeon UBA4
TATCCCAGTCTTCCGTAACCCTTGGGAGCGCCCAGTCTTCAAACAACAAGCAATCGATATCAGCAGAGGTCCTCGTTCCCAATGATGCTAGTGCTGAGAGCGATGTCGTAATCACGTTCACTGTCGGCAGAGGCGGGGGGAGCGAGCCATATGCCACTAGGGACCTTACGGTTTCAGTTGCAGCTCGACATTCTGTAACCACGTCACTGGTATCCGATCAGCAGACAGGCCGCTCGGGACAGATCGTACAATTCCCCATAGAGATAACAAACTCAGGAAACATACAGGACACGTTCAGACTGCAGGCGTGTGATCCAGGAGACATGACTGGTTGTAGCAGTCCCATGTGGGACTCGTCCTTTTCCGACACCAATGGAAACTCAATCACGCAGGTGGTTCTCGACCCAGGTCAGAAACAAACCGTCTACCTCGATGTCCTTGTGGAAGGGGAGGAAGATGCAGATTCCGCGAAGGTCCTGGCAAGAGTCGCCATCTACGGAACCTCCGAAGTAGACGAGCACACAGTTACAGTGGTGGTCTCTAACTACAATTACGGAATGGCAGTCTCCCCTCAGAATCCAGGTGATGTGCCAAGCCAAATGGACGTGATACTTCCACCAGGAGGCACACTTTCCACCTTCTTCTGGATAGAGAATACGGGTGACTACCCCGCCGGTGATACTGCTGTGATAACAATTTCAGGAATGGATTCGTCAGTGATTAGGCAGATGTTCGTCGAGGGGGTTCAGATTGATGGAACGATTCAGATTGCTAAGGGCGAGAGGGTCCTTGTTGAGGTACAAATGGAGGTCCTCGAAGGAGTTGCGAATGGGGTCTCCGGGATAATCAAGGTAAATGCCGCCTCCGAGAGGAACGCTGCCCAGACAACCACAGTGGATGTAATAATCCAAGTGATGACTATTCACGATCTGAGATTCACATTGGAGAGCCCGTCCGAACAGTCGGCCGACTACCCAGAGAAACTCTACTTCTCGCTTTTCGTAACTAACCATGGAAACATCGTCGAGGAGGTCGAGATACTGTCAAGCGACTCATTGAGGGGCTGGACAGTCGACGTGGTGGAGGACGAGTTCGATCTTCAGCCTGGGGAAACGAGGGAGATCGAGGTCAGAGTCACCCCTCCCTCGGAAATGATCGATGACGATACCTATAGATTCACCATAACAGTACAGCCGAAGGGAATACCGGTGGCAGGCCAGCCAATCGAGCTGAAGGTGACATCAGAGGTCTCAAACTCATTCCTGAGCTTGTCAGACGAGGTTGAAGAGGCACTCGTCTATGGCCTGACTGGGTTCGGAGGATTGCTAGTGATAGTACTCTTCTTCCGCTCAAGGGCAGAAAACAGGATGATACGTGAGGCCCTCGAAGAAGAGGACGAATCCTAGCCATAATGCTGAGTCCCTACCGGATAGGCTTATTGCCCAATTTCAGGTGGACAACTCTGTCGGTCCCTACGGGACCGGCGGGTGTGCATTATGTCGACAGTCCCGGAGGACTACCTAGCAGTGGCTGTAATGGCCCTAGTGGGTATAGGGTTCCCAGTCATGAGCTTCATCGCATCAGGCTTCCTTAGGCCAAGAAAGACCGGCAACGACCCGACCAAATTGAGCTCATGGCTCCTGCCTGGTTACGAGACCGACCAGTCACTTTACATCCGCAGAGACAGCACATACGAGTGCGGCGCGGACCCTGTCGGAGATGCCCACATAAACTTCCATTTCCAATACTACTGGTATGCGATAATCTTCCTAGTATTCGACATCGCATTCATGTTCCTTGCATTTGGAGGAGTGGTAGCGATACAGGAAGGCGTGGAATTGAGCGGGATCTACAGCGCACTCGCAACTCTCACCGCATTCATCGTCCTGATGGGGCTAGGGGTATGGCACGTATTCCGAAAGAGAGGAAGAATATACATCTGAGGTGATTAATTGACAGACGACCAAAACTACGCAGTTTTCAACAGCAGGATGCTGGTTGACACCGTTGGGGACGTTACGGACGAGGCCCTGAAGGCAAGCCGAATAAAGGACATCATTGGAGTGATCGCTGGCAGGATTTTCAACTGGGGGCAGAGAAAGTCCCTCTTCCCCCTCCACCTTGGAATCAAGTGCTGTGCCCTAGAGATGGCCGCTGCAGGAGCTAGCAGATTCGATGCCGAGAGATTCGGCGTTTTCTTCCGATCCAGCCCCCGTCAGTGCGACGTGCTACTGGTAAACGGCCCGATTAGCAAGAAGTTCGCTGACCCCATAGTGAGGCTATGGGAGCAGATGCCAGAACCGAAGTGGTGCATAGCAATGGGGGAGTGCGCCATCTCCGGAGGACCATACTTCCAGTCATACAACATCCTAGAAGGGGTCGACACCGTCATCCCCGTCGATGTGTACATCCCAGGGTGCCCACCAAGGCCCGAGGCCCTGATTGACGGTTTTGACAAACTACGACAGAAAATAATCCGAATCGGCGCTATGCCAAGTAGCAACAGACCAGAAACCCAGAGGCCACTGATTACGGGAGACTTGTGAGGTGAAATAATGGGCAGGGTAGTTCCGACTTCCACACAGAAGGCATCCGCCGAGAAGCTCTGCAAGGCGCTCTCGAAGATGAAGGGGGTCGAAGCAGAACCAGTGGAGCGAACAAGTGGCACGAGCCCCCGATGGACAGTTTCCGCAGTATGCGAGGCAGAAAACTGGAGGCCACTCGCAGAGAAGCTAAGGAACACCCACTTAGTTGACTACTGCTCAATGATTACTGGAATACATTGGCCAGAGGGGCCCGAAGAGAAGAAGTGGGAGGTTGTGTACCACTTCCTGAGAACAGGCGTGAAGAATCCCCCTTCAGTGGATGGAGTTCTGCAACCAATCGTAACCGACCCAAATGGCGTCAAGGGCAAAGACGTCCCCCTTGAGATAGAAGTAAGCATCAGACTTCCAGACACGAGAACCCCCTCCGTTGCAAGCGTCCAGGATATCTGGATCGGGGCTGACTGGAATGAAAAGGAAACATGGGACCTGGTTGGCATAGATTTCGATGGACATGTTGGGATGAGGAGGGTATTGCAGCCCCACGAAACACCAACGGGGTACCATCCTCTGCAGAGGCATCACAATTTGAGATATCATGGGTTCGAGGAGATGTACGACGACGCTCAGGGATTCGGACGCAAGCCGGATGATATTGGAAAGGTAAAGTGAGGTGATTCGATGGCTGAAATGTGGATATCAATGGGCCCTCAACACCCCATGACACACGGCCTATGGACACTGAAGATCAAGGTCGACGGTGAGACGGTCGTTGACACCGTACCAGATCTGGGATACATTCACAGGGGTGTTGAGAAGATATGCGAGACCAGAGACTTCACGCAGATCACAACCTACTGCGACAGACTTTGCTACGCCAGTGCCAATACCTGGTCACATTCCTACATCTATGCAGCGGAGGACCTCTTGGGCGTGGAAGTACCAGAACGTGCAGAATACATCCGACTCATCGCAGTCGAGCTTCAAAGGGTGGCCTCCCACCTCATGTGGATGGGCGCATATGGGCCCGACACAGGAAACCTATCGGTAATGGTTTGGTGCCTCAGGGAGAGGGAGATGATGATGGATCTCCTTCAGGAACTGGGGGGCTCCAGGATGCACTACAACTTCCCACGAATAGGGGGCGTCAAGAGGGACCTTCCACATGGATTCGTACAGAGGGCCAGATCCAAACTACACCTATTCCTACAGAGGATACAGGAATACGAGGCGCTCTTCGATGAAAGCACGGTATTCCTGGTCAGAACCCAGGGTGTCGGCTATGCCAAACCAGAGGAGATGATCAACCACGGTGTTTCGGGCCCGAACCTGCGCGCGGCAGGGGTCAACCACGACGTTCGCTGGGCTCACCCATATTCGGTCTACAGTGAATTAGACTGGGAGCCACCAGTAGAGAGGTCCTCGATAAAGGGGGCCGACTGCTATGACAGGTACCGAGTCAGGATCGAGGAGATGAGGATGAGCGCCCTCATGGTCCTACAGGCAATGGATAAGATTCCAGGGGGATCCGACACATACCATGAGCCAGGGGACCCAAAGCTGCTGGCCAAGGCACCCAGCCGGGCCCCCGAGGGAACCAGCGGATACCACCACTTCGAAGACAGCAGGGGCGAATCAATGTTCTACCTTGCAGGAGGGGGGGATGGCCGTGGAAAGAGTCCGTACCGAGTGTCAATCAGATCTCCAATGTTCATCACAATACCCTACGCCTCAAAGTGCATGATAGGGTACAAAGTCGCTGATATCCCTGCCATAATGGGATCATTCGACCCATGCATAGGAGAAACAGACAGGTGATATCATGGCTAGTAGCGATTGGCTGGATTTGAATGGTTGGTTTGGATCAATCATTGGGTGGTCCATGGATCAGACCCATGACCTACTTCCCAACTCGGACTACAGCCTCGGGCCATTGGGTTCGGTAAACCCTCAGTCAGGATTCGGTTCCATACAACCAGCACTCGAGTCCTTCTTCCATGCCACAATAATGTGCACGGTGGTGTTCACGACCCTGATGCTAACAATGCTCGCAATACCATACATCGAGCGGAAATTCATCGGTCGACTGATGGATAGACTGGGCGCAACCACGACCCTGAGGAGCCTCTGGGTCGGAGAAAGTGGGGTGACTGCAGGCGAATGGTGGAATCAGCTACCATTCGGCATCGGCACCCCCCTCGGATGGGTCATCAACACTCTGAACGCGAACTGGGGCAACGACCACGAGCTAGAGACAGTCTCCAGAGTGAACAACAGGAGTTACCATGGCTACTGGTTCCTCCTCCCAGGCTTCTTTCAGGCATTCGCAGACTTCTTCAAATTCGCTACCAAGGAGCACCTAGTTCCGAAGAATGCGGACAGAGTCGTCTTCGAGGTAGCCCCAGTCATCATAGTAGGAACGACTGTGATGGTATTCGC
>DAFQ01000049.1:10123-24067 GCA_002497985.1 Euryarchaeota archaeon UBA4
CCACTGGGGGTGTTCTTCGCGGGATGGGCCTCCAACAACAAGTACACGCTAATCGGAGGAATGAGGTCCGCGGCACAACTGACAGCCTACGAGATCCCCCTCCTAATCACGGTCCTTGGAGTGGCCGTACTAAGCGGCTCCCTGAACATCATCGAAATAGTGGACTTCCAAATGGGCCAAGATGAGGGCAACGTCTGGAACATATTCCTCATGCCACTCGGAGCAGCATTATTCCTAATCACAATGATCGCCGAAGTTGAGCGCATACCGTTCGACATGCCCGAGGCCGAGGCGGAACTAGTGGAGGGATGGTGGACCGAGTACGGCGGAATTAGGTGGGGTCTAATGTTCTCTGCAGAATACATGAGATCGTATGCGGCTTGCATACTGTTCGCACTCTTCTTCCTGGGTGGCTGGGAAGCGCCCTTCCAGCACTCTCTCTCGGACCTACCAACTGTCGGGTTTGCATTCTCCACACTATTCGAGTTGATACCAGGACTCATCTGGGTACTTCTGAAGGCATGGCTCCTCTTCGCCGTCTTCGTTTGGATCAGGGCCTCCCTTCACAGAGTAAGAACAGATCAGATACTGGAGTTCGGATGGAGGTACCTCCTGCCACTTTCAATGCTAAACCTCGTGGTCGCCATTTATCTGAGATTGGAGCATTATGACGGAGGGAACTGGGACCTCTGGGTACCTGCAGTAGTCTCAGTAGTATCACTCGTTCTTTTCATAATCTACCTAATGGATGAAGACGAGGAGGCTCTTGAACTCCAGAATCGGCCATATAACACTCAAGCAGTGGTCAAGGCCTCTCCAGGGAGTCATAGGGATTAGTCGGTGGTGAATAAATGAAGTACAATACAGGACATCCAAGAGCCACTCCAAACTTCAGAAACTTGGTCATAAGGCCAATGTGGATGACGCTGAAGACCGCTTTGCGAACCGTTCCATTCCTAGGCAGGTTAAACTTCCTGAGAAACAGCTACCACGGCGAGTACGAGAAAATGGTCGACCCAGTCACTATGGAAAGGGTTGGCGAGGGACACCCCAGTGTTGGCCAGAAGTTCGCTGCGGATCGTGAGACTAGCCAGATAATGCCATTCCTAGAGAGGCCAGTGACCGTCATGTACCCATATGAAAGGCTAGAGGATCTGGAGCCCTGGCTCTTCGTCCCAGGCAACTACAACGGTAGGATAGGTGTAATCTGGGAGACCTGCACCGCCTGCAAGGCATGTATTAGGGCTTGCCCGAACGACTGCCTGCACATGACCTCAGAAGTCAGGGTGGATGTTCTTGACACTGCTGAGGAGGGTGACGAATGGCATGGTTATGGTAACGATTTCGAGGAAGGAGGTTTTGCTGCTAGGCCCAGGGAAGAGTCGGGAGCAGAGGACTTCGACCTCATGACCGCACATGCCGTAGCCCCATCAGAGTACGATTTTGCTGAGGTGATTGACCTCACCGGTGACAAAGCCACGGTCCGCTGGATGGACGGCTCCGGCGTAGAGACTCTGGATACCTCGGACCTCAAACCAGCGGAGAAGGAAATCGTATCCGGGAGGATAGACCTGGGCAGATGCATGTTCTGCGGACTATGCATGGAGGCTTGCCCATTCGAGTCGTTCTTCATGACAAACGAATACGATGGAATGTCAGGATTCTCCAGACAGGACCTCTGGATGGATGCAGATCGGACAAGGGTACTGCCATCCACTCACAAGGAACGAGTCGACATGGAGCTCGCCAAGCGCGCTCAGAAGGAGAAGCAGAAGAGAGAGCGGAAGGCGGCCAAGGCCAAGGCCGAAGCGGAGGCATAGGCATGGGAATAGACTTCGAGGCGATAATGTTCGTGATCCTATCCGCGGTAACTGTCGCGGGTGCAATTGGCTGCGTTTACGGAAAAAGAGTCGCGCACTCACTACTATTCCTAATGCTGACTTTCTTCGGCGTGGCGGGAATATTCGTCCTCGCCAGCGCTGAGATGCTCGCCGCCATCCAGATACTTGTCTACCTAGGATCAGTGATGCTAGTGGTTCAGTTCGGAGTAATGCTAACACGTAAGCAAATTCAGGAAGGTGACATAGAGTGAGATTCCTCTCTGCAGCTACTAGGGTGGGCGTCGTCGCCTTCGTCCTAGTTCTGCTTAGAGAGGTCATGGACCCAGCGAATTGGCCTGCCGTCCAGGATGAGGCCGCCCAACCCTCCACACTAGACCTGGCCAATGCGCTATTCGACCAATGGGCAGTAGCTACGATAGTACTAGGCGCCCTTCTTGCAATGGCGATGATCGGGGCCTCATATCTCGTCCGTGATGAGAGACTGATAAACTTGGTTTGGGACATGGGGGGGGATGACCAATGATAGATCCCAGTTGGATAGCAGGACTGGGGGTCATCCTCTTCGGAATAGGCCTGATTGGAGCATTCACCAGGAAGAACGCCATAGTTGTCCTCATGTGCATAGAGGTCATGCTGAACGCCGCCAATCTGAACTTCGTCGCCGGAACGATGTATTGGGGGGGCTCCGATGGCTGGGTATTCACTGCAATTGCCATAGCAATAGCAGCCGCAGAGGTGGCAATCGGACTTGCGATATTCCTTTCCCTTTACAGCACTCAAGAGACGATATCCCTGGATGAGGCGAACATCCTGAGGAACTGAGGTGGAATGATGAGCGAGAGCAAGAGCGAGGCCGGACTACTCGTCTACATCCTCCCATTCCTAGCAATAGTGCCACTCATGCACAATCAAGGCTGGGATTCTTCCGAGGCTGCCATTCTCATTGTCGCAGTCCCATTTGTCACATTCCCGGTTATTCTCGTGGTAGGTCAACTCTACAACGGCCATGACACATGGAAGAACAAGCTGAAGGAGGGAGGAATACTGGCTTTAGGTGCCCTAGGCACCTCACTCTCTGCCGCGCTTTGGATTATTTACGACTACTTCGACGCCCTCCCGGATTTCGGAGACCAACACAGCATCTCGCAATGGCTGGAATGGGTCTCATTCGATCTTCTCCAGTCAGACTACACCCTGACCTCGGAAACCAACATCCTAGGAGTCGGGGTCTGGGTCGATTCGGTTACCCTGATGCTCCTATTCGTCGCCACCTTCCTTTGCTTCCTCATTTGCTGGTTTAGCCTGGGTTACATGAACACAGATCCAATCAATGAGGACAGGAATCACAGATTCTACGGCGAATTCGTATTGTTTGCATTGGGGATGTTTGGAATGGTTCTGGCCGACAATTTCCTCTGGCTGTTCATTTTCTGGGAGATTATGGGCCTCTGCTCATATCTGCTGATTGGATTCTACTACTGGAAGGAAAGTGCGGCATACGCCGCCAAGAAAGCATTCCTCACCACCAGGGTGGGGGACGTCTTCCTCATGGTAGGACTCTTCATGCTATACGACATCTACGGATCTCTGGAGTTCTCAGTAATATTCCACGACCCCTCACTGCATGGAGCTGTGGACTCCGCACAACTCTTCTGGGCACTGCTGATGATGTTCATAGGGGCCGTGGGGAAATCAGCACAGTTCCCCCTACACGTCTGGCTACCCGACGCCATGGAGGGTCCAACACCGGTATCCGCACTAATCCACGCTGCTACGATGGTGAACGCGGGACTCTATCTGGTGGCGAGGATGGTCCCCTTCGTCGATGTAGGGCACCATGGTGTTCCGGGGCTGGAGGACTTGGGGCTAATCGTCGCATACGTCGGAGGAATAACGGCATTCATGGCAGCTGCAATAGCCTTCGTCCAGAACGACATCAAGAAGGTACTGGCATACTCTACTATGAGCCAACTCGCGTACATATTCACGGGTCTGGGCGCAGCTCTCTGGTTCTACAACCACGATGAACACCACGCTGCAGTCGTGGTCTTCGGGGCATCCATGTTCCACCTATTCAACCACGCAATGGCGAAGGGGATGCTATTCATGGCCAGCGGCTCGGTAATTCACGAGGTTCACCATGCCCACGACCATCTCCACCATGGCCACGGTGACCACGGACACTTCGATCCACAAGACATGCGGAATATGGGTGGCTTGGCTTCCAAGATGCCCATCACAGCAACGGCGATGATGGTCGGATCGATGTCCATAATCGGGATTCCCCTGATTGGAGGCTTCTGGTCGAAGGAGGGCATAATAGCAGAAACATGGCTAGCGGCGCTCGATCACGAGCCACTCATGATAGGTCCAGCAATACTCGTTATTCTCACCGCGGGAATGACAGGCTTCTACATGTCAAGGATGTGGTTCATGACCTTCGCTGGGGAGCCAAAGAGCGATGTTGTCGAACACGTACACGAGGCCACCCCATGGATCAAGGAACCACTGATCGTATTGACGGTGGTTTCCGCGTTGGGAGGAATCGCATTCGCCCTCCTCGGCGCTACGGACTACCTATCCTCGTCGTACGGCGATGCCGGACACCTCAAGCTCCACGAGTCCACACTCATGGAGTCCGTCATCTACCAACTGGAACACGCATTCCTGCCGGAGAATCAGAATCTGAGATTGGTGGGTTGGACCACAATCCTCCTCTCGTTCATTATCGGGCCAGTTTTCGCAGCTAGAATCCACGGTGGCCCACTATCGGAAGGAGAATCAGCAACCCCCGCAGTATCCTGGCTGGTCAGAATTTCGGGCAAGTTTGGAAGTCAGGACGTCAGTTCACTATCCGAATCCGATTTGGCCGAGGCTCTCGAGAACAGGCTATATTTCGACGATTTGTACGAGGGGCTGCTCGCCAAGACGGTCCTCCCAATGGCGTCATTCGCAGCGTGGTTCGACAGAAACGTGATTGACGGAGTAATCAAGCAGATAGAGTCAAACTCAGTCTCCGGATCACTCCAGATAAGGACAATCACCACCGGCAGTGCCCGTGATTACATACTCATGGCAGTAGTTGGGATGCTGTCGATTATTGCATTGATATGGGGGATCAGCTCATGATTAACGACCCACTCTCTGTGATCACACTAGTTCCCTTGGCAGTAGGACTAGCACTCCTAATTATGCCAAAGATTCTCAGCTCTGCAGAAGGCCTGGCACGCGCCTCTAGGGCGATAAGCATGGGCGTCGCTCTCGCTATGCTGGCAATAACCACAATGATATTCCTGGGGGAAATTGGCAGTATCGACTGGACTGATTACGGATCAGGATACTCACTAACAAACGAGTCATTCCTCTTGATACCCTCAATCGGCGTATCTTGGAGCGTTGGGATAGATGCCCTTTCATTCCCAATGGTATGGCTAACGACACTACTTATTCCGGTCTCCATGCTAGTTGAGTGGGACGCAAAGAAGGGGCATCTATTCCACCCGCTAATACTCATCATGGAAGGCGCATTGATAGGAGTCTTCGTCTCTCTGGATATGTTCGTCTTCTACGTCTTCTGGGAACTAACCCTAGTCCCCATGTTCTTCCTGATCATGGTCTGGGGGGGAGATGACAGGAGGTACGCCTCGATGAAGTTCTTCATCTACACATTCACGGCAAGCGTGGTAATGCTCATCGGGATATTGGTTTTGTACCTCTATACCCCAGATGTGGCTGGCTCGGGAACCATTACCGGGCACACATTCGACCTCGGGGTCATGTTATCCTCCGCATCCAGCATCCCAAGTGAGGGGCTAAGGCACCTTGTTTGGATCATGCTTCTGATAGGATTCGCGACTAAGATGCCCAGCGTACCAGTTCACACATGGCTCCCCGATGCGCACGTCCAGGCCCCCACAGCCGGATCGATGCTCCTTGCTGGAGTCATGCTGAAAATGGGCGCATACGGCTTCCTGAGAATTGCAGTAACCGCTCTTCCAGAGTCAACCATGGTGTTCATTCCCCTCCTGATATTCCTCGGGATGGTCAGCCTGGTCTATGGCGCATGGGTTTGCATGGGCCAGACAAACCTCAAGAGAATGGTCGCCTACTCATCAGTCTCGCACATGGGTCTCATTTTCCTAGGAATAGCAACTATGCAGCCTCTCGGAATAGCAGGAGCACTGTTCATGATGTTCGCTCATGGAATCATAAGTCCACTTCTTTTCGCCGTGGCTGGAGCTTTCAAGCACCACTACCACACTCTAGAAATCGGCTCCATGAGGGGCATTGCTCACCATAGTCCATGGATGGCAGGACATATGATGCTAGGGTGGATGGCTAGCCTCGGGCTCCCTCTGCTGGCTGGCTTCGTCGCAGAGGTGACCATACTGATCGCATTCTGGATGTCATTTGGGTGGCTGGTGATGCTACCTGCCTTGACTCTGATAATTACGGCTGTGTACTACTTGACCTCGATGCAGAGAACAATCTTCGAATCAAATGACCCCCACCAAGGAATACTGCCAGATTCCCTGCATGGAGAGGACCCCTCCGATATCACATGGCACGAGAACGCGGGGATGCTGATACTTGGGGCATTGACCGTTCTATTCGGGATTCTGCCATTCATCTTCTGGGATATGATGTCCGACTGGAGCTCAGGATTCATGATTGATGTTCTAGTCCAAGCAATGGAGTCTGAGGGGGTGAATCCATGATATCCCTAGGTCAACTAAACCTGGACTCAGAGACCGCATTCACACTACTGCCTGAATTGGTAATGCTAGTCGGCGTCATGGCAATAATCCTCATCCCAAATCTCGGCAATGCAACATTCAGAATGCCCCTGACCAATCTCAGGGTCCCAATTCTAATCGGTGGCTCGAGGTTCGAAACTACGAATGATCCACGCATGCCCAATCGGATTGCTACTGCCACATTCGCAATAGCCTTCGCTTCCTCACTGCTGATGATCGACAGCACATCAGAAGAAGTCGGCGGTCTACTGAGGTCAGACGCGTTCAGCCGACTGTTCTCTGCCATGTTTATCGGAGCGTTGCTATTGGTTTCCGTCGCAACCACACATAGGATTCCAGCCAAGCGAAACGCCAAAGTCCCAGCAGACGGGGACTCCGAGGCAGTCACATCCAGGAAGATGGCAGCCCTCATTGACAATAGGAGGCAAGTTGACTTCCACATTCTGCTAATCATGGTGGGGCTGGGGATGAGCCTGATGGCCATGTCGACCAACCTGTTCATGCTAGTCGTCTGCATAGAGCTGGCTTCACTGTCCACTTACGTCCTAGTCGCTTTCCACAAGGAGGAGGATGTGGGTGGAGAGGCCGGTGCGAAGTACTTCATCGTGGGTTCCGCTGCCTCTGCAGTAGGAATTTACGGAATGTCACTCCTGTATATCTGGTCAGGGGACCTATCCCTCGATGCCCTCGCAGATAAGTGGGGGCAGATGCAAGGAATAGACCCATTCGCAGCTTTCGGAATTGGCCTGATGATGGTCGCATTCGGATTCAAGGTTAGCGCTGCGCCATTCCATCTCGCTGCGCCAGACGCATATTCAGGGGCATCATCGCCAATCTCTGGCCTACTCGCAACCGCATCCAAGGCGATGGGATTCGTTGCACTGATAAGGGTACTAGTGATGATAACCATTCCAGATTTTGGAGAGGAGTCATTCTGGTTCCTGATGCTGGCAGTCGTATCAGTGGTCACGATGTCATGGGGGAACCTGGCAGCACTAACTAGCGAGAACCCAAAGAGGATGCTGGCATACTCAAGCGTCGCTCATGCAGGTTACATGCTAGCAGCCATTTCAGTGGTGGGCAGCGGTCTTGCTGGAGAGGAAGGTACGAGGATCATCCTAATCGCCATCACTTTCCATCTCGCAGTACTGGTTCTATTCAAGCTGGGGGCTTTCCTAGTCCTGTCTCTGCTGGAGACAGAGGGAGGTGGGCACAGAATGCAGGATCTTCATGGGCTGGGGAAGCGAGAGCCTCTGATTGCCGGCTCGATGTTCGTCTTCATGCTCTCACTGGCCGGGGTTCCGCCCCTGTCTGGATTCCTGTCAAAACTTCTGATGGTCAACGGAATCGTCTCGTCCTCAGCAGGAACCGGAAGCCCATCGACAACTAGCGTCTATTCTTGGATTGAAACCGTGGACCCCGTCTTCTTCCTCGCAGCAGCAATCGTGGCCAACAGTGCCCTATCGCTCTTCTATTACCTCAGATTGAGCCTAGTAATGTTCTTCGAAGAATCGGAAAGACCGTCGAGACTGAAGTCGGCCCCATCCCTGAGAATGGCGATAATGGCTTGCGCGGCCCTCACGGTCATGTGTGGAATAGGCCCGGCAAGCGAGTGGCTAGTCGGCCTGGTCACCACTTCGATTGACTCTCTGCTGGGCTAATCTTTCAGGCTCAACTTCACATAGGTGACTCTTGACGGAGAACACAGTGGCACGCAGAGAGGAGAAGGTAGACTTCGAGCGCCTAGCGCAACTCGAGTCAGGAAGCGGAGACCGTATCAGAGTCCCTCTTCCAAATCGCAAGGTGAACGAGATGTTCGCAATCGCCGATGAAATCCTAGGTGGTAGGAGGATTAGGGCAGTGTGTGAGGACGGTCTCAGCAGGATATCAAGAATTCCCGGAAAGATGAGACGCCGTCAATGGGTAAGGGAAGGCGATTTGATAGTAGTGCAGCCATGGGACTTCCAAGACGAGAAGGCCAACGTCTGCATGCGTTATACGAAGACCCAGTCACTTTACCTGTCTCGCAAAGGAGTTCTTCCAGACATCGTCGACTTATTCGGGCTATCTTCAGATGACCAGGTGGAAGAATCCGCCGATCAGCAAATAGAAACGGACGAATCAATGGATGAAGAGGCCCCTGAGGAGGCAGTCGAGGAGAAACAGGAGACTGCCCCAGTGCCCGCCTCACAAGATGATGACATCGACTCTTTCTTTGGGTGAGTTAATGCCTAATGAGGAACCTTGGGAAGAGGAAGATCCCGACGCATTGATGAAGGCGCAGACGAAGCACGACTGGATTTCCGAGCCACGGTTCAAGAAAATATTCAGTGAAGTAGAGGACGGACTTCAAGGCGTACTCGGCAAAGGCCCTTTCGAGTGGGTCGACAGGAGGGTCTTCGACGCAGTCTTCGATCGCTCTACCCTACTTGCAATACACAAGCTAATGGAGAAGGGGGACATTGAGACGATCAACTACCCCATAGCAAGGGGGAAGGAGGCCCATGTTTTCCACGCCACCTCATCCAATGGGCCGGTCGCAGTGAAAATTTTCCATACCACCAATGCGGTGTTCAAAGGACTAGCTAAGTACATCGATGGGGATCCCAGATTCGAGGGACTTTCGGGCAGGCACAGGAAACTGGTCAATATATGGGTCAAGAAGGAGTTCAGAAACTTGCGTAGACTGAGGAAGCACGGCATAAGGGCACCAATGCCAATTTCATATCACAAGAACGTGCTGATAATGGAGCTAATCGGAGATAACGAGGCCAGCCTAAGGCTACGGGACGTCTCTATCGACGAGCCATACGAGGTGTTCTTGGATTTGCTTGAAATGACAGCTGTTTCATGGCAGAAGGCGAATCTAGTACATGCCGACCTGAGCGAGTACAACATCCTGTGGTACGATGGCGAGCCTTGGATAATTGACGTGGGACAGGGGGTAACCAACCAACACCCACATGCTGAGGAGTTCCTGGTGAGGGATGTAACGAGACTGGTAAAATGGATCAACAAGCAAGGTTTCGAAGTAGAACTAGCCGAAAGCATGCTCAGAGTTCTGGATGAACCGGTTCCCGACCTGCCCGAGCTCCCGGGCGGGGATTAAAACCAGTTGTCCGGTGGGCCGCAGTCGTGGAGACCATTGCACGCATCCCGAAGGACCGGATTGCCGTGCTGATAGGCAAGGGCGGATCAACCAGGAAGATGCTGGAGGAAGCCTGCGGGGGGCAGTTGGAGATTGACTCCCAAACAGGCGAGGTCAGGGTCTTCTGGGAAGACCAAGAAGTCGATCCAATAGTTAAGATGAAGACACCAGATGTAATACTCGCAATAGGAAGGGGGCTATCTCCCGCTAGAGCTGTCCAATTACTGGAGGACGAGGTCCATCTTGTCATGTTCGACATAAGGGAGTGGGTAGGCAGGCAGCCAAACCAGATCCGTAGAATGAGGAGCCGCCTAATTGGAAGAAACGGAATGATCCGCAGTAGGATAGAGGAGCTGACTGGAACTGAAATCGCAATATACGGATCAACTGTAATTGTGATTGGGGATGACATGGGACTGGAAATCGCCAAACCAGCCATAGAGTCGATACTCAGGGGATCCGAACATGGGAACGTCCTTCATGGCTTAGAGAAGGATCGTAAGAGGCAGAGGATGAAGTCCAGGAGTTTGGAGTCATATGAGGAAAGAAGGGATGAGGATGGAGGCGCATTCGAAACCCTTGTGCCAGGGCTATCGGCAGCTAGAAGGAGAAGGGAGAGGAGACTCGGGGAGTCACAGGTTGATCCAGAAGACGAAGCAGCGGTCAGTGAAATGTTGGAGCTTTCTGAGGACGAGGAAATCCTTTACGAAGAGGAATGAGAATATCCGCCATACCTAAGCGTAGGAGTCTTCTGGTAGATTCATGGGAGAATCATGGGAAGAGTTGTACGATTACGAAAAGTGGTCAATTTACGCCCTGATGGGAATATCACTGGCTTTCTTTGCCGCTCTAGGGCTAGACTCTCTGGATGTCAACAATCCTCTTACTGAAATGGTGATGGAGTTCTATATCGAGCCGGTGCTGAATGACGCAGGAAGCGATGCAGGATACAACGAGGTCAATACAATCACCTATGCGATTGTACTGGCTCTTTTCGTCGCTGCTCTGAGCGCTTGGCTTAGGTTCCTTGAGATAGACCCGAGTGAGGCCACCATCCTTGCATTGCTCCCCTACGTCCTGTGGGCCTCACTTGGAGAGGTGGTCGAGGATGCGCAGATGTTCGACGCCACCCTAGCTCCCTTTTTTGTGAGTCCAGGAATACACTTCCAGACAGCATTCTGGGTCGTTGTTGCTGGAGCAGTAGGATATTCAATCTCGTCGAATGAGATGGACTCGGAAGATAAGGATAGAACCATTGAGGTGACTTCCTCAATTATGATTCTGGCACAATTCTTCCTGTATGGCTCATCCATCTCAGGAAGTGATGTAGTTGCAGGGGGAATCGACCTCTCCACATTTGCTGTGATAGGAATTTCTACAGCCTTCCTGCCATGGTTCTTCAGAGAATCGACCAGGTACTTCACGCACGTTCAGAGAGCCGTCTACTTCGTTGGCCTCGGAGGCTCCCTGGTATTCTTCGGAGCGCTCTCTTCCTACGCGGCCAGTGTTCCCGATGACAACCTGGTCTTGTGGCCATTACTCCTGGTAATCGGGGTTCCAGTGCTAATTTGCATGTCGATGTACTCTCGAGGAATCCAATCAGCATCGACGCTCTCCTCACACGGCCTAGTGGCAGGGGTACTTCCCCTTGGGATGACCGAAGACGACTACGACGCGCTCACAGACTCCCCTCAGAAGGAACTTCTCGAGAGCAATAGGAAGACCGCTGTTATGGCATACCCCGTAGTTTTCCTAGCTGTTTCCGGACAGATCCTAGACGGGCTAGCCACATGGATAGGAATAGACTACTTTGGATACCAGGAGAAACACCTCCTGTCAGCCGAGATCATCGAACTCCTCGATTCGGCATTCGGCTTCACCCTGATCAAGGCATCACTCGGTGTTGTGATATGGTATTTCTTCGCAATAGCCAACTTCGAGAATAGGCAACAGCATCTGAGGCTCCTAGTCGGATTGATGATGCTCGTAGTCGGAATGGCCCCCGGACTTCGTGATGTCGGCAGACTCGTTATTGGGGTCTGAAGACCGACATCTACGATGTCGGCTCCATTCAATTGAAGTCCCACACTCCCTCTGCGTGTTTGAGAGAAATGGACCGGCTACCCACCAGAGTCGACTTAGGGAGCGAAGAATTCGCTACCAGAAGTGACCACAACAAGTCCCTAGTCGGGGAACTCATGGCCAGACTCGGCGAGGCCAAGGAGGGGGGCGGGGGCAAGTATGTGGATAGGCACAGACAACGAGGAAAGAAGATGGCCAGGGAAAGAATATCCGAGATTTGCGACCCCGGGTCGCCATTCCTGGAGCTATCTGGTCTTGCAGCAAACGGCATGTACGATGGAAGGGCGCACTCTGCAGGGGTGGTCACGGGAATAGGAACCGTTCACGGGAAGGAATGCGTTTTCGTAGCCAATGATGCTACTGTGAAGGGTGGCTCATACTACCCCATGACCGTGAAGAAGCATGTAAGGGCACAGGAGATCGCCGAATCGAATAACTTGCCCTGCATCTATCTCGTTGACTCAGGTGGGGCCTTCCTGCCACTTCAGGACCAGGTTTTCCCCGACAAGGGACACTTTGGCAGAATTTTCAGGAACCAAGCAATCCTATCAAGCAAGGGAATTCCACAGGTAGCAGCGGTCTTGGGTTCGTGTACGGCCGGGGGGGCATACATTCCAGCAATGAGCGATGAATCGATAATCGTCAAGGACAACGGGACAATTTTCCTTGCTGGACCACCTCTAGTCAAGGCCGCCACCGGCGAGGAGGTCAGTGCCGATGACCTAGGGGGCGCCGATGTCCACACTAGGGAGTCAGGAGTTGCGGACCACTTCGCCGAAGATGAGCCAACGGCGCTTAGGATGGTTCGGAACATCGTTGAGAACCTGAATATAGAGCCAAAACACCGTCTCGACGTGCAACCAGCAGAGGCACCCGCTCACAACCCGGATGACTTGATGGGGATTATTCCGACTGACAATAGGACTCCCTATGATGTTAGGGAGGTAATTTCCAGAATCGTCGATGGCAGTAGATTCCACGAATTCAAACAGAGATATGGAAACTCACTCGTTTGCGGATTTGCCAGGGTTCACGGCTATCCAGTGGGGATAGTGGCAAACAACGGGATATTGTTCTCAGAGTCCTCTCTAAAGGGGGCGCATTTCGTCGAGCTTTGCGGCCAAAGGGGAATCCCTCTGGTCTTCCTTCAGAACATCATGGGATTCATGGTGGGAAGGGAGGCCGAGGCAGGTGGAATAGCGAAAGACGGGGCCAAGCTGGTTACTGCAGTCTCCTGCGTCCCAGTGCCTAAGTTCACAGTCATCATAGGAGGCTCCCACGGGGCTGGGAATTACGGCATGTGTGGTAGGGCGTACGACCCTAGGTTCCTCTTCATGTGGCCAAATGCCAGGATCTCCGTAATGGGGGGGGAGCAAGCAGCCAGCGTACTGTCCACTGTCGGTAATGCAGACCCAGAAGAAATCAGGGCCAAATATGAGAGTGAAAGCAATCCATACTACTCAACTGCCAGACTTTGGGACGATGGTGTGATTGACCCAAGAGACACCAGGGACATTTTGGGACTGTGCATTTCTGCTAGTCTCAATTCACCAATGCCAGAGCAGGGATACGGCGTTTTCAGGATGTGATTAGAAATGGAAATGAATGATGCATTACCGAATACCGATCTATGTAAACTGAGTATAGAAGGATGTGTTGCAAACGTGACACTGACTAGGAGCGACGTCTACAACGCCTTGAACGTACAACTGATTTCCGAGCTGATAGACATCATCGAATGGACATCCGCGAGGTCCGTCGGCACGACTTCATCCCTGAATGACTCATCAGGTAGCCCCTATCTCAGGGTAGTCGTGATCAGAAGCGAGGGGAAGCACTTCTGCGCAGGTGCGGACATCAACATGATGAGAGATGCCGGGGCATCAAGCCCAGAGGATAACAGAAAGGACTCCGAGCGTCTGGATAGATTGTTCTTCTCACTATGGTCACACCCATGCTTCACAATTGGGTGCGTACAGGGAGTGGCTCTGGGAGGAGGTGCTGGACTAGTGGCATGCTTGGATCACGTCATAGCCGAACCAAGTACCAGAATCGCCCTTTCAGAAGGCAAGCTTGGAATTCTTCCAGCAGTGATAGGTCCGTATGTGTACAGAAA
>DAFQ01000049.1:24442-29191 GCA_002497985.1 Euryarchaeota archaeon UBA4
CTCCGAGGAAGCCCTCAGGATTGGATGGGTAAACGAAATAGCGGACTCCCAGGAATCTTTCGGAGATTCCGTTTCCTCGGTAATCTCGGATCTGTTGAGTACTGGTCCGATGGCTGTTACAGAATCGAAGAGATTGACCCTTGAGTTTGACCGTTGGACTTCTTCAGACGAGGAACTAAGGGTATGGACCATGGACAAGACGAGTGAGATGAGAGGATCCAGGGAGGGTCAAGAGGGACTCTCCGCCTTCTTGGAGAGACGACTACCAGATTGGTCACCGAGTGACGAAAATTGAGGTCTGCAGATGTCCCCGGAATGGATGCAGGGAGCTCCCAAGGAGTATGATTCCGTATTGGTGGCCAATAGGGGAGAGATAGCAGTAAGGGTTCTACGGGCGGTCAAGGAATCCGGACTCAGGGCCATTGCTGTTTATTCGGAAGCCGACTCCGAGTCCTTGCACGTGGAAATAGCGGACGAGGCAGTCCTCCTCTCAGGCGAGTCACTCTCTGAAAACTACCTCAATGCGGAAGCCATTATCGAGGCTGCAAAGTCTACTGGGGCCAACGCCATACACCCGGGCTATGGATTCCTATCGGAGAGGGCGGACTTCGCCAGGGAAGTTTCAGAGAACGGAATAATTTGGATAGGGCCAGATGCCGAGTCAATTGAGATAATGGGAGACAAGATATCTGCTAGATCGAGAATGATTTCGTCTGGTGTACCGGTGATCCCGGGTGATGAGGTCTCCATACCAGAGGACGGCGCTCATCTCGGGCCACTAGCTGTGGCAGCCGCCAAAGTCGGCTACCCACTCTTGCTGAAGGCGAGTGCTGGGGGAGGTGGCAAGGGCATGAGGATCGTTCGAGAGCCGAAGATGCTCAGAACTGAGTACGAGGCCGCTGCAAGAGAAGCGGCAGCAGCCTTCGGAGACGGCACTGTTTACGTGGAAAGGCTACTTACTGGAGCCAGACATGTAGAAATCCAGGTTCTAGCTGACTCCACTGGCAATTGCATACACCTGAACGAGAGGGACTGCTCCTTGCAGAGAAGGCATCAGAAAGTAATCGAGGAGGCACCTTCTCCAGCTGTGAGTAACTCTGTCAGGGAGTCCATGGGGAAGGCTGCAGTGATGGCAGCGAAGGCTGTCAGCTACGTCGGTGCTGGAACTGTGGAGTTCCTCCTTTCCAGCAACGGGGATTTCTATTTCCTAGAGATGAATACCAGGCTGCAGGTTGAACACCCAGTTACTGAGATGATCACGGGAGTAGATCTGGTGCAGAAGCAGCTGGAAATTGCAGCTGGTTTGGAGATGGGTATTTCCCAAAGCGAAGTGCCACTTTCTGGGCACGCAATCGAGGCTAGGATTTACGCCGAAGACGCAACTAGGGGATTCCTGCCTGCAATTGGCAAGCTATCCACATGGATTACGCCATCAGGTCCTGGTATCAGGGTTGACTCCGGGGTCAGGCAAGGGGACGAGGTAACCGTCAACTTCGATCCAATGCTGGCTAAGCTAGTCGTTCACGCTCCCACGAGGAAGGCCGCCCTAAGGAGGATGGACGCAGCCCTCTCGAACTTCGTAGCCCTCGGCGTCGTTACGAACATAGGATTCCTTAGGAATGCGTTGTCGCACCCCGCTTTCATATCTGGAAATGTCACTACTGACTTACTCGACTCTTCCGATATCTCAGAATTCAGCAATCCAGAACCGCCAATAGAGGCACTTGTGTCCATAGCAGAGGCAGCTCTCAGGATGGGATTGGACAAGACACACGCAGGAGCCTCTAGCAACCCAGTCGACGAGCACACTGGGCATTCGGGAGATCCGTTCAGGACTCTTTCCAGGAGCTATCCCTAGGTGATTATCATGGAATGGGGAATAGGAGAATCTTCGGAGCGCTACTCTGCGGTGATGTCGAACGAGGGCGAAGCCATGTCACTAGCTACTTTCATGAAGGATGGAGAGAAGATCGAGAGCTCGTCACTCCTCGTATCATCCGATGACTTCCCAGGAAGGCTAGTCGTCGAAATTGACGGGACCCCGATGTTCGCCCACGTAGCAAGGGTCGGCGATGATTGGTGGGTTCACCTTGACGGCAGGATTCACGTGATCAGGGGGCATGAGCCGGGTGGCTCTCAGGACCAGGCCACAAATGGAGGGCTGTCTGCCCCAATGCCAGGAACTATCCTAGAAGTATTGGTAAAACAGGGCCAGAGGGTTCGCGAGGGACAGACCCTCATGGTGATGGAGGCGATGAAGATGGAGCACAAGATACTCGCTCCCAGCGGAGGAGAGGTGTCATCGGTCCACTACGAAGAAGGCGACAGAGTAGATATGGGCTCAGTATTGATAGAAATGGCCGACTAATACGGGCCCGGGTTAATATCTCCCCTCATCATCGGGCAACCATGGAAGGGGCTAGCATGATCATTGCAGCTTTCATGGGCGTCAGCCTAGCTGCGGCCTCAGGTTTCAGGGTCTTCCTACCTCCATTCATCCTATCATTAGCGGTCAGGGCTGACTTCATCGACATCGATCTGGTAGGCTCCCAATTAGAGTTCTTCACTTCCACTCCCTCCATCATAATTCTCGGAATAGCCACAATTGCTGAATTCGCAGCATACTACGCCCCTTTGATAGACAGCCTTCTGGATACCATAGCGACTCCAGCAGCAGTAATTGCTGGAATAGGTGTTACTGCAGTCTCACTGGAGGGGAGCGAGCCAATCATTCAGTGGGCAATTGCCGTAATCGCTGGTGGCGGGATGTCTGCGACCATACAGACAGCCACGGTCGCCACCCGGGGGATCAGCTCCACATTCACCCTGGGCGTGGCCAATCCAGTTGTGGCCACGGGAGAGAACATAGCCAGTGTCGCCCTCACGATTATTGCTATTCTAGCCCCGATTCTCGCAATAGTGTTTGCAGTACTCCTCGCGCTACTCCTGATTAGGCGAAGAATCACAAAGAGCAGCCAATCCATGGAAACCGATTAGAAACCCCCACCTCGCCAGAGTTCCATGGCGCGTGGAGTCAAGGCCCAGCCGCCAATCAAGAAAGAGAACCTCAAGGTAGGCCCTACCAAGAAAGTCGCTGCCGGACTGGTGGGCGTTCAGAAGTCATTCGACATAGGGCTCAGCGAGGCCGGACTCGCTCGCACGATCAAGACTATGAGGACTGTGAACAGGTTCGACGGATTCGATTGCCCAGGCTGTGCTTGGCCAGACCCAGATGACCACAGAAGTGGATTCGAGTTCTGTGAAAACGGGGCCAAGGCGTTTGCAACTGAGGCAACGAAGAAGAGGGCAACCCCAGAGGTGATTGGGAGCATGACAGTGAAGCAACTCTCTGAGATGAGCGATATGGAATTGGACAAGATGGGCAGGATAACCAGTCCGATGATCCTCAGGGAAGAATCAGAGAGATACGAGGAAATTGGATGGGAAGAAGCACTCTCGATCATTTCTGAAGCAACCAATGCACTATCATCCCCCGAAGAAGCAGTCCTCTATACCAGTGGTAGAACATCCAACGAAGCTGCCTTTCTTTGGGGCACTCTAGCTCGTCAGATTGGTACCAACAACCTGCCTGACTGCAGCAATATGTGCCACGAGTCCAGTGGATACGCCCTAGGTAAGTCGATAGGGATAGGAAAGGGCACCGTCAAACTGTCATGCTTCGACAAGGCAGACCTAATCTTGGTGATCGGGCAGAATCCAGGTACCAACCACCCCAGGATGCTCACAGCATTGTCGAATTGCAAGAAGAACGGAGGCTCAATAATCAGCATCAATCCACTAGAGGAGACTGCCATGCGTCGTTTCAAGCACCCTCAGAATCCCCTGCACATGCTTGGTTCGGGAACTCAGATTGCCGATGAACACATACCTGTCAGAATAGGGGGGGATGCAGCACTCTTGCAGGGATTCGCCAAGGTGATGCTTGATGAAGATAGTTTTGACCAGGCATTCATTGATGAGCACACCATTGACTTCGATGAATGGAAGAAACATATTCAGTCATCGGATTGGGACGAAATTGTTCTCCAGTCAGGAATTAGCAAGACGAGGATCGAAGAGATTGGTAAGGTTATTTCCAAGTCCAGGAGGATGATTGTTTGCTGGGCGATGGGACTAACTCAGCAAGAGAACAGCGTTGGAGTCATCCAAGAGATTGCGAACCTTCTGCTTGCCGGAGGGCACTTCGGTAAACCCGGTGCAGGAGCCTGTCCGGTAAGGGGCCACTCAAACGTACAAGGGGACCGCACTGTAGGCATCAATCACCATCCGAGTGAGGAATTCCTGTCTGCCTGCGAGGATGCCACTGGAATAGATATGCCCAGGGAGAGGGGATATGATGCTGTAGATTTCGTCCATGCCGCATTGGATGATAATGTAAGGCTGTATATGGCAATGGGGGGAAACTTGGTATCAGCTATGTCCGATACAGAAAGAGTTGCAGAGGCTATCAGGAATATTGACCTCACCGTCCAAATTTCTACCAAAATGAACAGGTCCCACTTGGTCACTGGAAAGTCGGCACTGATACTCCCCTGCTTAGGAAGAACCGAAAAAGATCCGGCGGGCTTTGTCACTGTTGAGAACTCAATGGGAGTCGTCCATCCTAGCAAGGGATCCTTAGAACCTGCTTCTCAGAATCTATTGTCGGAGCCAGAAATAGTTTGTAGGATAGGGAAATCGTGTTTTCCAAAGGGCCCATTCAATTGGCAGGCATTCACGAATTACGAT
>DAFQ01000043.1 GCA_002497985.1 Euryarchaeota archaeon UBA4
TTCTCATGGAATGACTCGAATTGGTAAGTGAATATTCCATTCTGATCGGTGACCCCTACCACAGTGAAGTGAGTGGCGGTCTCGTTTACCAGTCTCGCTGTTATGGAGACTCCCTCTATGGCTTCTATGCGATCAGTCGCTGTGACATTCACCTTTCCAGACAGGGAGCTTTCCCCGATACCAAGGTAGAGTTCGTCCGGCAAGAACTCAAAGTTGACTGGTACCTTGATCACGACCTCGAAATTAATCTCGGCGCCATTGAGGAATCTTGAGGAGTCTGGATCGACGACCAATGACATACTGGCAATTCCCGGAGGCATGGTCGATATCGCGTTTGACTCCACCAGGAACTGCCCGGTTGTTTCGTCCCACGTGATTTTCGTATTCGGCCTGAGTGAGTCCTCCCAGTATAGGGAAATTTCCATCTCTTCCATAGTATTGCCTTCCCCTCCAATCTCAATAATCCTGCCAAGAACCCTGATTGGCCTATTCCCATCGCTTCTGACAACCTCGTCCTCTAGGAACAGAATCTCGACCTTGACATCGGCCCTTGTATAGACCGTGGCATTCACTGAATTTGCTAGGTACAACTGCTCCCCCGAGAAGACCAGTGAAACATCGTGAGAGCCCCTTGAGATCAGGTACCCAAGTTCGTGACTGATGCTGAATGTTCCGTCTATGCTGGTAGTGATGGTGGAGATGACCTCGCCATCAAGTAGGAATGACAGTTCCCTGCCCTCCAATCCGGGATTCCCCGCAGAGTCTGCATCGAATAGCCTCCCAGAGAGGTTCCATGATCCCCCCCTGGTGACTACGTTGTTCTCCACCTGCAGGGTCATCCCAGTATGATACGCTATTGTGAGGTTCGCTTCAACGGATCCCTGGCGGTGATATCCTTGGTCGGGTGCAATTACAGTTAGGGAGTGCTGCCCAACATCTAGGAACTCTGATACTACCCAGGAATGTGACCACTGGCCGTTTTCATCAGTTGTAGTTGTACCGATCAATATTCCGTCGATGAATATCTGAAGGGAGTGGTTCTCGAGCCATCCGTTTGGCAGGTTGTCCTTGACATTCCCGCTTAGTTTCAGGACATCGCCGACTGCAACGGGATTGGGTTGCTCTATTTCGACCTCGACGGGGCCGAATACTGTGAAAATGGTAGTTGAGTTTGAGGCGATTACGAACTCCTCGCCACTGAACTCGATTCTAACGTTCCTTGGCCCTAGTGGCATATCTGGTGGAACGGGGAAGAACAGGCTGAATGTTCCGTTATCCGAGACGGATAGTGAAGTGAGGAATTGGTCGTTCATGTAAACGTCAAGTTCTCGGCCGGGGAGGACTCTGCCAGCACCATCAGTTAGCATCCCCTCGATAAGCAGGAGCTCGTTCCTGTCTATCTCTCCCGGAGGCGTAGTTAGGACTACCTGCGAGGTCTGCGTGGCATTGAATTGCTCTGTTACTGTCGAAGGGAGGAAATACTCAGGATTCAGGGAGTCGCCCTGCCCCATTGGATCGACCCAGGTAAATCCACCGAGGAAGTCCACAGTGAAAGTGTGAGCTCCGTAGTCAGTGTTCAGTGGGAGGTCGTATGTAATGCTCCAAGTCCCAGTTGACGCATTGGAAATTGAGGTGTACAAAGGACCCACATCTATGCCATCTATTGAGAGATGGACCACTCCGCCCTTATCCTCGCCATTCTCGATTAGTGGTGCACCGTGCTCATCCAACAGAGTTCCAGTGAATGTTACAGATTCCCCTGCTATGGCCGAGCCCGTGACTGAGGTCACTTCGATTATAGAAGGTGCTAGTATCACGACCCTGGTCCATGTTTCATCGCCCAGCAATCCAGTTGAGCCATTGAATCCTGCGAATGTAGCGGTAATGGTCATCGGCCCCGGCGCCCGGTTTTCGTCGGTCTGAATTGACGTTGTAAGTATGCCACTCTCATCTGTGAATCCTGACCACGACTGTGTCCCATCTATCGAGACGTCTATCTGGCCCCCTGATACGAACTGCCCTGAATTGTCGATCAAGGACATGTTCAGAGTGATGTTGTCGCCCCTCACAACCCTCTCGTCCGGATCCAAGTCGGCAGGAGATATTATCGAAAGCATGGAGAATCCCCTGCTATCGAATGTCCCATCCTCGGAGCTTGCACCGTAATAGTTGACCGAGGGAGTGTAAGAAGCAGTGATGTTATGAGTCCCCCTGGGGAATGAAAGGTCTAGGAAAATCCTAGCTGCCCATGAGCCGTTTGCATCAACCGTCCCCCCAATGACAGAGAAGGAGTTGGTGTCGCCATCAATAGCGAAGTTTAGTGTGGGATTCAGGGCATTTCCTGATCTGTCCACGATTCCGCTCCCGTTGCTAGAGGTCAGCGTACCACTGACGTCTAGGAACTCTCCCGCAGCTGGATTGGAGGTAATTGGATCGAATGATATGGTAGTCGGGGATCTTACTGTAATGGTGTTGATGATGGTTGATGATGTGTGCAGTGTGTCCGAACCGTTCGACCCATTGAACATGAGAATTATTGGAATTAGCCCCAAGGGATGCGAGTGTGGGACTGAGAATGTGAAGTTGACAATGCCCTGTCCGTTTGTGGACTGTTCGGGGTTAAGCCACGTTTCGTGGAATAGTGCGGAGACGGACATGTTTTCTAACTGCCTGTCTGCATCACTCGACTCAACCAATCTAGCCCCGAATGAGATTGATGTACCCCTATCGACTATTGTGTTCAATATCGGGTTTCTGTCTGTTAATTGGGTCACACCTCTGACCAGGATAGTCTCGTTGCCCGTCCCTGTTAGGTAGAAGGGGGTGCTTCCGTTTTCCACGCTTACCACCACGGTTTTCAGCCCGTTGGTTACTCCATCGCCAAGTGGGTCTGTTGGCACCATTACAGAAAATGAGCCATTCGCTGAGGTGACGTGTCCGGTGATTAGCGTCTCACTAGGGTCATTGAGGAAGAAGACCTCCAAGGTCATGGGGCCAGAAACTGAACGGTTCTGGTCGACTCCGTCAAGGACCTGCCCCTGTAATTGGAAGAACTGCCCGGCGGTAACTTCCGGCAGAGGGGCGTTGTCGATTCTAATGCTGCTTGCAACCTGCACAGTCAGGTTGACCATGCTCTCATTGCCTAGCCACCTGCCTGCGTCAGGAGTAGTCAGGGTATCAGTGAGATCGTCCGGCGCGTGTAGTCGGACGTCGTAATACCCAGGGGGGGCGTCTGCGGGAATTGTAGAGGTGAAGCGAGCAACTCCGTCCGATCCTGAAACTGTGCTATTGAGGACCTGCTGAAGAGGGCCTCCCCAATCGAAGTACATATCGACAGTAGTGTTTTGCAATCTCTTCGAACTCTCCACATCGGTGATTGTGGCATTAGTCACCAGAGTCTGTCCTGCGATTACGATTGACTGCAAAGGCTCGGACTCTACCACATACTCGGTCTGAATCCCGGCTTGCAGCACAACTGCCCCCGAAACAAGGTAGTATGCGCCACCAGGTGGAGGGTTCTTCTCGAAATCCAGAATGAGTCTGAGGTCGTATACACCAGCTCCTACGCCGCTTGGCATTTGGAATGTTATGTTGTATTCTCCCGTTGTGTTGTCAATCCACTGCTCACCCAGTCTGTAGGTTACAGGGGGGGCTGGGAGCCCATCCGGAGTGGGGGGTTGTTCTGAGGGGACTTCCATATTGACGATTATCGATGAGTTGTTTCCAAGAATTGTGGTATTCAGATTAATGTCCCTGGCGAATCCTGAGATCCATGACGATTGCCCCCTCGGGGTCCATTCTGAGCCAAGTGTGTAGGTTACGTCCGCCCTTCCTTGGACTCTGACAGTGTCCAGCACGCTATTCGGCAGAAGCCATGTGGAGCCGCTGTAGTTCAGTTGCCAGGGGTAATCTCCCGCCTCGACATCGATTGTTGGCCTCCATGAGACCATGACCCTGGGTAGCTCGGGATCCGATTGATTCCACGCTAGCTCACCATTGAAATCAAGGGTGTAGTCCCCCAAGAAGCTCGCAACTGAAGTCCCAGTGTGGTCGGACAGTGTGACCTCTACCTCCGAATCAGATCCAACTGGGGCGGGATTTAGGATATAGCTGAAGTTGATGTAACTCTTTACCCCATGTTCATCCCTAACCACTGCCTCATCTTTTGCGAATAGTCCATCTGCCTCGAATTGATACCTTATCTCGACAAGGCCTGCTGGAACAGGGACGTCGGCAGCTGAGAATGACCAATTCA
This sequence comes from Euryarchaeota archaeon UBA4, assembly GCA_002497985.1. Taxonomy (GTDB): domain Archaea; phylum Thermoplasmatota; class Poseidoniia; order Poseidoniales; family Thalassarchaeaceae; genus MGIIb-O5. The sequence continues at coordinate 4,256 of DAFQ01000043.1, forward strand.
CAGCGAATTGCCCCAATGCCCCGGACCAATCTGAATCGTTCAGATACCACGACGTTAGGGTGATGAATGGCCCATTTGCGGCTGATCTTCGCATCTGCATTGTCAAAGTCCCATTTAGTGCCTCGGGAATCACCGACCTGCTTAGGACGGTTCCGTTGAGGAAAATGGGCTGATCGATCTCCAGGATGGTGTTGTTTTCCCCCTGACCCTCCAGAGTCACTGTCAAGTTCGGAGCGGGCGTCAGGTTCAGGTTGAAACCGACTGAGCTGGGCCGTAAGTGGTACAATGGGGTGCTTGCGTTATTGAGGTCTTCCTCATGCCAACCAAGGAAATTCAGGGTTGCGGAAATCAGGCCTTCCTGTTCGGATTCGTCAATTGGGACTGAGAACTCGTAGTACCCCCCTGCACCGACGCTGGAAATGAGGCTTACCGGGCCATCGAAAGAAGTGGTGTAGTTGAGGACTACCTGTAGGCTGTCCAACTGTGTGATGTCGTTGTAGGGCTCACTGGAGAGGGATATATCGCCAGTAATTGTGGTATTAACCCCTATACCGATCTTAGGCTCATCAGGAGGTTCTGGGTCATTCACCGACATTGACACGTTGTCAGTGACATTCAGCTTCCATGGGAATGATATCCCCTGGGATCCGACATACCCATTCTGATATGTGCGAAGAACGAGGGAGCCATATCCGGGATTGATCACTTCCTGGGGTTGGCCAGTGATGTTGAAGGCCCCATTTGAATCGGTAATTGCAGTGCCTATGTAGTGCTCTTCAATTGCTGCTGAACCTGGGACATTCCCGGTCTGATTTGATTTCACGAGATACATGTCGATGGTGATGTTAGAAACTGTTGACTGGTTCTCAGTGAACCTGAGCGTCCCATCCAGGGATAGGTTGCCAGATGATAGGTCCCTATCGAACCATATGGGCCCCCAGTTTTCTTCCACGACCTCCACTGTCGAGAGGGCGGGGCACGCCTCGAAGGGTATCCATCCCAAGTCGGCATCGCCAAGATTGGAGTTGGTCTGCAAGTGTACCTCGACCCATGAGGTGAAATCCTTGCC
>DAFQ01000005.1:0-2911 GCA_002497985.1 Euryarchaeota archaeon UBA4
AGGCCGATGCTGATACACACGGAGCCCCTTGCCGATGACGACAATGTGATGGGTTTCGTAGTTGCCACCGGACAAGTGGTCCAACACAGACTGTCCCCCCCAGAGCTTCACAGCATTGACTTGACAGCCGCTTCATTGGCAAGAAATGAAATTGGAAGCATCACCCTGAGATGCTCACTTGATCCTGAATTGCATCCTACTTTGCAAAGGCGTTTGCACAAGGCCATGAGGGACATCGAAGGTGATCGTTCTTTCATGGCTGATGTCCAGCTATCCAGAGGGGGGAGCGGACATACAGTGTATTTAATCTGCAGAGAGCCGTGATTTCCGCCCCTACGGGGCGTCCAATCGGTTCAAATAGGGAAGGTTGGTCGCCCGGATGCCTACTGGGCCACTGGGTAACCGGTGAACACGGGAGAACCGTAACATGACGACAATAGATGAAACCCAACTGGGAGATGACTTCTCCTACATCATAAGAATAGCCGATACGGACGTAGACGGGCTGCGAAAGATTTCCGTCGGTCTGTGCTCGATTAAGGGCGTTGGTATGAGAACTGCTGACATGATATGCAAGAATTCTGGTATTGACGGCAGCAAACTTGGAGGTCACCTCACTGACGAGGAACAGGAAAGACTTCGAGCATCCATAGGGGACTACGCTACTGAAATGCCTTGGTGGTTGATGAACAGGCAAAGGGACCTAGAGTCAAATGAAGACGCCCATATTGTAGCAATGGAGGTCACAATGACGCACAAGGATGACATTGCCAGACTTGCAGGGATTAAGACCTACAGGGGAATAAGGCACAGGAGCGGTCACAAGGTTCGCGGTCAGAGGCTTCGAAGCAATGGAAGGAAGGGCGGGGCACTGGGTGTCCAGAGGAAGAAGTGAGGTGATTAGATGGGAGATCCTAAGTTTGCAAGACCAAAGACACAGACGCCAACACACCCCTGGAAGCAGGCCCGAATTGAAGAAGAGCATGCTCTCAAAGAGAAGTACGGCCTGAAGAAGGTCGGGGGAATGAGGGAAATCTGGAGGGAGAAGTCCGCCCTCAGGAGACACCGGAACCAGGCGATGAAGCTTATTGGCAGGGTCGATACCTCTGAAGGCCACTACTCAAGGGAAAAGGCCGACTTGCTCGCATCGCTCACTAGGAAAGGCCTTCTTTCGGATGGATCGAGCTTGGATAACATCCTGCAGATTGACGTTGAATTAATGCTTGCGAGAAGGCTTCAATCGCAGGTTTACTACAAGGGACTTGCTCCTTCTATGAGGGCAGCAAGGAATCTTATCGTTCACGGACACATCTCTATTGGTGATCAGAAAATGACCGTCCCTGGATACCATATCTTGAGGGAAGAGGAGGAGATGCTTCGTTACACTAGCGGTTCGAAGTACGAGAACCCGAGTCACCCCTTCAGGGAGGAGTTGGAGAAGCTGAGGGCCACCGTTGACGCATCAGAAGAGGAGGCCTCAGAGGTAGGCGGACCAGTTCAGGTAGCTGGTGACTTTGTTGAAGATATCAAGGCGGCCGAGGCAGAGGCTCCAACAATCGAGGACACCATCCCAGGAGGTGACAACTGATGCCCCACAAGGCAGTTCTGCACATCTACACAACGCACAATAACGTGCTAATGACGGCTACAGACCTCACAGGATCAGAAACTATCTGCAAGGTCTCCGGTGGGATGGTTACCAAGGGCGGTTCTGAGAAATCTAGCTCCTTCGCATCAATGAGGGCAGCCGAGAGAATGGCTGAGATGCTTGTTGAGAAGGACTTCAATCAAGTGATTGTGAAGTACAGAGGAGCCGGTGGAAACCGCTCTCACAGTGCCCCCGGGGCAACTTCTGCTATCAGAGCACTGACACGTGCTGGAATGCAAATCACGAGGATAGAGGACGTTACTCCCATACCCACTGATGGTACCAAGGCAAAGGGAGGACGACGCGGTAGGCGCGTTTGAGGTGATTGAAATGGTTAAGGCAAAAATTCTGAAGGAAGATGAGGAGCGCATCAAGGTGCTCCTAACAGACACCGACCGCGCTTTCGTTAACGCGATTAGAAGGACTTTGATGTCAGACACGCCAAAGATGGCGATCGATACTGTGAGATTCGTAAAGAAGACTGAGGAAGATGGGGATATACTCTGGGAAACCGATGGGCCACTTCCTGATGAGGTGATTGCTCAGAGGCTAGCAATGGTCCCAATCCCAACTAAGCATGATGAGTTCTACTTCCAAGACGAGTGCCCCAACTGCTCGGAAATGGTGGAGGATGACAGAGGATGCGCTAGTTGCACAATGCTGTACTACTGCCAGGTAAAGGGTTCTGAGGAAGGAACTTGGGTTACCGCTGGGGATCTTAACTTCCTTGGGGACGCCGATGGTTTCATTCCCTCAAAGTACCAACCCATACCCATTACGAAGCTCTTCAAGGGGCAGATGATCGAGTTCTCCGCCACAGCAGTCATGGGACGCGGCAGAGATCACGTAAAGTGGTCCCCAGTAAGCGGAGTCACATTCAACCCAAGGCAAGTTGGCTTGATCAAGGTGAAATCAAGATCTAAGGTTCTATGGGACTTAGGCCTCAACATCAAGGCCAAGGACTTCAAGGACGGGAGACTAGAGGACATTGAGATGGTGGAGACCCTGAAGTCGGATCTCAATCACGTTGGTTCAGGAACAGAGGAGTCTAGAGAATTCAAGGGCGCAGTGGAACTAGAAGACGTGCCTGGCGAGTTCATCCTTCAGTTCGAAACCGATGGTTCGATGACTCCAAGAGTGGCGTTTGAAATGGCTGTAGCTGAGCTTTCTGGAAGGTTTGGCGGCATCCAAGAAGACCTGAAGGCAGTTCTCTGAATTAGATACCAGTTTATTTCCCTGTTTTTTACAGGGATGTAGCATGAC
>DAFQ01000005.1:3303-3937 GCA_002497985.1 Euryarchaeota archaeon UBA4
GAGGATCTCGTTCAACAGGGCAGCCTTGGCTCTGGCCTGTGTCTCGAAGCTGGTTCAGAGGTAGTGGCGAGGGGTTGGGAGGGAGATGGGGCCCTATCAATCAGGTTCCTAGGCAGAGGAGGTGAAGCGGGCTTGTACGAAGAAGTAGTTAGTACACTATCAGAATTCGTTCCTGAAGTAAATGAGTTTGATTGGGAGATTACAGTCAAGCTGAAGGTTCCCGTTGGCCAAGGATTTGGGATGTCCGCTTCCGGGGCAATCTCAGCAACGATGGCGATGCAACGCGCCATGGGAATGCCTTACGAGGAGAGCCTGCGAAGATCCCACCTAGTGGCGCATATCGTGGATAGGAAGCAGTCTAGTGGTTTGGGGGACGTTTCTGCTCTTTCCGCCGGAGGAGTAGAGTTGCGTCTTTCACCTGGTTCCCCATATAACGGACACCTATTGGAAAGTGGTCCTGGAGAGGCTGTTGGCTGGTCAAATGGAATGGAGGTTTTACTGGCTTGGGGAGAAGGTTCGGGAAGTCACACCTCAACCTACATCGACGATCCAGATTGGAAGGTTTCCATTTCTTCTGCCGGCAACGAGCAGTTATCCATTCTTTCAGAAGGCGAGTGGAACAATGGCAAATGGC
>DAFQ01000005.1:4341-5361 GCA_002497985.1 Euryarchaeota archaeon UBA4
AGTGCGAGAAGTGCAATTTCAAGATGTGGGATGGATGGTCTCGTAGTGCCACTTCTATGCATGCTCGGCGAAAGCGTTGTCGTTGTTCCATGTAGCCTGAAAAATATTGACTTGGAATTGAATGGGTTGCTTTCGTCGATTGAGGAAGAGGGGCTCTCAGGATGCATCACAAGGGTCAATGCGTCATCATGAGTTCTTTGACTTCTCATGGAACTCGTCCAGCAATGTGAGGTCCAATGGGCTAGCATCCAACTGCTCTGCTCCCATAATTCTCAATCCGCCACAGAATCCGTGCCTGTACACTATGGCTCCGTGTCCATATTCGGCGACATATCTGTCAACTTGCTTCTGTGTCTTCTTCCTAGGGAATTTTAGATCCGCTCCGAAGAAGTGCTTAGCGTCAATCCATGCACAGGGAACTCCGTTTATCCGGACGTCATCAATCATCAGTAAGTCCGGAGTTATGATTGCCCTTCCTTCTGCTCTCTTTTGCTCGGCCATTAGATCGTCTTGAGTTCTGTATCTAACTCCTATAGAATCAAAATAAGCATAGAGCACATCCTCGAAAACCATTGAAGCCTGGTGGGTTTCATCTTGATTGACTGAGCTTACCCTGTCTAGGGATTCGGCTAGTTCGAACTGTTCACGGTCCCTCTTCTTGAGTCGCGATGGCTCCTTCAATGACTCCTTGATCCTGTTCTTTGACCATCCCCTTCCTGTAAGAATGGCTCTGAATGTGTTAACCGGGGGGGCATCGAACCTCTTGGAGAGGGAGATGACGTCCTCGCCAGAGTCGTAACGCCGGTTGAGTTCGTTTGACCTTCTCATCAGTTTGTGGTGTGAGTAGACGCTCTTCTCCTGATTCAGTGCATTCCTCAATGAAAGGGCTTGCTCAAGGGAGATTGGGAGATCTGAGATCTGATCGGCTATCTCGTCGACCCTCTCCTGTGGGAGAAAACCGAACTCGCCACGACGCATGATTATCTCGCCGGCCTGCTTCTGAACTTCCTTTGGAACTTC
>DAFQ01000032.1 GCA_002497985.1 Euryarchaeota archaeon UBA4
GTCTGAGATTGAGGTTCTAAGAGAAGGCGTAGTTGGAAAAATAGAGGTTCATGAATGGTCGAAGAGTCGGACTTGAAGCAGTGGAAGGACGCTGGTCACGTCGCTAGGAGGACTCTTGAGGGCATAGAGGGAGAGATAGTAGAGGGGAAGTCCTGGAATGAGGTAATCGATTCTGCGGAGAGGTTCATTCGGAGGCATGGGGGCCAAGCAGCATTTCCCGTTACAATTTCAGTTAACGACTTCGCTGCACACTACACCACAAATACGCAACTGAACCCGCCGGAAGGCTGGGACAGAGAAATGGTGTTCCAGAAGGGTGACTTGGTCAAGTTAGATGTTGGAGTCCACATCAAAGGTGCCCTTGGGGACAATGCAATGACAATCGAAGTCGGTAATGGAGGGAACCACACCGAACAAATCAGGGCTGCTAAAGAGGGACGGGACGCTGCAATCGAGATGATGCACCCGGGCACGCCCTGGCACAAAGTTGGGGCGGCGGCTGAGCAAGTGGCCAAGGACGCTGGATTCATGCCAATTTCCAACCTATGTGGGCATCAAATGGAAAGATGGAGCCTGCACAACGGCGTTTCTATCCCGATGTACGCTTGTGGAGCTAAAAATCCGGGTTTTAAGGGAGTCGTTGAGGAAGGGGGGGTATATGCCGTTGAGCCATTCAATACAACTGGATCAAGCGGGATGATAGAGAATGTCAGCCCCTCCAACTCCTCGAACATACTCAGAGTAACTGGGGATGTCAGAATAAGGAAGGCCCTTGACAAGGGCAAGCTGAAGCCCCTCGGAGCTACAATGGCACGTTATATCGAAGAGAGGTACAACACACTCCCATTTGCAGAGAGGTGGGCATACCCACTGCTTGAGAAGCCGTTCCCAGAGGCAGATGAGGAGTCGCTTCGCAGGAAGTGGAACGCACTTGTCAAGAAACTGACTTCGATCAGGTTCCTCGAGGTCTACGCTGCCCTGAAGGACAAGGATGGAGGCAATGTAGGGCAGTTTGAGCACTCTGTGTACATTACTGAGGGCGGTCCAGAAGTGCTAACTGTAGCATAAATTGGCAATAACATGACTAATTCGCCTAAAAAGCGACATTATTCTAACAACGATTATCTATCCCCGGCCCTCACATCGGCTCGTACAGGGTCGTTAGGTTCTCGCTAAGTGCATCCCATCCCTTCGCAACTATCTCTCGCCCTGTACACCTTAATCAGAACCGGCGTTAGCCTTGGTGTCTCCAAACACCGAAACTGAAATCACTGAAAATAGAATCAATGCCATCCCTGCGGATTGCTGCTGTGATGGATCCTCACCTAGGAGTATCATCCCCCAAACGATTGTGAGAACTGGTTGTAATAGAACTGCAAATGATGTATGAGCGGCGGGTAGTCTGGGGAGGGCATAGGTTATGGCTATCCAGCCAATTACTTGGCATGATACGGCTAATAGTACCAACCAACCATGATTCGGCCAACTAATTGTGTGATCAATTGCCTCTATTCCAAGCGAGCTTGGGGGCATTGTACCTAGAATTAGAAGCCCTAGCGTTGCTCCAGCAGTGGCATCAAATTGCGCATTGACCGCAGGTCCACCGATCCTATTCGATTGACGATAAACAATCAGGAATGAGGAATAAAATATCGCTGCAACCACCCCTCCAATTACTCCCTTAACTGGGTCTTCGCCGTATGGTGCATCGTCCCAAATTCCAGAAATCAACACCAAACCAAACATAACCATTGGGAGGGAGAGTAGAATAATTCGGTTTGGACGCTCCCCAAATAGCCACCAAGTTACCAATGTGACTATGATGACTTGAGAATTTCCAATCAACGTTGCTATACCGCTACCGATGTAGTCGATGGCGCTGTGATACCCCGCGAAATCAAGGGCCAGGAGGATCCCTGCTCCGAATGCAAGCCATCGAGAATTTGAATCTCGAGGGTCTTGTTTTTTAGAAATTAGAACTAATAGTCCCAAAAGAGGTAGTGCATACACCATTCGGTAGAATGCCCCTGTTAGTGGAGCGGTATCAGATTGAATATACAGAAGCGGGGCAAAGGAGAGTATCGCTGCGCCGAACAGGGCTATTGCCATCACTCGGCGCCTTTCGGCGATGTCCTCACTCAAGACATCCCGGATTCGAACATCTCCTTGAGGCTCCCGTCTTGGTACATCTCTAGGACTATGTCGCTCCCACCAATTAGCTCCCCATGGACGAATACCTGCGGAATCGTGGGGAACTCGGACCACTCCTTCAGAGCTGTCCTGGCCCTAGGATCCGACAAAACGTTCACACACGCGAATTGCTCTAGCCCCACTTCTTTTGCAAAGGAGCTGACAATCTGGGCCCCCCTGTTTGAGAATCCGCACTGTGGTTGTGCCGGGGTTCCTTTCATGAAAATAACCAGTGGGTTGCTGTCGACTACTTCTTGTAATTCCTCAGAGGTCCAATTAAACTCACTCATACGGTCACTTCCCATCCTCTCGCCTGACATGGATGCCAAAGAACTCTTGCTTTCCCGAATGAGGGTCGAATGTGGTACTGCCACTGTTCTGAGCCTGCTCCGGGGTCATGCACTTCAAATCCAGAGCATGTACCAAGTTACTCTCGAGATGCTGTTTGAAATGCCTGAGAATTGGCATTTGCCGCTGCAGGGGCCTCACGCCCTCATAAGTCGAGGAGATTATCCTCACGTGGAAATGATCCCCCGTCCCATGGAGGTCGGTTGCCTCCACGATTGCTTCTGGGACTATCTTCGAAACCTCATCTGCGACCCAACTCTCAGTCACCATGAATATTGATGTGGGGGGTGTGATTTGAATGCTATTGTCCTCTAGTTACCAAGAGCGGAATGTATTGATTGTAGGTTTTGTGCGATTGTGCCTTTGTCATTGATTAGTCCACTTCCAACTACTGCAATATCAATCCCCCATTCTGAAACTGTAGCCGCATTGTGATCCTTTATTCCACCGTCGATCATCAAAATTGGGGATTTCCCCCCTGACTCCTCTTGGGAGTCTATGGCTGCGCGGAAGGACCTTACCTTGCCCTCCACACCTGGCATGAATGACTGCCCCCCCTTTCCAGGAACCACTGACATGACGAGAACGAGGTCTAAGTTGGGAAGAAGTGGCATAACCAATTCTGCTGGGGTATCTGGATTCATCACGCAGCCAGCTTGTGCGCCGGCAGAGTGGATGTCCTGGATTAGCTTCGGGAAGTCGTCTACGGCCTCGATGTGCGCGATGACCATGTCTGCTCCGGCATCGACATACTGCTGCCACGATTCCTCGGCGTTGTTTATCATCAAATGGCAGTCGATGAATGCCTCGGGCCCTAGCCTGTCTCTCACTGAACGAATTAGTGCGGGTCCGAATGTGATTGTCTTGTTGACTACCCAGTTTCCATCCATGACATCCATATGGAACCAATTTATTCCCGCGGCAGACGCCTCGTCTAGCGTTTTACCCAATTCACAGAAGTCAGCAGTGAGGATGCTCGGTGTAACTTCCAAATTGTTCCCCGGTTGTCCCGTGGAGGCCCCAGTTCTCATACCTATTGTATTGATTATTTCAGCCGCATGTTGATAGGATGGCCCCGCTCACGTCTGTTTGGTGAGTCTGTGGGGAAGGTAGTCGACACAAGTGACGCTGATTTTGACGTTGTAACGAAGAGTGACAATTGGGTCTTGGTTGATTTCTGGGCGCCATGGTGTGGACCATGCAAGATGATAGCCCCTGTTCTGAAGCAAATTTCCGAGGAAAGGGAGATCACGATCGCGAAGGTCAACACCGATGTCAACCCCCTGAGCTCGGGAAGATTCGGGGTAAGAGGCATCCCTGCACTTATTCTATTCAACAACGGCACTGTCGTTGATAGGGTGTCAGGAGCCCTGCCGAAACCTGCTATGGATTCCTGGTTAGACAGGCACATGGCTTAGCGAAGTGCGTCCTTCAGCCTACTTAGGCGCTCTTCATGGGGTTCTCCGACCTCTCTCAGTAGCCTCGCCCTAAGTGCTTCATGCAGCCACATTCCATCTGACAATTCTAGCATCAGACCCCTCTCAATGAGGTCATTCGGAGGGAGGCCGTCGTAGTCCGCGGCTTTTGCTAGGGACTCCCACGGTATTGGCCTCTCAGCTACAGCCAGCAAGGCCAGCAGCTCCCTCCTTTCACTTGGAAGTACATCCAGGATCTCTTCATCCAGAAACCTCAACCAATCATCATGCAAGGTCTGGCCGTAAAGCTCCAGTAATTCCACCGCGAGAGGGTGTCCCCCAGTGGCCTTGTGAATTTCGTCGATTGGTGCAGAACTGGGTACCTCCAACGAGGAAATCCAGTCTCCCACTTCCTCGATAGTTAGTCCGGTCAGGGATAGTTCCTGCACCCTGCCCCTAGTGTGTACGTCTCTTCTATCGTAGAATGATAAATTGGTTCTGGATATCATCAGGAGTCTGAGCTTGGTCGCCTCCGCAATCTGAAGAAGGGCACCGAAGAGATGGTTCCCGTCTGTGCCAATATTGTGAACGTCATCAAGAATGACTAGGAGTTCCTCGGGGGCGCCATCGAGTTTTCCTGAGTCATCGAGCAGATGTGCATTGAGCCTTCTGCGATAGGCGTCCAAATCAATTGAAGTTCCTGGCTTCAGAGGGAGGGCTTCGAGTACGTCGTATGGATCGCTATTTTCCCCATCAACTCCTATGCCCAGCCTATGCAGAAGGCTGGTGGCAATTCCTAGTGAAGAGTCCCAAGGCTGGCACGGGTAATACATCACTTGGTGTTTGAAGCCATGGGACATCGTTCCCTCCAGCCAATGTGAGGCCAGTGTCGTCTTCCCGCATCCGGCAATTCCTGAAAGGACGAAAAGGGGGGTTTCTGAAGATAGCCAGTTGTCCAGCTGTTTCTTCTCGGAGCCCCTCCCATGCACATTCCTTGTCTTGGGGGGATGCGTGTGATATGTCGAGTGCGCCCCTGCTAGAAGTGTGATTGAGCCGGGCTGTTGTTGGTCTGATCTCGAGGAGACGATCGCGCCAAATCTGATGTCGCCGAAGTTCAGCACTCCTTCGTGCTGTGCGTGCATCAAGACCTGTAGAAGAGACAGGTTTGTCTCTAACCTCGAAGATGCCTCGTCGGCCCTTACCTCCAGCAGGTCTCCATCCCTGCCCCTGATCAAGATTGGAGTCATTCTGAGAGTCTCTATCCTCTCTCTTGCTTCGCCCCTCCCATCTTCGGTAAGTTGCCATGTCTTCTGTCGGCGGTCCTCCCCTCTGATGCTCCTGGTGTGCTCAGAGACCATTCCGTCGGACATCAGCTCACGCATCGCCCTGGAAACATTGGGTGGGTGCAAGGCACAAACCTCTGCTATGCCGGGCCTAGTGACCTCTTGCGTTACGATGTAGTGGTCGGCTTGGTGATCCTGCTCCCACAGATGCAGCATTATTCGGTCGACAACAGGGACGTTGACTCTCGGCACCCCTTTCGACATGTGTCCGTCCGAATGGTGGTGTCCGAATGAAGCGTTCGGGGCCATGATTTAGGTCTTCTAGGGGCACTGGGGGTATGTTTCTTGCATGGGAGGGAGGAAAAGATCCGCGCAGGTCCTTTCCACAGTATGCAGGGTTAGCACGCTTTGCGGGCCTAGGGATAGTGATACCGGCATGACTGAGGAGGGGCTCGGAACGTAGTCTTCCCCCGTTTGTGTGATTATCAGTTGTATTCCGTCTCCCTCTGGGACCACCACGTCCATTCCAAAGAATTCCATTTTTGCCAATACCGTGGAGCCGGGCGCTAGGGGCCCTCCCTCCTTCCCGCCTTCGTGGAATCTCAAATCCATAACCGCGTGCCCCAGGTGCATTCCTGTGCTGGACTGAATCATCTCGACGAATAGGTGACCCCCGGTTGAGAAGATTGAGATCGTTGCCTCGATATGGAAAGTGGGGGTTCCGGCTATCCTTGTCTCGGTGTCGAATTCGGGACATTCTATGGCGAGGCTTGAAGTGGCGGTAATGGTGTCGCTTCCTCCGATAATAGAGCATTCATCCATCCCGTAGGGTACCCATAATGAGTCATCTGGAGGATATGTTTCCTCGACCCTCCAACCCCCCATATTATCCTGGACCTCAGCAATTAATCTAGGCTGTTGGCCAGTCTCCTTGAGGTAAAATTCGAACCACTCGAGGAGGTCGTCTGCCCAATCCCATCTCAGTGTGTATGGAAAGGCCTCTGCACCCCTTCCACTGGATAACCCCTCATGTCCGCCCCTCCTATCTGGATAGTCGTGGCCCCATTGCCCGTATAGCCCCTTGACATCCATGCCTGCGTCCCTGACCATGTTGTGAACGGGGAATGCCATGTGGGGGTCGACGTTCCAATCCTGGAGTCCGTGGATAATGTACACTGATCCATTGTAATTCTGAATGGCCCTAGTGAGAAAATGCCTCTCCTCCCAGTAGTCGCTTCCTGTCCACGCTAGATTGTCTCCCGTCAGGTATGCGCCCACGCCTGCGTAGTAACCCTCCATGTATCCCTCACATGCATTCTGAGCGTCTTCCAAATCACCGTCTAAGCCGAAGCTCCCGTAAACCCCATTGTGCATTATCGCACCGCGTGCCTCCATACTTCCATTCCTCCACATTAGGTCATGCACACCAATTAGCCCCGACATTGGGACGATGGTCTTCAGGTGTGAGGAGCCCATTGCTGCTGCCTCCCAAGGGGTAGAGCCATCGTATGACTTGCCAATAATCCCCACGTTTCCGTTGGAAAACTGGGCCTTTCCAAGATACTCGACCGCCGCGTGAATTCCCTCTTGCTCGTCATCCCCCATGAGGTCCATGCAGTGATTTGACTCGCCTGTCCCAAAGACGGAGATCTGTGCGACGCCGAAACCGTGGGGGACGAAGTTCTCAATCAGGAATCGACCCAAGCGGTCTGCAGGGGTAAGGGCATCTACGTCCCCATCATCATAGTAGGGCCCTATTTCAGCGATAATCGGAACTCTGCATTCTTCTCCAAGGATCTCTGAGTCCATGTCACATCCATCAATCAATGGCAGCCATAGTCCCATGTGGACCTCTGCTCCACCTGTGAGCCCCGCGCCTCCGTCCACAGCGGATATTGCTGGAACTGGCACATACACCGATATTGCCTCTCCGATCTGATAAGAGCCATTTGTAGATACCCTGCTGAATACGTCATCGTCCCTGTAAATCATATCAGAGCGATCCTCGACGGGAGGAAGCCAGTGGGATTCCTCCTTTGCCCCCTCTTCTTTACCCTCTGAACCGAAACAGCCCGAGAGTGGGGAGACTAGGAAAAGCAGTGCCAACATGGTTGCCACACTGCGTCGGTGCATGCTATGTTGGAAAGTGGAAAGACACATGATGGATTCGGTTAATTGATATTGGACCTTGTAGATTCCAAGAGATGAGGTCGGAAAGCAATGATTCAAGTTATGAGGTGACTACCCTCCTCGGGCCCCATGGACGAGTACGAGGAACTGATGGAGAGGCTGAAGGACATTGCTCTCGTAAGACAAGTGGGGGGCCTACTCAGTTGGGACCAAGAGGTTCTGATGCCGCCAAAGGCCGCTGCACTGAGGGCCGAACAATTGGCTTGGATATCCAAGGAGGGTCACATCAGGCAGACGGACACGAGGATTGGTGAGCTCCTTGACATCCTTGAGGA
>DAFQ01000006.1:0-13357 GCA_002497985.1 Euryarchaeota archaeon UBA4
AAGACAACGATTCTCAGGATTATCATGGGAGAGCTCGGTCTAGATTCTGGAACACTCGACGTCCGTCCAGGTGTCAAGTTAGGATACTTCCATCAGGACCACAGGTCTTTGGACTTCTCGCTAAACCCCGTGCAGCAAGTCCAGGCTCTGAGGCCTAGGATGGAATATGGTGCAATCAGGGCCCTATTGGGGCAGTTCCAATTCACGAAAGACATGGTCTCAGTTCCCTTGGGGAAGCTAAGTGGGGGAGAGAGGGCGAGAATAGCCTTGCTAGAGCTACTGCTCAGTGAGAATAACATGCTCCTTTTGGATGAGCCGACCAACCATCTCGATACTGATGCGAAGGAGGCCCTTGAGGACGCCCTCCAGGAATACGATGGAGCGATAATCACCGTAAGCCACGATCGGTTTTTCCTCGACAAGATTTGCGATACAATATGGGAACTTCCAGGGGACGGCAGCCTGTGGGTGTGGCCCGGGAATTATTCAGAATATGTTCGAAGGAAGGAAATCCACAATTCCCACTAGTGCTCGCATCGGAATCGTATTTGCCCATTCACCAGATTCTCCCACTTCACACTGTCCATACTAAATAGGGAACCTACGCGCGCCCTGACTAGGGTTCTCAGTGGTTCGATTCTCAGATTTAGGAATCGGGCCTGGCCTAGTCCAGTCTCTATCGAGTCAAGGCATTACGGAGCCATTCGAGGTACAGATAGAATCTATCCCGAGCCTGATGAATGGAAGGGACCTGTGTTGCAGGGCGCCAACCGGCTCTGGAAAGACCCTAGCGTTCGGCCTCCCACTGATAGAGAGAACAAAGCCAGCAGAGTCCAAGAGGCCAACGGCCCTAATTCTGACTCCAACCAGGGAACTCGCTGAGCAAATAAGGAACGTACTGGATCCACTAGCTTGGAACTCAAGGATGAAGGTACTTTCAGTATACGGGGGAACCTCATATGGAAGACAGTTGAAGGGTTTGGACAAGGGCGCGGAGATTCTAGTAGCGTGCCCAGGCAGGCTAATCGACTTGCTGAAAAGAAAGGCGCTGACTCTGGAGGATGTCGGCATGGTGGTTCTGGACGAAGCAGACAGGATGGCCGACATGGGCTTCATGGAGCCAGTTTGCTCTATCATTGAGAAGTGTACAAGCAACCCCCAAATGATACTCTTCAGTGCGACATTGGACCGTGATGTTGCGAAACTAGTGAAGCTGTACCAAGACGATCCTGTGAGGATAGAGATCGGCCCTAAGGAAATAAGCATGGATAGCATGGAGCACCTGTTTTGGAAGGTCAAGCCGTACAAAAAGACTGAAATTGCGGTCAAATCAGTTAGAAGGGCAGGTAGGAGCATCATATTCTGCAGAACCCGTGCCGGAGTAGATCGCCTAGGTGGCGAGATGCAATTGGACAGCATCCCACTTTCCACCCTTCATGGTGGCCTGAATCAGAGGCAGAGGGATCGCGCCATGAACAAATTTAGCACTGGCAGAAGCATGGTTCTTATCGCGACAGATGTTGCTGCTAGGGGGATAGATGTTGAAGGGGTAAACTGTGTGATTCACTATGACCCCCCTGATGATGCAAAGGCATACAAGCACAGAAGTGGAAGGACAGCCAGAGCGGGACAAACAGGAGTTGTGATTTCATTCATCAAGGGCAATGAGCAGAGGATTTACGGCAGAATCCAGAAACAAGTAGGGATAAAGAAGAGATTTTCCGAACCTCGTCCCGAAGACCTCAAGAAGAACGATTTCAAGATTATCAAGGAGGATCCCAACAAGGCAAACCGCCGAAATGGCAGGGAAGCAAGGTCCAGTGGAAAGCCAAGGAGGAATCAAAGAGGGAGGGGCGGTAAAGGCAACAGGTCCAGAGGAAACGGAAATGGTAGGATATACCGTAATTCACCATCAAATGCCAACAAAACTGGGAAAAACCGGAATCGTGGCAATAAGAAGAGAGGGCAAAGATCCGGATCTAAGAAGCGCAAGGCGGATTCCAGGCCATAATTCGTACCGTGGCGCTAAATTACCCACACCCTTTCCAATTTACATAAGCGGACATGGTCTAGTGGTTATGACAGCAGGTTCCCAACCTGCTAACCCGGGTTCAACTCCCGGTGTTCGCACCAGCAGCCACCTCACCTGCGTAGCCTGATGACACCTACAATGATCGCGATTATACAGCTTAATGCTGCCAAATTAGCCATTATCATAGCTACCGAACCAATTATTATTCCATAAAAAAGCCAGAGCACAAGCGAGGTTGAAACTAGGGAGAATGTAGCAATGGAGATACCCTCATGTTCCCCATCCGACCAAACCTTTCTGATCTGGGGGAACCAAGCTACGACCCCTAGTGACCCTGCAATAACTCCGATGACCTCGACCCACGCTGGAATCATCTCCAATCCCCCAAATCTCACATCGGAAGATCGTCACGCTCGCGCTTCACACCGCCACTCCAATCGTAGATTCCCCTGCCAGATTTCTTCCCTAGGCTACCTTCGGAAACAAGGCGTTCGAGCAATCCGTGTGGTTCGTATCGATCGTCTCCGAAGGACTCTGTGAGATTTCTGAGGATGTCTCTCCTCACATCCAGGCCGACAAGATCCGAAAGCTCGAGGGGGCCCATTGGGTGACGGTATCCAAGCCTCATGGCAGTATCGATATCAGATGCACTAGCCACTCCCTCGGCAAGCATCCTAATCGCCTCATTGCCGAGAACAACTCCCAGCCTACTAGTTGCAAAGCCAGGAATGTCATTAACCAAAATGGACTCCTTTCCCATTGAGGAACCTATGGATCGAGCCGCGTCTATCGTGGACTCTGAGCACCCATCGTGATGAACAATCTCCAGAAGTTTCATGATTGGTACTGGGTTAAAGAAATGAAGTCCTATTACCCTCTCCCCACATTCCGTCGAGCTCGCTATTTCGCTAATCTGCAATCCAGAAGTGTTCGTAGCCAGAATTGCATGTCCAGGTGCCAGCTTCTCCAAGCTCCTGAAAATCCCTTTCTTCAGATCCATGTCCTCGGGAACTGCCTCTATCACCAGATCAGCATCTCCAACTGCCTCGCCAAGGTCATTGCAATGGGCGAGATTGGCAGACCAACTCTCCTTCTGCTCCGCACTAGTCTTTCCAAGGGAAACCCCCTTCTCCCAGAATGCGTTGATGGATGCCATGCCACTGGCTAAACTCTCAGGGAATGGATCGTGCAGTTTCGTATCCCATCCAGTCTGAGCGCACACTTGGGCAATGCCTGCCCCCATTGTCCCCGCGCCGATCACGGCAACGGTATTGATTTCCATTAATTCACTCCCTGCCATAAGCTGCTAGAGCCGCCTGGAAGAGACGCTGTCTGGGGACATCATGCTCAATGAAGCATGTAAATGGTGCAACATCCTTCAGCAGCTCTATTGCGGAAACATATGCGCCGTAGATGAACGGGTCGGCTACTTCAGTAGTCGGTATCTCTATTCCCAGCTTGTGAAGTCCCTTGAGGGAATCCTCGTCCCAGATGGAGTAAGTATGATGTGTGAAGTGCAGATATGCTGAGAGCCTCCTGATGTCAGATCTGGCTGATTCAGTCAGACTCTCTATGAGTAGGGTGTCGGGATACTTGATGGCATACAATGACAGCAAAACCTCTCTCTGGGTTTCCTCCCTCCAGACTCTTTCGGGGAGCCCCATCCAGTCGTCTATCATGTCGAGCATCTCTGCAGTGTAAGGCCTCTTGACCATATACAGGAGGTTCTCGTAGGCCTCTGCATCTTGCTCATCTGAATGGTGGTAGCTATGGAAGTAGTCTGTAAGGAACTCAAAGAAGTGGCCACACTTCTTTTTGTCAAAAATTGTTAGCGAGTGATATTGCATCAGCAAAAGCCCCCGCTCATCCCTTCCATTCCCTGTACTGGATCCACTCTTCCTTCATGTATTCGTTAATCAGTCGATCCTCATCTTCATCGGTTGGCAACACTGTCTTCAGGTACTCTTCCCAAGACGCTTCATCCCCTTCGAAAGGATCCCCCTCCACTGTGAAGCGCTTTTTGGAATACTTGCCTATGCCTCTATTGAACTTGTCAGAGGGTATCACCAACTCGGGCTCACCCTTCTTTCGAGGCTTGCTTATCCTTCGCATCTCCTCTCGAATTTCTTGGAAATACAGCTCTCTGCTAGCTTCATTCAGGTGCTCTCTGTCGGCCTCACCATCAGACTCCCTCTCGTCATATCTGCCCTTTATTCCGTAGACGTAGGCCCATTGGGCACTGCTCGAGTCATCAGTTCCAAACAGGTCTAGTCCGGTACTGACCCATTTGTTCACGTACTTCTGGATGAGGGCGCAGGGGATTACTCCCTGCTTGACTACCCTTCTAAGTCCGTTTGCCCCGGTTCCCAAGTGGAATGACTCTTCCTTCAGCATCGGGCCCATACTAGCCGCAAGTGGCTTGAAGGAGGACGTGCTAAGCATCTTCAACTGGTACTTCCCGTCCCTATCAATGAAATGCGTGAACATGAAGAAGTCTAGCCAGTGATCAATAGGCTCGTTAAACGAACCTAGGACCCTAGTTCCTTCCTGGGCGTTTCTTTCGAGAAGCTTCGAGGCTTCCCTTACTCCCTGCTCGCCAAAGAAGGTGCAGAGGAGGTAAGCCATTTGCCACCCGTGACGCTGCTCCTCGCACATTATTCGAAGAGCAGATTTTTTGTCATATTCAGTCGGGGCAGTGGCAAGAAGGTGGTTCTGCTGTTCAACGGAAGCGAACTCTGTGTCGCCTTGGACGCTAACCATACTGATGATGGCGTCTCTGACGGTTTGCTGTGGAATCTGCATACGTCGATCCCACTTCGGCTTTCCAGCGAAATCTCCGAATTCTATAGTTTCACCAGCAGTGTCCCAGTCGAACTTGATGTCGAACCTGTAATCGCCAAGCCACGAAGGGTCGAAACCAATCCTGGTTTGCCATTCGTTGAAGTCATTAATCCAAGTCTCGAAATTCTCTGTGTAGTCCTTCACTACTTCTGCATCTGACATCTTTCCTTCCTCCTCTGAACTACTAGTTACCTTCGAATTCTGGAATCTTCCTATTCACGTAAGCGGCGATCCCCTTCTTCGCATCCTTGCTCTGGAAGAGGTCGGACTGCAATTCTCTCTCCAATGCTAGATGGTACTCAAGCGGGATCTCCATACCACTCTGAACGCTCCGCTTGATGTTTCCAATCGCCTTGCTAGCGGCAAATGGCAGAGTGAATTGGCCAGCATAGTCAAGAATATCTTGACGGAAGTCCGACAGGCTTCCCGCCCAGACGTCGTGCACGAGATCCATTTCTCTAGCTTCCTCATAGGAAAACTTCCTCCCCGTCACCATGATCTCCATAGACTTCGCCTTGCCCACCAGTCTGGAAAGACGAGCAGTTCCTCCTGTACCTGCTAGGACCCCCAGAGAGACCTCTGGAAGACCGACTTGTCCTGAATCCTTCCTGCCGATACGGATGTCCGCAGCCATCGCTATCTCTAGACCACCTCCCACGGCATGACCATTGAGAGCGGCTATGACAAGTTTGGGGGTCTGTTCCAATCTGCTTAGGGTCTCATTAGCATGAAGGCAGAAGAAGTACTTGAATCCCGGACTGACTGAGTCGAGCATGCTTATGCTGGCACCCGCTGAGAAGAACTTCTCTCCATGGCCAGTTAGTACAATCACAGTTACATCATCGTCGAAGCGTGCTTTGAGTACGGCTTCATCGATATCCCTCATCATGGCATGGGTGTATGTGTTTACCGAAGTCTTGCCTTCAGAAAGCGGCTCACCAGCCGAGTCAGAGCATAGTTCGATAATCGCGATTCCGTTGCCGGTAACTCCGTAGTTAACCAGGTTGTTCTGCATTGGCTCCATTTGTGGCCATGACGTCATAATGTTTCCAATGAGAGGCGCCATATCAATGAAACGGAAGCCAATCATGGAGTCAAGTGTCGGTATCGGAGAAGGACACGCCCCCTCCTCCCCTCTGAATTGCCTTCCACTGCTCCCCAATTTCAATAGCCCTTGCACTGGGTTCCCAACTATCTCTCCTCAAGGCCCCTCTGAAAGGCATCCTCATAACTCTCCGGCCATCGCCCATCGATTTCTTCCGCAGCATTCCCATTCGTGCTAATGGCCAAATCATTCGTCTGAATATCCCCGGCCTGTACACCCAACGCATGAATTCCAATCCATCCCCCTTCCTCTTCTGATCCCTCATCCAATGATTGGCCACCATTTTGAAACCCCTGTCGCCTATCCTGTTCATCAGGAATCTGTTAGTAGCACTAACTTTGATCAACGGGAGGAGCCGGTCTTTGACTTCTTCTTCATAATCGCATTCTCCTAGAATCGCCATTCCAGCAAGAGCCCCACTGGTAATGGCGTACCTCATCCCAAAGCCCCACATGAAGTCTTGGAGCCCCCCTGCCTCTCCAACATAGTAACGCCCTTCGTGGACGTATTTCTCGGGTATTGAGAAATCACCCTTTCCCCCTACTCTCTTGATTGGCTTACGATTCAGATTGTACCTCTCTTCATACCATGCTATGGTCTCATTTAGGTAACGCCCGCTCTTCTTTTGTTTTCTCCATAGACAGGTGCAGATAAGCCCAATCCCATCGATAATTATCAGGTATGAGTAGGCTCCCGGTGCAAGCTTGTCATTAAGCTGGAATGTAACGTGATTTGGGTGATCAGTATGGAAAACCTCACCGAAAGCAATTGCACTGGAATCCTTCGGGCCAGCAGCAATGATGTGACATTCTTCCGGGGCCTTTTTGACTCCATAGTGAATCTTCACGCCCGCGGCCTCTGCCATCCTCTTGAAGCCCTGATCAATGCAATGATGCCCAGTCCCCCTCTCAACGACTCTGAAAGCCACTCCATCCGTTATCGGATTAGTGATCACGTCATCCGGGTGAGCCAGGTCGACTATGCTGAATGGGTCCGATTTGAATTCATCAGGGTCAAGGCCCCATTCGCGCATCTCATCGAAGAAGTCACTTCTGCTGGTCCAGTTCTCCAGACCTTGGAAATCTCCATCGAAACGAGCACCACTATCCTTCCTAATTTCATGAACATGAACCTCTCTTCCGGATTTGGCGAGAACGACAGCCGCGGACAGTCCCGAAAGGCCGGCTCCAAGGATGTGCACGGGTTCCTCAGACACGAAGCTCCGATATCGCCCGACCGCTTGAACAGTTGGGTAGTTCCGGCGTCTTCAAGCACTCAACGCCCATCGGAGAGACGTGTCCGTGCGAGTCTTCGTTGAAGGTACTTCGATCAACCCCGGGGAATTGAGGGGTATGGTATCCAAGGATGGCTGTGGGAGCATAGTCAGCTTTGTCGGAATTACTCGTGGCAAAGAAGGGGGGCACGACGTGCATAGTCTGGAATTTGATGCATGGGGCGAAAAATTACCTTCGGTCCTAGAATCAATCGCTGAAAGTGCAATTTCTGATTTCGGCGTCTCATCAGTGGTCATCGCACACAGGACCGGCATGGTCCTTCCCGGAGAGACCATCGTTTGCATTCATGTTGGCTCTGAGCACAGAAGAGAAGGTTTCCTAGCCTGCTCATGGATAATCGATGAACTCAAGGGGCAGGCCCCCCTGTGGAAGAAAGAGACACGCTCTGATGGCGTTGAGTGGAAAGGTGGAATGGGATGACAGATGCAATAGTTCCTATCGGACATAAACCGATAGTTCACAGGTACGCGGCCGCCAGAGGCTCTCTCGACCTTTCGCCCGATTCAGTTGATGCGATAAGAAATGGTCAGGTGGCCAAGGGAGACGTTCTGGAGGCCAGCATGATTGCAGCCATTCTGGCTGTAAAAGAGACTCCTAGGATGATTCCACACTGCCACATAGTGCCAATCGAGTCTTGCAATGTATCCTGGGATTGGGAAGGAAACTCCCTTGTGTGTACTGTAACTGTAAGCGCTCACTGGAAGACAGGGGTGGAGATGGAAGCTCTTTGTGGAGTTTCTACGGGATTGCTATGTGCATGGGACATGGTTAAGTCGTTGGAGAAGGACAGTTCCGGTCAATACCCAGAAACAAGAATGAGGGATATCCGAGTGATAGAGAAGCGAAAGGACGATGCGCAGGATTGAGAACCCCGACCCTCTCGCCCTAGCATGGCGACCGCAGACTTGGAGCACTATTTCCTTGAGGCGACCGAAGCAGCGGCAGTAGCAGCGTCTGCTTGGAGAG
Organism: Euryarchaeota archaeon UBA4; assembly: GCA_002497985.1. Classification (GTDB taxonomy): domain Archaea; phylum Thermoplasmatota; class Poseidoniia; order Poseidoniales; family Thalassarchaeaceae; genus MGIIb-O5. Next base: position 8,240 of record DAFQ01000006.1, read on the forward strand.
GGAAAGGAGACGGCAAGGCCGCAGACGGCGCCGCAGTCGAGGCCATGAGGGGCGTCTTCGATAAAGTTCCGTTCGATGGCAGAGTTGCCATAGGCGAGGGGGAAAGAGACGATGCCCCAATGTTGTGGATAGGGGAGCCACTAGGTTCGATGCAAGGGATGCCTCAGGCGCCATCCATAGACATCGCAGTTGATCCTCTTGAGTGCACAAATCACGTAGCAAAGAACCTGCCCAATGCCATGGCCGTATTGGCGGCAGCACCTAGAGGTGCCCTACTACATGCTCCGGACTGCTACATGGACAAGATATCTGGTCCCTCGGAACTCAAGGGGGAAATCAGCTTGGAGGCCGATGTTGCATACAATGTAGAAGCGGCATGCTCCGCCCTTGGAAAGACTCCAGAAGAGCTGAACGTAGTTGCGATGGACAGACCTAGGCACGATCGACTAGTCAGGGATCTCAATGAACAATCTGTCAACGTCATTCTAATTGGCGATGGCGATGTTTCAGCAGCCTTGAATTCCGCAGATCCAGAATCACACATTGACATGCTTATGGGAATTGGAGCGGCTCCCGAGGGAGTGATTACTGCTACCGCCTTAAGGGGCCTAGATGCGCCATTCGAAGGCAGGCTCGTATTCAAGAACGATGGCCACAGGGAACGTGCCGAGAGAATGATAGATGGAGATATAGAGAGAATTTGGGACAGGGACGAACTATGCTCATCTGAAGACTCCCTATTCATAGGGACTGGAGTGTGCAGTGGCAGGACCCGGGGTGTAGAAATTCTTGGAGATGGCAAGGCATCGGTCCACTCAGAGATAATTGACGTGGCCAATAGGGGGCACAGGTTCGTTTCTTCCGAGAGAGAAATATAGGCCCACAAACCAAATCTGGAAATATCAATTACTAACGATGGTTTCATTTCTCAGTACCTTCTCGTCGACATCGGTAATCGATATGGACAGGGAACTTCTAGAGAAGACAGCTATGGAACTTGTAGCTCCGGGAAAAGGGATTCTCGCAGCGGATGAGAGTAATGGGACTATGTCAAATAGACTAGAGGCAGTAGGTGTCGAACCATCCCCTGAGACAAGAAGGGCCTATCGAACAAACATCTTCTCGACTCAGGGATACGAGGATGCAGTCAGTGGGATAATACTGTTTGACGAGACCATCAGACAGAGCATGGACGATGGGACTCCAATTCCCGACTATCTTACCGGCCGTGGAATCCATCCCGGAATCAAGGTGGACACCGGTGCCAAGGATCTGGCCCATCACAAGGGCGAGAAAATTACAGAGGGCCTCGACGGACTCCGTGAGAGGTGCGCTGAATATTTCAGAATGGGCGCCCGTTTCGCAAAATGGCGAGCCGTAATTAGAATAGGCGATGGAATGCCAAGCGATGCGAATATTTCCACAAACGCACATGCTCTGGCTCGATACGCCTCGATTTGTCAAGAACAAGGACTGGTCCCAATAATTGAGCCAGAGGTTCTGATGGATGGCAATCACGATACTCAGACCTGCTATGATGTCACCGCAAGAATTCTCGATGCAACCTTTGGTGAATGCAAGGTCCAGGGTGTTCACATTCCAGGCGCTTTACTGAAACCAAACATGATCCTATCTGGCAAAGGCTGTTCGAATAAGGGAAGCAGAGAAGAAGCAGCACAGATGACGGTCGACTGTCTGACTTCCCATGTCCCAACCGACCTCCCTGGAATAGTATTCCTTTCCGGTGGCCAATCCGATGAAGATGCAACAGCCCATTTGAATCTCATGAATGCGATGGAAACTGAACACCCCTGGCAACTTTCCTACTCATACGGACGAGCCCTCCTCGCACACGCATTACAGACATGGGCCAGTGGTTCGAATGAGGAAAGCCAGCAAGCCTTCGCTCACCGTGCCAAAATGAACAGCCTTGCCAGAAGCGGCGACTGGTCTGTAGATTTGGAAGTCTGAATTCAGTTTTCTCCGTCGAGAACCCCTGGTCTTAGCTGCCAGACGCAGATCTCGTAGCGTCCAGATAGGGCACCCCCTCTCTTTGTCGTTGCTACCTTCATGATGTCCTTGTCCTTGGAAAGGACGTTCCCTAGTTGTTGAGGGGTAGTTCCGTGCCTCATCGTTGTATTGACGTGCTCCAATATCTCGGTGGTATTCGCTTCTCCTCTGTTGTGCAGAAATTTCTTGATTTTTTGTCTCAATCTTGTTGTTCTCATTTTCTCTCCTCCATATTTTGGCTATTTTCGCTCATGATGAGCTACCCACTTATCGCTCGCCCATTCCGATAAGGGGTATTCACGTCCTGCAATTCCACTTCTCCTAACTGTCCCAATTCTGACAATCTTGTCATCCATTTCCAGTATCGACGCGATGTCCGATCGTGGTGCCTGATTATTGCTCTGGGAACTGATCCATGCTGCAATCTCAGCGGTGTTCCTTGGCTTCTCGGAGACGAATTTTCTGATCAAATCGCGAATCCGGTCATTTTCCATTATTACTCGCCCTTCCTTGGCCACGGTACCGCAGACGGCCCGATATGCACAGGACGGCGGGCACTGATATAACCGTTCTGTACGAAATAGCACATTTTAGTTACCAAACATGACGAAAAACAGAGCAGATTTAGTTACATCATCAGGTGTTGAAATGAAACCATCTCATTCTCCATTGGAAATGTGTAATAAAATGTAACTAAACAGTTTAATTTATTACTAATATATTATGTCGATTGAAACAGTGGTGGTTTGTGGTGTCTGATGGTTCCAATATTCAGTCAGATGTCCGTATTACGGGATCCTTAGGAAAAATTCGCAGTAGGAACAGACGGAGGCTTCTGAACAGGCTCACTGATGGGGGTGCCACTGTGAGTGAGATGGCAACCGACTCAGGAATTCGAATACCTCACGTATCTGCCGAGATTAGAAAGATGAGAAACGATGCACTGGTCGACAGTGACATGCCGCCAGGGAGCAGGGGTGCAATACTCCATCTAACGGGTAAGGGCTGGGATATGGTCAGGGACGATGAATGGTCGAGGGCATCTGAGGGTTTTCCCCTGCCTGACAATGATCATGAAATTTGCATCCTCTCCAGGGATGGCCCAAACCTTCTGATAGGAATGATGGCTCCAGCGGAATCTCCACTAATCCTAATTCCAGATAGGCCACCAGTGGCTGTTGGGAGTTCTGAAGACTCCAGTGGAACAGAAGGGGTCTCTTGGAGTTGGGCCGTAATCAGAGAAAGGGCCCCTAGGTGGTTTGATGTATCAACAATGGAATCACGAAACTCACCAATTCCACTTGATAGGGGGAGAATAGACACTTTTTCCGAGGGCCGCTCGGTTATAGGAATCGTTAGGGCGCGACTATTGGAGGAGGAGCGACCAATCGCCATAGCTCCTGGAAAATGGTTTACGGGCCCACTGCATAGGCCGGACCCCCCTCTTCCTGAGAATACATTACACAGGGGGCCATGGGTTCTTGGAACCTGCCACAACATGTCTCCAGATGTAAGGCCAAAGTCTGCAATCGCTGCTGTCGTTAGTGATAGGCTGCCTCGTTCAATGCTTCTGAAAACTTCAAGGTCATCTGCGATAGTTATTGCAAATCTGGGGGGAGTGGATATCGGAGGAAGAGAATATCCTCTTGAGACGCTCGATCACTGGATTGAGGTCGCTCATCCGCGACTGTCAGATTCTGAGAGAGTCAAGAGGTGCCAATCATTGAAGGACCGAATACTGGGCAATCGTCGTTCAAAGACAGAAGACTCAACCTGGAGGAGATTTAGACAGGATTGGGGGCAATCACGGTTTTCTACAGAAACAGTCACTTCGGGTTTACTTGACACCAGGGGCCTCGGGGATGCAGCTATTGAATCGATGATTAGATGGGTAATTTCTATTGAGGAGGGGCCCCCAATAGTAGTTGATTTTCCTGACAACATACCAAGTGATGTTGCATCCACTCTTTCCTCGCACCCCTCTCTGAGGATGGTGATATTGAACAGCGAGGTGCCACAGTTCTCCAACTTAGACCGCCTTTCAATAGATCCACTAAGGCCCCTTCCTTGGATGACTCTTGAAATAAATGGAGGCAGAACGCTTCCTGTAAAACTCATAGATCCTGTAACTCATTTCCCTGACTCTCCAAACACCCCATCCGTGGGGCAGCACGAAAACAACTTCCCCCCCCAAGTCCAGGGCCTAATAAACGAAGTTAATGACATCGAGTATTCATCGATGATAAGATCAGCTAGCTCCCAATATCCGGAAGGAAATGAAGAATGGGCAAACAGGATGGAAGCCAGCTACCCAATAGCTGCATGGATAGCCTCACCATCCAGAACGAGATGGCCAAGGTGGCAGAGACTTGGAAAGAGGCTGGACCCAAAGTGGCTAGTGATGATGGATTTTGAATCCCTTCCACTTGAGAGGCTCTCAGAAGCGGCTGAAGTTGCTCCCGAGGAAGTATTGGAAATATTCTCTGTCAAATTTACAGAACTTCTTCGAGACTCACCCGATTCAGCATTGAGGGCCAGGCCCACAATAGATTCGAGCAACGCCTCCCCGGGAGCTTCATGGGTGGCATCTCAATTACTCGCAAACTCCCCCTGGCTTCCGGAAAGCCTTCATGATGATTTATTGAAGTGGTCTGTGGATGCATGGCTTTCGAATCCCCCAGAAAAATCCCTCTCCGCATTGGAAGGATTGTCGTGGCTCCACGGTCGCCGCAAATCCAGTGCCTTTGATTATGAAAATGTTCTAAATTCTGTTTTGGAAAGGGGAAGAACATTGGGGCCGGAAAACGAATTACGAATCTGGTCTTACCTGGTTGATAGGGCCAGCAACCCCTCCGAATTAGAAATCGGACAAATAGGCGCCATACTCAATTCACTGCCCCTTAGCTGGTGGTCAGCAATTTCCTCGGACCTGTTATTCCAGCTACTCCAGGAAGACGATACAACAGACTGGCTACTCAATAATCCAGTATCCTGGTCCGCGGCAGTTCTTCGAAGGCCCGGGGAGGAATGCAAGTCACCCGCCCTTCATGAGTTGAAGCATAAGGGGTGCAGTCCGGAGTTGAGAACACTACTGGATCGGAGACTAAG
>DAFQ01000006.1:13771-14522 GCA_002497985.1 Euryarchaeota archaeon UBA4
AGGGCTCCAGTATCTGGTAGAACACATCCATTGATCGGATGGTTAGCACAACCATTGGAGAAATGGCCCGATTTCAATACGGTTGAATGCATGTCGGGAGATGCGCACGTGGCTGAGAGGCTCCTCCTCAGAGAGTCTGGTTTCCACGGGGGATTCTTATCTTCGCCTATACTGGGGCAGTAAAAAATGCCTTTTTGGCAAACCGAGGGGTTCTTGACCTCCATGTCCGGCCGAAGGTTGCCCAGCGGCAACACCGTGTTGACGAAACCCCCTCGCCGGAGGTAGAGGATGAAACACGGTACCACGCATGGGTAGCCACCTGTCGAAGACCGACTTGACTGCCTCCAAGGCAGAATGACTGTCGGCGCAAAACAGGTGGCCGGACCGGGACAAGGTCCCCTGAGGACCCGAGAGGGGATGAATCAAGGGACTACCACCCAGTCCGACAGACGTCCCGGGGTGGGTCAGGTGCTGGAGCATTGCAGTGAAGGATACCGTTACGCCCCGGGGCACACATTACTAACTGGAAATGATAATGAAACCCACCGGTGAAATGCATATGTTCGATGTTGGTCTGATTGGAGGCACATTTGATCGATTTCACAAAGGCCACCTTCATCTATTATCCAAGTCTCTAGAAAAATGCAGTGAATTGGAAGTCTGGATAAATTCAGATAATCTAGCTAAGAAAAAGGACTCTAGAGTTCAAACATGGGAAGTTCGACAGCACAATATCAAGAGTTCTATAGAT
>DAFQ01000006.1:14934-15540 GCA_002497985.1 Euryarchaeota archaeon UBA4
TTCAGTACAGAAGATACAATAGAAAATTGTATAGAAATAAACAAATTAAGGAAAATAAATGAATTAGAACCATTGGAGATCGTTATTTTAGAGTTGCAAAATGCATGGGATGGTATTCCAATATCTAGCTCAAGAATTAGAGATGGTGTTATCGATAGAGAGGGCAACTCATGGATCCCTGAAAGCATCAGATCTGGAACTATCGTCTTGACCACGCAGGTCGAAGGAAAACTCAAAGATCCCTTTGGGACATTGTTCAGCGGTCCCGAGGACAACCCCTTAGTGGCTATGAGGGACGCCCTTTCCCACGTAGAAAACCAACCCGGTCCAATGATAGCAGTTGGCGACGTCACAGTCCTTACCATGCACCAACTAGGAAAGACTCCCGATATCTCCATAATTGATGGTTTGACCAAGAGGGAGGAATGGGGGGAATCTAGCAATATTGACCAGACACACTATGGCCAGAGGCTGAATTGTTCAAGCCCCCCTGGTTCACTAACAGCATCATTGCTAGGTGCATGTGAAGAAGCAGTCAATTCGTGGATGAAGGACCGATCTTCAACAATAATTAATGTCGAAGGAGAGGAAGATCTAGCTCCACTC
>DAFQ01000052.1:0-9268 GCA_002497985.1 Euryarchaeota archaeon UBA4
CAACTCATCGATGGATGGTCTTGCACTTCCTGCGCCAGGTGCCAGGACGTATGTCCCGCATATGCCTCAGGAAAGTCCCTGAATCCCATGCAAGTGATCCATGATGTACGGAACTATGCAAACGAGCATGCTCCAATTCTCCTCTCAGGGGGGGAGCCCTCGGAGACAATGATGACACGAATCACAGAGGATGCAGTATGGGCATGTACGACCTGCAACGCATGCGTCGATGTGTGCCCTCTGTATATTGAGCATGTACCAAAACTAACGGATCTTAGGAGGAACGCCATGATGGAGACTATGGAGTATCCAGAGGTTCTGAATACTGCAATGGGCAATATAGAATCAGCATCTAATCCATACGGATTCGGAGCTCACGAGAGAGCCGATTGGGCATCAGATCTAGATGTCAAGATAGGGGAGCCAGCAGAGTACATCTACTTCGTGGGTTGCGCGGGAAGCTTCGATGAAAGGAACCAGAAAGTCGCAAGATCGACTATTTCGCTTCTGAAGGAGGCAGGCTTGGATGTCGGCATTCTGGGCATGCAAGAAGGATGCTCTGGCGATCCTGCTAGGAGAGCAGGCAACGAATACCTGTTCCAAATGCTCGCCGAGACCAACATGACGACATTCCAGGAGCTCGGCGTCAAGAGGATAGTCGCATCATGCCCACATTGCTTCCATACCCTGGGTAAGGAGTATGGCGACTTTGGTGGGGACGAACTAGAGGTATTCCACCATTCAGAAATCATCGCCAAGCTTCAGGAGGAGGGAAAACTCCCAGATGCCGAGAAGAATGGACGAAGCGTGACTTTCCACGATCCCTGCTATCTTGGCAGGATGGGCGGTGTTGTTGAAGAGCCCAGATCCGTAATTGGGGGGGTTGACGTTGAGCCTGAGAGGCATGGAAAGTCCTCCTTCTGCTGTGGAGCAGGAGGTGCACAGATGTGGATGGAGGAAGATGCAGACAAGAGGGTCAACGAGATTAGGGCCGCTGAATTGGCAGAAACCGGTTGCGACACTGTCGCGGTAGGGTGCCCATTTTGCTCGGTTATGGTTAAGGACGGATTGGATGCAGTGGGGGCAGAGATGGAAGTTCTCGACGTGGCAGAATTGCTTTGGGAACAAATCGTAGCCAAGGATAAAGAAATTCATGACAACTCTACGAATAGGTCTGGAAAGGCTAGAATATGGAAATCTTCTATCTCTGATTTCGTTTGAACTAGACAATCCCGCTCCTCTGAAAAAACATAGAGAGGGTCATAAGTGGGAACTTCTGGCCAAGGGCATGCAAGACACATTCACTTTCATGGGCATGACAGTACCAAATCTGGCTAAAGCAGCTGGCGGAATATTGGTTGTATGGGGTTTGGGCGCCTACTTCATTCAGAGTGCGGACCCGCCTTCTGTCACTGCGATGATACCCGCATTAATGGGTGCCCCCCTACTCATCCTGGGCATCATGTCCGAGAGAAACGAGGCAAATCTGCATCATTACATGCACGCAGCCATGGCCTTCGCTCTGTTGATGGTCCTAGGTGGGGCCCAGGGTCTGATTGACATCGAGGGCAAGTCCAATCTTGCAGTAGGGTCCCATCTCATCCTTGTTCTGATCGGATCAATTTTCATGGCAGCGGGGATAATGTCTTTCAGGCACGCTCGGAAACTCCGAGAATCATCGGGTGTTTGAGTGCGACCGGTAATAGGCATCACCTGTTTCATGCGCGATACCCAATATGGCAACTGGCAGAGGCATGCAGCAATATTGCCGTCTGCATACGTATCAATGATAGACAAGGCCGGAGGAATCCCAATGATCATCCCTCCTGCGGGAGACATGTCAAATCTACTGGGAAGTATCGATGGCCTCATCGTCTCGGGAGGGCCAGATGTTTCCCCTTCCAGATATGGCCAGGAGCCGGGCCCAATGACCAAGGAGTTCTACCCAGAACAGGATGAGACGGAGATGGGGCTAATTTCATCGGCCTTGGAAATGGATATGCCAATACTGGGTGTTTGCAGGGGGATGCAGATACTTAGCATAGCCCACGGGGGCTCCTTGCATCAGCACCTTGACGATACTCCCGGCCATGAGGGCCATGGCGGTTATGATGGCGTTTCTACAGATCATGGCGTCATCGTCGAAAAGGACTCGATCTTAGCCGGATTAATGGGGACTTCATTCACAGTCAATTCGACACACCACCAGGGCGTCTCGGATCCCGGTTCCCTTACCGTTACTGCAATCGCCGAACACGACGGCTTAATCGAGGCCGTGGAGAGAAGGGACAAGAAATTCTGCATAGGAGTTCAGTGGCACCCCGAACGAAAGGGACACCACTTACTGTTCGCTGCCTTGGTTGAAGCAGCGAGGGGTTGATGACGGGTAAGCCCAGCAGGAAGGCCGATGGCGCTTAGGGTCTACGACACTCGTTCACGCACAAAACGTGAACTGATTCCTTTAGTCGATGGCCAAATTGGCATTTATGCGTGCGGGATTACGCCATACTCGCCTAGCCACATTGGGCACGCGAGGCAGGCTATCGCCTTCGACATAATCGTCAGGTGGCTCCGCAATACCGGCTTCCAAGTCAACTATATCGCCAACTTCACCGACATCGATGACAAAATCATCTCTGTCTCGTCGGAGGAGGGCGTGGACTTTTTGGAGGTGGCAAATAGGAACATCGACGACTACTTCGAGGTGATGGACGCATTGAATGTAACTAGGGCGAATGAATACCCTCGCGTCACTGAAACCATCCCTGAAATCATAGAAATGGTCAACTCTCTAATTGACAAAGGTCATGCATATGTTGCTAATGATGGAGTCTATTTTGAGATAGACACGGCCCCTGAAAAGTACGGCCAATTGACCGGCCAGACGTTGGAGATGGTTAGAGAGGGTGCTGGTGGCAGAGTTGATGAAACTGGTTCCGGAAAGAGGGACCACAGGGACTTCGCCCTTTGGAAGGCCGCCAAGTCAGGAGAGCCGAGCTGGGAAAGCCCTTGGGGGCCCGGGAGGCCGGGATGGCACATTGAGTGCTCGGCAATGTCCCTAAAGCACCTAGGCGAGAGATTCGATATCCATGGAGGGGGGACAGACTTGATGTTCCCCCACCACGAGGCGGAGATTTTCCAATCAGAGTGCTGTTTGGGGCATGAACCAGTGGTCCAATATTGGTTGCACAACGGGATGATCAACGTCAATGGCGAGAAGATGAGCAAATCAGAAGGAAACTTCTGGACGGTAAGTGACGCATTGCAGCAGGTGGACCCCCTGGTTCTGCGATACACCCTGATAAATGCGCCATATCGTCAGCCTGTCGACTTCAATACGGTGATGATAGACGACTCCAGGCTGAATCACGGGAGGCTGCTTAGGGCATATTCTGAGGGGCTATCCATGGCCGGCTCCGGAGATTGGTCGAGGAACACTGAGTTGTCAGAAGCAGCCGAGAGATTCTCCTCTGGCATGAATGACGATTTCAACACCCGCGTGGCATTGGTGGAGGTACAGTCCATTGTCAAGGAACTGAGGCAATTAATTGATACTGAATCGGACAAATCAGATGTGTCCGCTGCCGTTGGGTGGCTCGCTGAGTTTGCCGGGGGCGTCCTAGGGGTATTGCCAACTGAGGAAGAGGCACTGTCCATAACCGAGTCAGAGGCTGTAGCCCGTTCTGCGATTTCATCAGATGTGGAGGCGCTCCTGGAAGAGAGGGAGTCTGCGAGGGAGTCAAAGAACTGGTCGAGGGCCGATGAGATAAGGGACGAGCTGATCTCCATGGGCGTCGTAGTCGAGGACGGGTCCGAAGGGCCAACATGGCGAATAGAGTGACTACCTACTCTTCCTCTAGCACCTTGCCGCCCAAAGAACGCTCTCTCAGATTGTTATTGATGGTGGCCACCGATCCGATAATTACAGCGATAGCGGCAATAATGGCTATCCAATACAATGGTCCATTCAACCACGATTCGTCCTCTGAATCATCTGTAACCGGGTCAGTCGGAGTCGTCTCAGAATTCATCTCTACGAATACAACATCATGTCTGCACTCCATCCAATCCTCACTGGACGGGGGAACCAGGGCATCAGTGCAAATCCTGCCTGGGACCGTGAAAGAGTCAGCTACCTCGAGGTTGCAGAACTGCGTCATGAACCATGAGGAGATGCAACCCTCTGTGTCCTTCATAATCACTAGAATAGAACCGCAAAGGATCGCCTCTCCCTCTGCAGCTTCAGGAATTCCATCCGATGCGCACTCCTCTATGTGGATGCCCTCGGATATTGTCGTGGGATGGGGTATGGAACCCCCTCTGGGGCCGAAGGTAGGGAAAGTTGTCGGAAGGTCCGGTGGGGGCGTCGTTGGGACATTGCTGCCCCCATTTCCATTGCCTCCTGTGAGATTCGTCTCGATTGGATCAGCGCCCCCTACAGTTCCACCGACCCTATGCCCATCATCGTCAAGCTCGATATCGTAGTAGTCCGACCACAGGTCTATCGTCCTGTCTTTCTGGAATGTAATTGAGCGATTTAGAATGTCGAAGTATCGATCATCTCCCAAGGTGAATAGATATTCAATTGGAACGCTCTTTCCTTCATTGCACCCCTGTAGATAAGCGAACATTTCTGCGAATGTCTGTTGGGCCTCGGGGACCCCGTCATAGGTAATGTCAGTCGCCTTTCTGAAGCCATCGCCCTCAATGACCTCAACGTCGTCGTCCATTGCTTGCATGATGTCAACGTCTCCAAATACGGGGAGTCCCCCTACCACAACCAGCCTGATATCTGGATCAATCGCGTCTATGGCATTTCGATAAGGGTCCGCTTCAAAGGTATCTAGGACAACTAGATCTGCAGCGAGTCCCTCCTGGATCCTGCCGGTGTCATCTGACCACCCAATCGCATCTACTACGTTAGTAGTGATAGTCTGTAACAACTCGTAATCTGAGAAAATGTTCCCAAGGACATTATTGTCCCACCAGTCGGCAGTCTTGAGCTCATGCAGAGAGCTCTTTGATCCCGAAGGGGACCAGTCCGGGCCGATCATTATGTTGACTCCCTCCGCTTTCGCTGTTGCGATGTCTGTTGTGTCACCATACAGGAGTAGGTTGGACGTAGGCGACCAAGCGAGGCTACCCCCAACACTGCCCAAAGCTGAGAACTCTGGCTGAGTGAGCCCAGTTCCATGAATCACCACTATTTCGCCGACAAGAAGGTCGTTCTCCACGAGTACGTCAAATTCCGCTCTGCTGGACTCATCCACCCCCTCTGCAAGATGGATGAACCATGCATTAAGTCCCCCTGATGAATTACCGCTCTTGATGTGGTTCCCCTCGTAGTCTGATTCCAATTCTGTCACCTTGGTCCAAATTCCGTCCCCGCCAAAGTTGTACAGCTCAATATTCCTAGCGAGCATTGTTTCGAAGGTATCGGTACCTGTCGTCGAACTTCCTTGTAATGCTGTATTTCCTCCAGCGACAGCCCTCAATTCTGCAAATCTCATGGCCGATGAGTCGTAGAGTGAGCAGCCAATGTCCTTGGCATCGCTGTATCCAGAGTAAGACTGCCACTGGTATCTGTTATCCCAACCATCAGTCCCATGGTCCCACAATGGAATCAGGTTATACTTCGCATGATTGTGAGGGTCTACGAAACCGGGGTAGATCGTACCGCTGGTTGGGATATGCACCACTCCCTCAGCTTGAGGTGGCGTACTATCGGAGGCACTCCAAACAGCCTCAATAACGCCATCCCTAACTAGGACGCGACCATCGTCAATGACGTCACTCTGTGAAACCATGGTGACGACCCTCCCTTCGAGAACGTACTCTCCGTTGTGGACATGGTCTTGAGGGGGGTAGCAATTGCCCATGAGATGGTTAACGCCGACCCATTCCTCACTGTTCGAACCTCCTGGCGTTGGGCTGCCGTCAGACAGCTTCGCCCAGTTTCCATCCGAGCCGTAACCATAAGGGATGCCGTAATCGGAATCTTCCGCTCCATAGCTTACAGAGTCAACCACGGATCCTGAACCGTCTAGAATGGAGACAGTGTCGCCTTCATAGTAATCGAATTCAATGTTGGTCTGCGCCCTGTAGAATACTAAGTAGGCCCCGGGATCGATAACAGTCCCCCAGGCGATGCTGCACATTGGGGACCCTCCTTCAGCTATGTCGTCAAGCCACCATCCGCCTATGTCGACAGCCCCATCAGTGGGATTATGAAGCTCCAAGAATTGATTCGAGTAACGGCTGATTTCACCATCTCCATTCCAGTCTATGCCGCCGTACGACTCACTATTAGGGGAGGCGTAGATTTCGTTGATGTACACATGATCGGGGGCTGGCGCAGCCTGCCCTGTTGAAACCATTACGGGCCCCAAACTAGTAATCACAATCAGGAGGCATACTGCAATCGCAGAGGTACGCATGCCCCACAAGCCACGCCTCCAGTTTTGAACCTCACCGCACTATGTTGAACGGCCCACCGCGTGCGATGTGTGAAATAGCACTCTATTCACCCGTCCAGCATGAGGGGAGCTTCGGCAACGCACGTGGCTCTCGTGGCGATTATGTTCGCAAGCACTTCCCTTTCAGGTTGTTTCAGTGAGGTAATGAGATCTAATGACAGCGGTCCAGATTGGGACGAAGGCATGGAATACGTTGACTCCCCCTCTAGCCATACTGACTCCTGCTCCAGCACTCCCTGCACAAGGCCATTCACAGTCGGTGAGCCATTCTCCAACGACACATGGGGAAACTCCTCCTGGGCGGTGTTCGGCAATGTCGAAGGAGGAAACTGCTGTGAGCACTATCTCGCTGCCACTAAGGAAGGATGGATTTTGAACTTCGGTGGGGAATACCCAACTTGGTCCGAGGACAGGGGACACACATGGAAGGAGTACAGGCCATCAATCCTATCTCAGTTCGGATGCATGGAGCCGAAGCCCACGGTTCCAGGGCAGGAGGGACTTGGAGAGGGAAGCATCGTCCAAGCGACGAATGGAGATCTAATTTCGATGGGTTGGTTCCCATATCCAAGCTCAAGCGGGGTGGATCAGTTCTATGCATTTCTTTACGACGCTGAGGACCAGGAGTGGAGCTGGTGCTTCAATAGGACCCCAGAGCCCTTCTATGACCGATCTTGGCAAGTCGAGGTCGTCGGCCCAATTAATGGCGGACTGTATGGAAACGGCCCATGGGCCAGCCTAGTGATTTCCAACTTCTGGCACCAGGTTCAGAACATAGGTGGACAGATATCGACTGATGGCCTGAATTACGACTATTTCGGATTTCCAGACAGAGATGCCAATCTGGATGTCATGGAGGTTGACTTGGACCCTGAAGAATTGGGCCCGGAGTGGGACTTCACAAAGCCGCACAAGGAGATGAGGGCATTCCCGGTCCCTTCAGGAGGGCTATATTTTCCGAATTACTTCGTCGATGGAAGGGACGCATTCCTGGACACATCCCTGAATTGGTGGACAGGTGTCACTTTGAATGGGTCTTCATTGCCATCCCAGTACTGCGCATTCGACTCCTCGACAGCACTACACTGTGTCATTGCAGGGGGGACGACACTCACGCACATGATGTCATGGGACGGCGGAGAGAGCTGGGAAAATCAATCCTACAACATATCTTCCGAGGCTTCCGAACTTGAGGAGTGGGAGTTCCATTCCAATGGCGTTCACGACCTATTCGTTCTGAATGTCCGATACCAGAGTTCCTCGGGTCCCGATGTGGATATTGCATGGCACGTCCGAGGTTACTCTGAGTCTCTAGAGCCTGACATGAAGACCTATCTGGGACAGGGGGATCTTGATTCTACATCCGGTGCTGGAAATGATATTCGCTTTGATTTCGCAAGCATGGGGATCCTGCCTGATGGCGGTTCTTTCATCGCTTACATGGACTCTACCGACCCCGACCCCCTGTTCGGGGTGGAGCTGCTACTGCCAGTCGAGTATGGTTCACATATTCTAGAGATGTGAGGGTAAGCTCCGCCGCGTCAATATTAGGATTCGACACTGAAAGTTACGCTTACTCCGTCGACTTGGAATGAATCTCCAACGGCAGCCCCCTCGTTGAGGCTTGCCTCGCCAGCACGCACCTCGGACTGAACATGGGCCCAATCCGTGTCTGCTAACTCGAGACCACTAACCCAAACAGCGAGCGTGATGCTCGCCTCGACATCGAGGTCGAGGTCCTTGCGCTTGGCTTGCACTCTGCGAATTATATCGCGCGCAAGCCCCTTCGAGAGTAAATCATCGTCGAGACTCATATCGATAACGAGCGAGACATCACCGACGTTTTCGTCAGAAATGGTCGAGGCGGCGAATCCATCTCTCTCGACGCGACGGATCTCAATATCGTCCATTGTAATGTCATATCCTTCGAGGATGCAGATTCCCGCGTCGATCTCCAATAGTATGTCATCAGGGTCAGCCTCGCCCAGCAAAGCAATCACAGCAGGCAAATCCTGCCGGCATTTCTTGCCCAGCGCCTTACGATCGGGCTCGATAACCATACGCTGGAATCGCTCGAGGTCATCCTCGGTGCTCAGCGACTCGACATTCAACTCGTCCGCCAGCAAATCATGGAAGCGACCGATATCTGGTCCGCCAACAATCCATCCAGCCCGACAAGGTAGGCGCTGTCGGCGACCAGCATCAACACGAACGCGTCTCCCAGCCTCTGCCAACGCACGCACAAGCCCCATCTCTTGTTCAAGTGCCCAATCTTGCGGTGGTAAGCTCGAACCAATCAGGCTCGAGCCAACCGGCCAATCGGCCAAATGAACCGAAACTCCGGTCAAGTCGCGGTGGATTTGGTCTGGCATGAAAGGGGCCACTGGCGCCATCAATCGGCAAACCGTCAGTAACACCTCGTGCAAGGTGTGCTGACACGCCCTCTTGTCCAACGAATCAGCCTCGTCCCAAAGGCGGCGGCGGCTGCGACGCACATACCAATTAGAGAGATCATTCACAACGAAAACCTCGAGTTCGCGCCCGGCCTTGTGGAAATCCCAATCAACAAATTGATCGTGATATGAGTTGGCGACCGTGTGTAATCGTGAGAGAATCCATCGATCGAGAGGACTGCGGTCTGCAACCTCCACAAAGCCGTCCGCATCATCCGCATCAAAGCCATCGAGTGCTGCGTAGTCCGCGTGGAAGCGGTGAACATTCCATAGGGTGAGGAACATCTTGGCGTAGGACTCTCGAACTCCATTGGAATCGAAATTAGTTGGCGACCAAGG
>DAFQ01000052.1:9666-10943 GCA_002497985.1 Euryarchaeota archaeon UBA4
ACTACATTCCCGCGTGACTTCGACATCTTCTTTCCATCCTTATCCAGGATGTGGCCGAGTGAGAGGCAACGACGGTAGCAGATGCTGTCGAACACTGTCGTTGAGACTGCCATTAGCGAGTAGAACCAACCGCGTGTTTGGTCGACAGCCTCACAGATGTAATCGACTGGGAACGCACCATCGAATTTGTCTTGATTCTCGAATGGATAATGCCACTGAGCGAAGGAAGCGCATCCCGAATCGAACCAGCAGTCCATGACGTAGGGCTCACGCACCATCTCGCCCGAGCAATCGCTAGTTGGACAATTGAGTTTGACGTCGTCGACGTATGGCCGATGAAGTTCGGGCGGTATCGGCGAGTCACTTGTCCTCATTTCCTCCATCTCAGCGATGCTGCCGATGCAGTGCTCGATTCCACAATCAGGGCATATCCAAACAGGAATCGGTGTGCCCCAATACCGCTCGCGGCTTATTGCCCAATCCTTGATGTTGGACAACCACTCCCCCATGCGCTTCTCACCAGTCCAATCCGGGGCCCATTCGACCTCCGAGTTGTATTGCATGATTTGCTCCTTGACGGCAGTCATGCGCACGAACCAACTGTCCATAGCGTAGTACAATAATGGGTGGTCGGTGCGCCAGCAATGTGGGTAATCGTGAGTATAAATATGCTCGCGATACAGCGAATCCTCGCTTGCAAGTAAGTTGATGATATCATCGTCACAGTCCTTCACATAACGACCATCAAGCTGCCCATGAGTTCCAGACACGAAGCACCCATCCATTCCGACGGTGTGCTGAGCGGGAAATCCTTCTTTCATTCCCAAATTGTAGTCGTCCTCACCATACATCACGGCTGTATGGACGACTCCAGTACCGTCACTTGTTGTGACGAAATCCGCGCCTACAATGGTCCAGGCAGCAGGATGCTCGGAGCCATCGATGGCGCCGGGAAAAAGAGGGTTGTAAGAGCGGCCCACAAGGTCAGAGCCGGAAAATTCATCGATCACTTCGATATGATGTCGAAGAACCGACCCCATCAGATCCTTAGCGAGAATCAACTCCTCTCCAACGGGCGCGCCGCCACGACCTTCCCAAGATTCCGAAGGAGGTGTACTGACCCTAACCCGAACATATGTCACATCGGGCCCAACGGCAAGTCCGACATTGCCGGGCAGTGTCCAAGGCGTGGTTGTCCAGGCGAGCACAGAAGCATCTTCATCCGCGAGCTTGAATTTGATAAAAACGGCAGGTTCAGAGACCTCTTTGTAACCCTG
>DAFQ01000052.1:11331-13008 GCA_002497985.1 Euryarchaeota archaeon UBA4
CCACGAAATAGCAAGCCTTTGTCGAACATTTGTTTGAGTGACCACCAAGCCGACTCGATGTAATCGTCCTGTAGTGTGACGTAGGGATCGTCCATATCGACCCAGAAACCCATGCGTTCGGTCATTTCGCGCCATGCTTCTTCGTAGGTCCAGACACTCTCCTTGCATTTCTGGTTGAAGGCCTCCATGCCATACTCCTCTATTGCCTCATTGGACATGAGGTCCAATTGCTTCTGAACCTCTATTTCCACGGGAAGTCCGTGAGTATCCCAACCGGCCTTCCTCTCGACCACATGCCCCTCCATCGTCTTCCATCTGCAGACCATATCCTTGAACAGCCTGGAGATGACGTGGTGAATGCCGGGCTTGCCATTCGCTGTAGGCGGCCCTTCGAGGAATGTGAACGGACTCCCTGCCTCCCTGCGAGCTTCAATAGAATTGGAGAAAGTTCCCTCTTCTCCCCAGAGCTCAATCAAGGAGTTCTCTAGGGACACTGGGTCGAGGTCCCCGGCGGGCTTCGGCACTCCCATCGGCAATGCGACCGACGATGCCGTATTGAATATGACTCGGTCGCCCGAAGGGCGATTAGAGGCCTTAGTAGCATTCAATAAGGTCAATCGAGACGACCAATCATGTCGGAAACCACCACAATTTCGGTTGGCGGTATGACTTGCACTGGTTGTTCAGGAAACGTGTCATTGGCGCTTTCCTCCCTAGCAGAAGTGACATCAGCGGAGGTTTCTCACGAAACAGGATTAGCAGTTGTGGAGCACAGCGGCGCGAACAGGGAATCGTTGGTCAGGGCCATCCTTGCCTCAGGCTACTCGGTCGATGGCGAGGAATTGCCATTCGACTGGTCGGATGGGCCAGTATGGAGGCAGTCTGCGCACAATACGAAGTGGTGCTTGGTCGGTTGTTCAATTGGTGATTTTGGCACCATTGCCGCATTCCAATTTATTCCTTATCTTGATGCCCTTGGGTGGTCTACAATGTCGATCATGATGCTTGCGATGTTCAATGGAATCATGACTTCTATCGCTCTTGAGACCATAATCCTGTCAGCCCAAATGGCATTGAAGGAAGCTTTCAGAGTCGCGATTGGAATGTCTCTGATTTCGATGATTTCAATGGAAGCGGCGATGAATGTTGTTGATGTTGTTCTGACCGGAGGGGCCAAGCTGACTTTGTGGGTCATCATACCAATGCTAATTGCGGGATTCTTGACTCCTTGGCCATACAATTACTGGCGACTGAAGAAGTACGGGGTTGCTTGTCATTAGGTGGTGATAATGTGTTAGATTGGAACAGTCTCGCAGACGAAATCACTGCATGGATTAGTGATTATGCGGAAAGTAACGGCATTTCCTCCTTGGTCATTGGAGTGTCCGGGGGGATCGACTCGGCCGTGACCTCAACACTTTCCGCTCGTACAGGGCTACCCACGTTTGTTCTCAATATGCCGATCCACCAAAACCCCGAGCAAATCGAATTATCCAATCGACACATCTCCTGGCTCCAATCGAACTTCGAAAATGTCATCGATCGTAATTACGACCTTACTGAAACATTCGACGTATTTAGTAATCTATTTTACGAGGATATATCGGATCATGCTTTGGCCAATTCGAGAGCCAGACTTAGGATGACCACTCTGTATAACATTGCTGGAAATGAAGC
>DAFQ01000046.1:0-6090 GCA_002497985.1 Euryarchaeota archaeon UBA4
AACCAAGACTGACTACTCCCCTATCCAGTGGGCGACCCTGTCGTGTATGGTGCTACGGAAGGTAAGTAGCTGCAAGGTAGGCCCATTGAGGTCCACAGTTACGGTAGCGCCCCTGGTGAAGTGGAACTCGTCCCAACCATCAGCCACCACATACCCCCGATGCATGTCGCTGGTCATAACAGTCGGCTCATCAGTCCAAGCCCAGTAAGAGCCATCATCATCCCTGTCTCCCCTCGGCAAGTCCCTAGCCACGAAGAGGTAGTGCCCGTCTATCTGTTCGAGGGGGAATGTCGTCCCCTCTATGTTGGCTACGTGCCTGAACCATGCGCCCTGTCCAAGGAACGTCGAAAATAGGCACCCGGATGAGTGCTGGACAACGTCAATAGCATCCGAAGATCTCTGGAGCCTGTACTTCGAGGGCTGATACTGGTGGGTATTGGCAACTAGAAGGTCGTTCAATGCAGGATCAGTCAGTATCTTGTTCCCGCTCGTGGTGACAATTTCCGCTTGTAGGCGTGGCAGGACGTTGACAATGGCGCTTCCTCTGATGGCAACTCTGATGTCATCAGCGAAGCTTTCCGGGTCGCTACCCATGTAGAAGCCATATGAGCCGTCCTCGTAATCGTCCCTTGGATGGCTATTTACTCCCATCACGGGAGTCTTGTCGTCGACGGAGTGAGCTATCGATGTCAGTGTCCCATCACCCCCTAGGACAACAACAAGGTCTGGATCATCGAAGTCCCCTCTCCTAACTGTCTCTCTAGCGGTGTAGTCAACTCTGACTGAGCCCTCCCTCTCTAGTTCGTCCAGAACAGACCTCACGTTTTCCAGGGCCTTGTCATGGACTTCCTCGAAGTTCTTTTTGTAGACTACCAGGACGTCTGTCACGTCATCACTCCCGTCCCCTCCTCTAGGCCGTCCCATATAGGAGACTCGCCCCGGCATTCTCGGCAATATTGTGACCTGTGTTGCATGCCTTCATCAGCATCAAGCTCCTGCGAGTCAGTGTGAGGGTGCTTCTGACAGTGTCTTTCGTCATCATTGCCTCCTGCCTTTCAGGGTGCTTGGAGGTCGAGTCTGACGACTGTCCTGAAATGGGTTGCTTCCCTCTGACTTCAGATGCATTGAATGAAATCCTGTCTGACCCGAACTCTTTCGACGTTCTGGAGTATTCTGGAATATTCGACAGAATGAGGGTAGAGACCACGTCTTCATCCACAGTCCAAGGCCAATTCGGAGAGGTGTATTGGAGTGTGGCAAAGGACGACTCCTCACAATTGAGATCTGTGGCTACAAGAGTTACTCTTGGAACATACTCCATGAATAACGAAGTCATCGAGGGTAGCACGACCACCACCAACATCAGGATCGGAAATGTCTGGTTCGAGGGCAGGGACGAGGCCCCCCACTACTCAGACCCGTTCGTGGAGTTCGCCGAACTGGCAAATTCCGATCCGAGTGGGGAGTGGCCCCCATTTGGTTTCGACACTTCGAAGATTTCCGGAATGGATTGGAGGATTACGGGGGACGAGTTCTCGACGCAGCAAGTCGCATCCGCCACTAACTCGACCCACACAATAGTCCTAGAGCTAATTGGCGACCCCCCTCTCATAACATCCATTGAGACGTATGCAGGCGACGAGGAGCAGTTCGTCCTGACCGTCTCAACAGGAGACGAAGTCAGCCTGGAGCTTTTGGAGGGAATTGACAGGGCACCTCTCGGTTTCAGCCCGGACCCCTCCTTTCTCGTTGAAGGGGGCGTTACCCAGTGGGCCGGTTCAGTTCAGAGTGGATTCGCTACCGAGTCAGAACCCTCTGACCTTGAGATACATGGCATCATTGGAATGGGTGACAATGCATCATCGGTCTCCTCTATGAGGCTGGATTCGGGACTTCATAACGTATCTCTGGATGACGGTTCCTGGTGGGAATTCGTCTGGTCCGATCAGGATTCCAACGGCCTAGTTTCCAGTGGGGATATCTATGCTGTCAGGACTAATTCAACCGGGGAACTGGGTATCGCGATTTACGACTTGTGGGCAGATGACTGGACGGGCGGGCCTCTCGCATCTCAGGAATGACTCACAGTCATATTCAAACGAACTACTGTCAAGGGGCCCATATGTCCGGAGGCAGGCATCCCCTGTCACGATTGCTGACTCATCTAGAGGACCACAGATCAACAGTAATATTGGCCTCTATTTGCTCTATTCTGAACAAAATCTGGGACTTGGCCCCGCCTGTGCTGATTGGAATGGCAATCGATGTCGTCGCGGCCAGGGAGGACTCCTTCCTAGCTGGGATGGGTTATCCAGACGTCTACGACCAACTGTATATTTTGACAGGTATCACGGTACTCATTTGGGTGCTTGAGTCATTATTCCAGTACTTCTACGCAGTATTATGGAGAAATCTAGCACAGACCGCACAGCATGAGCTCAGAATGTCTGCCTACTCCCATATTCAGGATCTGGAGATGCAGTGGTTCTCAGAGCAATCGACAGGGGGACTCATGTCGATAATGAACGACGATGTCAATCAACTGGAGAGGTTCCTTGATCAGGGCGCCACAGATCTCTTGCACGTTGCGACTACGATCATTGTAGTTGGGGGGATAATGTTCACCGTGGCCCCGGAAGTGGCACTTCTAGCGATAATCCCAGTTCCGGTGATAGTCACAGGATCGTTCATGTACCAGCGCAGGATTGGAACACGCTACTCACTAGTTAGAAACAAGGTAGCCGAGCTAAACGCGCTTCTGAACAACAATCTGCAGGGAATCACAACCATCAAGTCGTTCACTGCAGAGAAGAGGGAGGCGAATCGCGTTGAGAAGGCCTCGACTTCATACAGGGATGCAAATCGCGAGGCGATACGGCTATCTGCCTCGTTCGTACCAATAATCAGGATGGCAATCCTGTTCGCATTCACAGCGAACATGCTCGTCGGAGGGTGGTTCGCATTAGAGGGCACAATAAGCCTGGGCGCATACTCAGTAATCGTCTTCATCACCCAGAGGCTCCTTTGGCCGCTCACTCGACTGGGGGAGACCTTCGACCTATACCAGAGGGCAATGGCCTCTACAACAAGGGTGCTGGACCTCTTAGACACAGAGGTCGGAATAGTGGAGGGGGATGCTGTTCTGGAAGGAGTCAGGGGCGAGATAGCCTTCTCCGACGTCAGCTTCTCATACCCTGGAAGGGAAACGGTCCTCGAGGGATTGAACCTCATTGTCCCGGCCGGAAAGACCGTTGGCCTAGTGGGCTCTACGGGTTCTGGGAAGACTACCATGGTCAGGCTTCTCCTCAGGTTCCACGATCCAGATGAGGGCGCTGTTTCGTTGGACGGTCACGACGTAAGGGAACTAACTTTGGAATCGCTTCGAGGATCAATATCGCTAGTAAGCCAGAACACAACTCTGTTCCCAGGAACCGTGATGGACAATGTTAGGTATGGAAATCCACAAGCCACAGACGAGCAGGTCTACGAGGCTTCCAGAATCGCCGAGGCAATTTCATTCATTGAGAATCTCCCTGAAGGATGGAGCACGGATATCGGCGAAGGGGGACACAGGCTTTCCGGAGGTCAGAGGCAGAGGATTGCAATAGCGAGGGCCGTACTGAAAGATGCACCGGTACTAGTCCTAGACGAGGCAACAAGCAACGTCGACAACGAGACGGAGGCAGCCCTGAAGAGATCCATAGGTCTGATTTCCAAGGACAGGACGACCCTCATCATCGCCCACAGGCTCTCTACTGTAAGGAACGCCGACATCATCGCCGTTCTAGGGGACGGGGGCATTACTGAGACGGGGACCCACGATTCCCTCCTTGAGTCGGGCGGCCTGTACTCTAGACTGTGGGCGGTCCAGACTGGAGAGCCCGGAAATGGGCAGTGACGGGAACACCTTGATGAGGAGCCCCCCTTTCCCTATGTAACATGGCACGTGTAGATTCGATGCTATGGTTCATGATGGGATTCGCTCAATTGCTCCTCGGTGGCCGTATCGGCGGCGATCCAACCTTGGAACTACTCGGATTAATCCTACAGGGAACTGGCGGCAGCTCAGTGATTCTCGGGATATACTTCTTGATGTTCCTGGCCAGGCATGAGAAGGAGTTCACGGAGGGATACTCAAAGATGGAGAAGACTGCCTTCCTGAGGGATGCAGAAGGCAGGGTAGTAGATCTCGAGGACACTACACCCAAGGCAGTTAAGGCGATCTGGTACATTGTCCCGACTGGACTGACTATCATTGGTGCCCTAGCATGGCTAACTTCCGGATGAAAGCATGGCACTAGATGACGTGATCGACCGAATGATCGAGAATCCTGCCTATGATCAGATGGGGGGGTACCAGATATTCTTGAGGAGATTTGCCATCCCCGTTGTCCTGATACTAATCGCCCTTTTCATCTACACCGCATTGGACAGTTACTTGACCAGCAGCTGGAACCTAATCCTCACCTCAGCATTGACGGGCCTGTGTGTAGGTCCAATACTCGCCATTGAGAGATACACGGCAATGAGAAAGAACAACAAGTAACATTCGTAGTTGGTAAATTAGCCGAATGGGTCAAATGCCTAATGCCCCCGTAGGAGTTCAATGGTTGACATTGACGACTTCAATATTTTCGATTTGGTTGGACTTGGAGAGGCGACCGGACTGGAGTTCATTTTCGCTGCATCGGCCTTGCTAGGGGGGATACTCTTCCTGCTCTGGTTCATACTGATGACAGTCGGCGGTGTAGCAGAAGGCGTCTTCGAGGGGCTCTTCGGACTCGAGATTGATGTCCTCAGCTCCGATGCCTCGTTCAAGGCATTGACTTTCCAAGGGGTCATGGCATTCATGATGTTCTTCGGACTAGCCGGGTTATTTGTTCTGAAGTCAGAGGGCTCCGATCCTGTAGCTGTGGCTGTTGGGGGAATCGCTGGAACTGCCTCAATGTACGGTACAGCCAAGCTATTCGAACTATTCCTGGCCATGCAGTCCACAGGCAACGTCGAGATCGAGGACACGGTGGGTGCCAAGGGCACTGTCTACCTAGTCATTCCACACGAAGGGGTCGGCCAGGTGCAGATAGAGACTGGGGGTTCCCTTTCGGTTTACAATGCTAGGGCCGAGGACCAGCAGGAGATTGGTACTGGCAGAATGATCGAGGTAGTGGGCACCCTCGGCGAAGTCCTAATCGTCAAGAGGATTTAGTTTCCCCCTGAGTAAATTCCTTCTGGACCCCCTTCTTCTGGCCCTGCCGGCAAAGACTTCATGACCAGTGACTCCTTCTACGGTCTAGGAGTGACTACGAATGGCAACAGCAGGAGCTATTGGAACGATTGGAATATTTGCGATAATACTGGTATTAGTGGCGGTGGTGATATTTTTCTCACAGCGATACAAGAGATGCCCCCCGGATCAGGTGATGGTCATTTACGGGCGAACCGCCAAGATGGCAGATGGGAAGGCCAAGCCTTCCAAGGTAGTCCACGGCGGTGCAGCATTGGTCTGGCCGCTAATTCAGGATTATGCTTACATTTCTCTCAAGCCCATGGCCATAAACATCGACCTGAAGGGCGCTCTTTCCCTCCAGAACATCAGAATCAACGTCCCTAGTACCTTCACCATCGGTGTCAGCAAGGAGCCTTCCATAATGGCTAACGCCGCAGAGAGACTTCTCGGGTTCAAGATTCCCGAGATAGAGAAGTTGGCAGAGGAGATAATTCTGGGTCAACTACGTCTCACGGTCGCATCTCTGACAATCGAGCAGATAAACCAGGACAGGGATGCTTTCCTCTCCCTTATCACTCAAAACGTAGACCAGGAGCTTAGGAAGTTTGGACTAACCCAGCTAAACGTAAACATCGTCGATATCACTGACGAGTCGGACTACATCGAGAGCATTGGTAAGAAGGCAGCCGCAAACGCAGTCGAGAACGCACGCGTCGACGTTGCAAATGCCGAGAGAGATGGTGCAATAGGTGCTGCCGCGGCAGACAGGGACAGGGAGATCCAGGTCGCCAACGCAAATGCGGATGCCGAGATGGGGCGCAAAGAAGCCGAGCAAAGGCAGAGGGTCTACGTGGAGCAACAGG
>DAFQ01000046.1:6136-7297 GCA_002497985.1 Euryarchaeota archaeon UBA4
TAGACCAGGAGCTTAGGAAGTTTGGTCTAACCCAGCTAAACGTAAACATCGTCGATATCACTGACGAGTCGGACTACATCGAGAGCATTGGTAAGAAGGCAGCTGCAAACGCAGTCGAGAACGCTCGTGTCGACGTTGCAAATGCCGAGAGAGATGGTGCAATAGGTGCTGCCGCTGCAGACAGGGACAGGGAGATCCAGGTCGCCAACGCAAATGCGGATGCCGAGATGGGACGCAAAGAAGCCGAGCAAAGACAGAGGGTCTACGTGGAGCAACAGGAGGCTATGGCGATTGCTGGTGAGAACACCGCACAGGCCGAGATTGCAAATGCCAACGCGGACCTCGAAGAGGCCAAGGCCCATGCCAAGCAGAGGGCCGACGTCGCCACGGCACAGTCCGAGGCGGAGATTCAGCGAGCATCCTACTTCGAGGAGGAGGAAAGACTGCGTGCTACCGAGATTGTCCAGGTTAACATCCAGAAGCAGCAGATCGAGATAGCTGCAGAGGCGGAGGCCGAGCGCCAGCGAAGGATAGCTCGTGGTGAGGCCGATGCAATACTGGCCAAGTACGAGGCTGAGGCAGAAGGGGTGCAGAAGGTACTGGAGGCTAAGGCCCAGGGTTACAACAACCTCATCACAAGTGCATCCGGAGATCCCAAGGCCGCAGCCACACTACTGATGGTTGAGAAGATAGAGTCCATGGTTTCCGCACAGGTCGAGGCAATCAGGAACCTGAAGATAGACAAGGTCACCGTCTGGGACAGTGGAAACAACTCCGATGGCTCATCTGCAACTAGCAACTTCGTTAGTAGCCTGGTCCAGAGCCTTCCACCAATTCATGACGTCGCGAAGATGTCAGGTGTCGAACTCCCTGACTACCTCGGGTCGATGACCGAAGAAAGTACTGAATGACCCTTGATAGTCACCCTCTTGAGCACTCTCCCACTGGGGGTGCCATGGCAGACACAGGCGTCGTTATTGTTGGAGGGGCCAGAACCCCCTTCTGTGAATGGCTAGGCGGAAAGAGGGGCGATGGTGGACCCGGGGGGAGACTCGCTTCCGTTAGTGCAGAGAAACTAGGCTCCATAGCAATAAAGGGAGCCATGGAAAAGACTGGTACGGACCCCAGTGAGGTCGACCATGTAGTAATGGGCCACGCCCT
>DAFQ01000046.1:7680-10605 GCA_002497985.1 Euryarchaeota archaeon UBA4
CCCCAAGAGGTCCCGATGCTCACACTCAACAGACTTTGCGGAAGTGGGGCTCAATCGGTCGTCAGTGCAGCTCAGATGATAATGCTTGGAGAAGCAGAGGTTGTGGTGGCAGGGGGGATGGAGAACCTCAGCCAGGCACCACACGTCCTACGTGACATGCGTGATACATACAAGCTAGGGAGGCCACCAAGGGGGGGTGACGAACTCCCCAAGGACATGGAGGACTACCTTTTCACGAATCTAAGGGATGATGTGTGTGGATACTTCATGGCCCAGACAAGCGATGAGCTATGTCGAAGGATAGGGGTCTCGAGGGATGAGGCCGACACCTTCGCAGCGCTCAGTCATCAGAGGACCGAGAGAAGCATTTCAGAGGGAGTTTGGGAGGAGGAGATAGTGCATGTCGAGACTCCGGGGGGATTGGTAGGTTTCTCCGATGAGGATCATGTTGTCATTGGAACAACCGAGGAGTCCCTGTCCGGCCTCCGAACACACTTCGGACCAGAATCACTCGTTACCGCAGGCAATGCCTCAGGGGTGGTGGACGGTGCGGCTGCCCTGGTCATCAAGTCAGCATCCAGGGCGGCTGCAGACGGGGACTCCCCTCTGTCTAGGATTATCTCGTGGGGCATAGTCGGCTTGGAGCCAGCAATCATGGCGCACGGGCCAGTCCCCAGTAGCAGACTAGCATTGGAGAAGGCAGGACTCAAGGTAGAAGACATCGACCTTTGGGAAATAAACGAGGCATTCGCAGGCCAATGCGTTGCCTGCATAAAGGACCTCGGAATAAATCCCGAGAGGGTGAATGTAAACGGTGGCGCAGTTGGACTCGGCCACCCATTGGCGGCAACCGGAACCAGACTTCTACTCACTCTTTCTCTGGAGCTCAGGAAAAGGGGCGGAAGGTATGGAGTTGCCACCGCTTGCATTGGAGGGGGGCAAGGGATTGCAGTGGTTTTGGAGTCAATTAACGCTCGAGAATGAACCCACAGCATTATCCGTATAGTCCAATACCAGAGTTTGGTGGAAAGATGAGTGCGAGCAGGAAAAGGAGCCTCGTCAAGACGCTCACATGGAGGATTATTGCCACAACTGACACATTCATCTTGACCTTACTTTCAGCAACTTGGTTTGGCGATGACTTGGGGATTGATTCATCGCAAGCAGTCGCTCTTGCAGGTACTGTTGCAGCTTTAGAGGTCGTAACAAAAATGATATTGTATTATCTGCATGAAAGGGGATGGAGCTCTCTGGATTGGGGGCAAGACGAACAAGAATAATGCCAATCACAATAATTGGTTGAATAATATCGAGCCACCGGCGACGAAAAATCCGAGTGACGATCCAAAGTTGCAAAGTACTGTTACCATCAGAACCCTTCCAACCCTATTTCTCCATAAAAGTGAGATTTTGTCCAGGGCCAAGAATTCTTGAGCATCCTTACCAGTAGGTTTGGCCACTTTCAATTGGGCATATCCTGCAAACCATCCCGCAGCCAGAAATGGACTTAGGGAAGTCAATGGGGATGCTATCGAACCTACAATTACGCTAATCGGGTGCCCTCTAGCAAGAATTACTCCAACCCCTGCAAAAATAGCATTGAGAATAACCCAAGTTCCAACCGCTTCCTTCAGTTGTTCGATTTCTCCATTGTATGCCAGCCACCCCAATCCAGATGCTAGGAAAAGTGGAATCAATGTCAATATTATCTTGGGCCATGTCGACTTCTTCGGCTCCTTACTTAGTCCTGCCATTCTATCTTCATCGAATTTCTCTGGGCTCCTAAGATTCTCCATTATCCCCTCAATATGGCCAGCACCCACAACTGCCAGTACCTTACCATCCCTCAAGGAGCGGATTTGCTTAATCCTCTGGGCTATGTACTCATCCCTCTCATCTATGAGTACCTCTCCAGCACCCGGAGCAACGCTCCTCGCTTCCTCCATTAGATTACTAAGTAGATCAGTGTCTTCAAGAACTTCATCAAGATCAACTTCCTCTTCGTCGTCACCAATCAATAGGGCATCCAATACCCTAAACTTCTCTCTGAAACCCATTCTTTTCCATGCCCTTCTGAGAGTCGACACCACGTCCCTGTCCACTAGCTCAACTGGTATATTGGATTCCTCCGAAATTTCAACAGCTGCCAACAACTCTGCACCAGGCTTCTCTCCTGTGGAAATCCCCATCCGACGTTGCTCAGAAGCCAACGCTGTTTGCAGTATTATCATCGCAGATCTCCCCTCACTGATTATCTTCAGAAGATCCTCGGAGTCAATCGACTCAGGCTTAGTCAGTGAGGCCATTCTCGACTCGCACAGTTCGACAGCTACCACATCCGGGCCATATTCGGAAATCTGCTCTTTTACAAGGGCCACAGATTTGCTACTGACGTGTGCTGTTCCAATTATCCTCAAACTATCATCAAAATCGATGACATTGGAGTCTGATGTCATGATTTCACCGTATTCCGTCCATCATTGAAAACAAGTCATTGTGCTCGGCCACATCATGAACTCTGATGATGTCGACGCCCTTTTCCCTTGCCATTGCAGCAACTCCAAGAGTTCCAGCCAGCCTGTCTTCCGAATTGTCCCTGCCTAGCATGTGACGAAACATGCTCTTGCGGCTTACCCCCCACATCAAATTCATTCCCTCTACGGGCATCACGGATCTGCCCGAAGACAATAGGGACAAATTATGCTCCAGTAACTTACCAAAACCTATCCCCGGGTCCACAACAATATTCGAGGGATCCAGCCCCTTGTCAATCAATTTCATTGAGGCTACTTGTAGATGATTCCTGACCTCCCTCAGAACGTCTCCGTACTTCGGGTCTTTCTGCATATTGCCCGGTATCCCTTTCATGTGCATGAGGCATACAGGACAATCATTTTCCACAATCAAATCAGCCATGCCCGGGTC
>DAFQ01000046.1:10998-12124 GCA_002497985.1 Euryarchaeota archaeon UBA4
CTTCTCGTGTCTACAGAGATACCCATCTCGGGAAGCACTTCCCTGACTGCTTCAATGACCGGAATAACTCTGTTCGCCTCATCTTCCAAACTAACCTCCGTTGCACCCGGACGAGTCGATTCTCCTCCAATGTCGATCCAATCCGCACCTTCCGCCGCCATGTTCAGGGCCCTGCTAACTGCAACCTGGACATTTTCAGCCCTAGAACCCGCGTGAAACGAGTCAGGAGTGATATTCAGGACTCCCATTATGCGGGGGAAACCGCTGTCGCGGCGTTTCAGGATAGGTCGCCAGTCGGCCATGTGTGGGGTGCCATTAGTCGCATGCTTTATGATGTGACGGAGGCCGATTAATACGATGGTAATGGGAGACGAAGGACTCGAAGAGTCCCTGAATGCCCCTAGTGGAGTAATTTCGGCGCCCGAGGCGGCCGATGGCCCAACAAGTGAGTCACTCGAACTAATGGAGTCAATAATCCAGCGCCTGCAACCTTCTGATAGGCATGACATCAGGGACATGATTAGCTATAGGGCCCAGGTTTCAGGGGGGATGGCTGCAATGACAATAGTATTCTGGTGGATTGCCATAGACAAGGGGGGAGAAACACTCGGTGATGCAGATATCCCATTATCAGCCATTGGGGACTTCTCCTTCGCTGAAATCAGCCTCATCGTACCCGCTCTCGCCCTTCTCGCCACATTGGTTATGTCAATCGGTAGGGAGACCGGTAATGCAATTCTGAACAACATAGGGGGCGCACTGATAGTTTTGGTCGTATTCTACATCTTAGAGCCATTTGGAAGCACTATCTTCGGTTCTAGCATCGATGTCCAGTCAGCCGCCTTTGCAACAGGGCGTCTTGTCGCCATGGCCCTGATGATCGCACTATCAACCAAGTTCTTCTGGGATGCCATCCTTCTGCAGTGGGTCAGGAGCACTATGATGAACATGGGTGTCGACTTGTTCCCATCCGAGGAACAAGAAACATTCGGTAGTCACGCTGATGAGGCACCCCCTCTTGGGTGAAGACGTGAGTAACCGTACCGAATCACGACTCATTGTCCCGAGACTGGGTCCTAGGGTAGAGAGAGATAAGCGAATCACTTCACATTTGGGACTTACAGCA
>DAFQ01000026.1:0-5153 GCA_002497985.1 Euryarchaeota archaeon UBA4
TACCCTTCCGCTCAGGTTTTCGGCGCTCTCAACCTAGGTATCAGTGCAGGAGTATCGGCCCTGTATTGCAGATAGTCCGGATTATCCCCCCACTTGGCCAGAGCACGTTCGTCGAGAAGCGGGATTCCGCTAATCTTGGTCAGGAGCAAGTAGACGAACACTGGCGAGGCCCAAGCCACCATCTCCAATCCCTCAAAGCAAGACACTCCGAAGAGCGCGATACCGGTCCAGAGGAGAATCTCCCCCAGGTAGTTGGGGTGACGGGAACGCGCCCACAGACCCTCGTCAATCCACCTCCCCTGATTATCTGGCTTGGAATTGAACACGGTCTTCTGTATGTCTGCCACAACCTCGATACTGAATCCGATTAGCCACAGCGCCATCCCCATTCCATCCCATATCGAAAGATCGGGGGATGGTCCGGATTGGCTATTGATTACCACTACCACACTCATCGTTAGGAATACCCAGAGTCCCTGCAGGGTCCATGGAATTACGAATCTTACAGGGGATGTCTTCAGCTGGTCAAAGCGCCCGTCCTTCCCGGCGCGATGGATCCGCAGGAAGAGGAAACCCGAGAGTCGCAAGGCCCAGATGACAACTAGTGCACTGACTAACCACTCCCTTGAACTCGGAGGCTCTGAGTGGGAGCCTGCCCATAGGCTGAAAACGACAACGGCCAGAAACGTCACTCCTCCGATGAGGTCGAAGAATCGCTCTGTCTGTCTGGCCGATGCAGGCACCCAAGACAACCACTGGACTCCGAGGGCAATCACAGCACAGAGAAACACCGCTGGGAAACCGCCGATGTCAACCGAGTTCACTCCAATGGAACTTGTGACCAGGGCCATGATCAGGAGGACGCTAGCCACGACAGCAATCGACCTAGACATATCCCCGGAGGACTCCATGCCGGCCCGTGCTAATGTCGGTTCATAAGGTGACTTTACCCATCTCGCTCAATTTCGGGCCTCCTCGTAAACCGCCTCAAATCGAAAATTACCGTATTCCAATACGTCGGATTGAAGGAGTGGCATCTCACGGCATTATCCGTGGAAGTCCCCGCTGAACTACTTTCCATGCTCTCCGGGGAGCAGGGGCCCACCAAGCAGAAGGCATCACGATTGGTGGTCGATCTCGCCTCCACGGCGGGAGCCAAACAATTCGTCAGAGTGGAACACGCACATGTCTCAGGTGTCAGCGTCATTACTGGGGGGCACGGACTCAGGAGGTTCCTCTCAGACCTCTCTGAGGACCCAGGAGGCAAGGTCTCGATACCCACCACACTAAACTCCGCAGGATGCGATCACGATAAAATGGATGAAATGGGAATCGACTATCCCGACTTCCTCGAGCAGCAGTTCGAGATCGTCCAGTCCTACTCGGATCTCGGAATCGAGGCGACCCTGTCTTGCACCCCATATGACCGTGGAATCGATCCCGAAGATGGAATCGGGTCATGGGCCGAGTCCAACGCCGTATGCTTCTCCAATTCATACACCTCATTGGTCACGAACCGGGAGTCCGGACTCTCCGCACTCGCCACGGCGATAACTGGCTGGGCACCCCTATGGGGGCTGCACATCGAAGAGAACAGAGTTCCGAACATCCTGGTGAACGTTGAATGCGAGATGGACGATCCTACTGACTGGAGCATCCTCGGTGACTGGATTGGGAAGAAATTGCTGCCAGAGTGGGAAATACCCTGGGGGCCCATGCCGAGAATCACTGGCCTCCCCCGGGGCACATTCGAGATGCGCAAGGCACTTACTGCGTCTGCGGCTAACTACGGGTGCCCGATGCTCTGGGCGGACGGCCTGACAGTAGACCCTCCAGAGGTTTCCTCGTATCAGGGTGAGTTGACCTTCACGCAGTCTGATTTGGACGAACGCTACCAAGCACTCGCTCCCAAGGGCATAGTGGACCTAGTGGTGATAGGGTGCCCCCAGGCGAGTGTTGGAGAGGCTCGCTCCACCGCTGCATCGGTCAGGGCTAGGATGGAGCTCGGCGAGGCAATACCTGACCAACGCCTCTGGGTATTCATGAGCTCGCACAATTACGATTTGATAGCCGCAGATGGCACTCTCGACATCCTGGAGGAAGCTGGTGCCCTAGTCCTCAAGGACACGTGTCCCGAAGTAACCCCCTACAACAGGTCAAGGTTCAACCACCTTCTGACGAACTCCCTGAAGGCGGAGCATTACCTCACTAGCGGCCTAAACAGGATGCCAACCAGCGTAGCCAATATTCACGACTGCGTATCACATGCCTTCGACCCAGAATTGTTGACAGGGCCTAGACCCGTACTGAATCCCAAGGAAGCCAAACCGATGGCCACTTCCAAGACCCACATTTCTGGCGAGCTACTCGTAAGTGGGATAGGAATACCCAGCCAGGACTCATGGGAGGTCTCCGGCAAGGCATTGGTTACCGACGTCCCAATCACATATCTCGGTTATGTCAATAGGGACACAGGGGTCATCGAGGAACCCGGTCACCCCCTAGATGGAACCCCTATCGAGGATACGATTCTGATCTATCCGAAGGGGTCAGGGTCCACGGTCGCGCCATTCGTCCTAATGGGGCTAATCTACACTGGCAAAGGCCCCAAGGCAATCATAAATCGCGACGTATGCCCATTGACCCTTCCAGCCGCTTCCCTGTTGAATGTCCCATATGCCCATGGATTCGATGCCGATCCAACAATCGAGGTCAACACCGGAGACGAAGTTCGAATGTCGCTAGTCGACGGCAAGGTCTCTCTGACGGCATTGTCACGCGCGAGCGAGGGTTGATGACGAAAACGCCCAGCGCAACCCATGGCAAAGCGGCCCGACCCGGATCCCTGCCGACCACAGGACCTGGGTCTTTTCGAGATTGTGAGCAGGGACGGCGCAGCCAGAATCGGTAAATTTCACACCAATCACGGTATTCTCACTACTCCTATGCTGTTACCAGTAGTCAACCCTAACTTGAGGACAATAGAGCCTCGGGAGATGTGGGAGAGATATGGGGTAGATGCCTTGATTACAAACTCATATGTAATTTGGAAGCACGAGAAACTAAGATCTCCAGCTTTAGAGAAGGGGATTCACGAACTTCTCGATTTCCCCGGCATCGTAGTAACCGATTCCGGGACGTTCCAGTCGTATGTGTATGGGGATGTCGAAGTCGGCGTTGAGGAGATAGTGTCATTCCAGAGGGAAATAGGGGTCGATATCGGAACAATGCTGGATGTGTTCGGACGTCCAGACATGGGCAGAGAGGAACTAGAGAGTGCTGTCTCAGAGACCTCACAAAGGGCAGTACCCTCATTGGAGGAAGCGGGCGAACAACTCCTGCTAAATGGCCCAATTCAAGGCGGTCTGCACCATGACCTACGTGCTGAGGCAGGAGGGCTGATGGGACTAGCTGAGTCAGAGCACAGGGGATTTGCAGTACACCCAATTGGCGGCATAGTCCCTCTGATGGAGAAGCAGCGATACCGTGAGCTATTCGGAATAATACTCGCCTCGAGGTCCACCATACCCCGCAATCGCCCAATACACATGTTTGGCTGTGGGCACCCATTGCTGTTCCCACTTTCAATCGCCCTCGGGGTGGATCTATTCGACAGTGCAGCCTATGCGTTGTTTGCCCGGGATGGCAGACTCCTGACTCCAGAAGGCACAGTCAAGCTGGAGGGCCTGCGGGAGTGGCCAACTAACTCATCAGCCCTGTTTGGGAAAACCCCGGAACAGGTCAGAGAGATGGACAGAGACGAAAGAACGGTACTACTTTCACATCACAATTTGGAAGTAACTCAAGCAGAACTCGCCAGGTGCAGAGAGGCGGTAAGGAATGGAACAATCTGGGAGCTCGCAGAAAAAAGGAGCCACTCCTCGCCCAGGCTGCGTGAGGCGTTTCTTTGGGTAATCGATGAGTTGGAGGAGCTGGAGGAGAATGAGGCGGGAAACGCCCTTCTTGACTTGATGGCATCTACGAATCCAGTTAGAGGTGGCGGCGAGCCCATTTCCGAAGATATCGACTCAAGGCCACACATCCTCCACATGATGGCCCTTATTTCTCTAAGGTGGAGATTGCCAGGCTCGTGGTGGGATGGGTCAAGTGGTCCCCCCGATAGGGTAGTAGTTCTGGAGGGAAAACCTCCGCCCTGGAGAAATACGTGCCTTCACACGGCCGTAGAGGCTCTCATCGAAGTCCCAAAATCTGTTGTCGTAATATCTACTCCCGTGGGAGTAATACCATTCTCCTTCGAGGACGTTTCTCCATTCTGCCATATCGATGGCCCTGAGGCGATTTGGCTAGACTCAACGGATGATGAGCAGTTGAGTGAGGACCTTGAAACACTTGGATTGGGGGGCATCCCCTATGTCATCTCCAAACCCGGGGAAATTCCAGAAAATCCCCTCGAGGGGGCAATGGACGTAAGACTCTGGATGGACAGGTGCTCTGTAGTTGACAAACTCTCGGTCCTTTGTGCCATTAAGCCAAGTGAACTGTGTGAGATGACGGAAAATATGGAGTCACGAAGATCCAAGACTGACAGAATCATCAATGTTAGTGTTGGCGACGAACATCTCCTTTCCCCAAGGCTGACTGATGGGGGAATTTCATTAGCCATTGGAGG
Source organism: Euryarchaeota archaeon UBA4 (assembly GCA_002497985.1). Taxonomy (GTDB): domain Archaea; phylum Thermoplasmatota; class Poseidoniia; order Poseidoniales; family Thalassarchaeaceae; genus MGIIb-O5. The sequence continues at coordinate 4,631 of DAFQ01000026.1, forward strand.
GGCTAGAAAATTACACTCAATTAATCCTGAACCGCCCCTCAGATTCGACTCATCTGAAGCAATTCCAGAGGCAGATCACCCAGGGATGCCAAGAGTTCTACTTTCCGAGGATGCCATCCCATTTGTTGGCAAGGGGAGGAATGTGATGCATGGCTACATCGAGGGGGCCGATCCTCACATAATCCCCGGACAACCCTGCATTGTCGTCTCGTCATCGGGGGAACTCGTCGCCCATGGAGTCGCACTTTCCACTGCTCTGGAGATGTCTCTATTCAGAAAGGGAATAGCCGTAAAAATAAGGGATGGCGCTCTAAAGGAAGACTAACCAATTCGGGCCCTGAAATCGGAACTATCCGGGGATTAGTTCAAGAGACCTACCATCGAGCGAGTGACGACTCCCTTTAGGGAGTCGGTGGCAATATGACTCCTGAACCAACACCTCAGCCGCTGATAGAGGCGAGCGCACTTCGCAAGATGTACGGGCCACACCTCGCCTTGGATGATGTAAACCTCTCTATCCCTC
>DAFQ01000026.1:5323-6710 GCA_002497985.1 Euryarchaeota archaeon UBA4
ACCATCGAGCGAGTGACGACTCCCTATAGGGAGTCGGTGGCAATATGACTCCTGAACCAACACCTCAGCCGCTGATAGAGGCGAGCGCACTTCGCAAGATGTACGGGCCACACCTCGCCTTAGATGATGTAAACCTCTCTATCCCTCATGGCGCCACTGGCATACTAGGTCCAAATGGGGCTGGTAAATCGACACTATTCAAATGCATCCTCGGACTAATCCGGGCAACTTCCGGAGATGGCAAGGTCCTCAATCTGGACATGAGGACGGAGGGGCACCTAATCCGTTCAAAAATTGGGTACATGCCAGAGTATGACTCGTTGGACCCCGGACTAAATGCAATCGATCAAGTTCGCTATTCGGGGGAACTGCTGGGCATGAATACATCATCAGCGACTCAGAGGGCGCATGAGGTTTTGGAGTATGTCGGATTGAAAGATCAGAGATATAGGAAGATCGAGACATTTAGCACGGGGATGAAGCAGGCAACAAAGTTGGCGTGCGCACTGGTTCACGACCCTGAGATTTTGATTTGTGATGAGCCGACTAATGGCCTTGATCAGAGAGCTAGGAAGTTCATGCTCGAGACTCTAAGAAAAACCGTGACAGAGGGGGGGCGTTCTGTAATAATGAGCAGCCACGTGATGGATGACGTCCAAGAGGTGTGCGACAGAATCGTAATGATACACAAGGGAAGAATAGTCGTTCAGAGCAACATCGACGAGCTGGTTAGCCAGGTCGAGGAGGAAATCGAAATATCAGTCTGGGGCGGGGCTTCTGAAATGGAATCTCAACTCAGTTCGATGGGGATGTCCGTGAGAAGACTCGGGAGAAACATGAGGGTATCGAAGGAGGGTGACGAAACATACTCCAGGATAATGGAAGCCGCGTCTGCGTGTGGGGTACAAGTAAGGAAGATGGCGGACTACGAACCCGATCTAGAGGACATCTTCCTCCTCATAATGGAAAAGCTTGGTGAAGGGGTAAAGGGCACTGAAGACCTCATGACGGATGACCATATGGGGGTTTCAGTTTGAGCAAAGAGGTGGATATATCCGACGGCGTAACCCGGATGGAATCAGCATTCGGCTCAGGTGACGGGGATCAGGATGCGAAAGCCGCGGTCGCTCAGAATGCAGAAATCAAGGGCGCTATTTTTGAGCAGTCTTACCGGCCATGGAATGGCTCCCTCGGGCCTCGATGGGTACGGAACTACTCCATTTTCAGGCACCATGTGTATGGATTATTCTCATCCAAGGGGCACCGAAGCTACCCAGTCATGGTCAGACTGACCATATTGGGAATCTTCCTCTTCTCACTATCTCCGGTCTTCATGCTCTTCCTTGCATCCATGGGGGGGAACGGGGAACTTGGTGAAATCCTATCC
>DAFQ01000003.1:0-21121 GCA_002497985.1 Euryarchaeota archaeon UBA4
GGAATGGCATCCCTTACTGCGGAGAAGTCGGACTTCATACTAAATGACCCCGACATCGGCCTCAAATCTTCCTTCCCATCACAGTTCATGTATGGGGAGCTATCTGGGATGACCCTTCCAGACGAGAATGGCGAACAGGCCATCTGGGACGATGCATACGTAGCCGGACTATACGGCATATCCGAGGAAGCCGCACAGGCACTTAGGGACTGGGTAAGGAACTTCTACTTCGACACTGTGATGCCGGTCCTACTGAATTTCGTAACAGGCAACGAGCCCACGGTAACGATGTCCATCAACAACTGGCTTTACGGGTGGAATGACGCTGTGAATTCGTACTTCGGATTCTTCCCCTGGGTGAGCCTGGAGACAAATGACACATACTACGGATCTGGTGGCGTAAGCACCGGTGATCGCTCCGTCTATCAGATTAGCACTTCAGGGGACGATGTCGGCCAGCAACTGATGCAGGGATACATCAACTCCGATGGAGATGGCATGTGCGACTATGACTACGACTCCGAGGGAACGTTCCTGGGTTATGACGTGGAATGCGCGGAGAACCAGACCTATGGGATGACCGAGCACCTTCCGTGGAGAGCCCCACACAGGGAAGACAGCGCCATGGGGCTACTCTCCGACCATGTTGGCAACCCCGAGACTGTCCTAAGTGGCACTGTTGGAAGCATTGCTGATGCGGATGAGTCATTCGACGTGAACCTGATTGGCTACACGATCGCCCACTCTGAGGTTGGCGACACGGTGACCTACAAGGGTATCGAGATGGTGGAACACAGCGTTGTTGCAGAACCCGCAGAAAACCAGATTCAGGGCAAGCTAATCGGATCGGCGACGTACGTGGATGCCATGCCTGGTGCCCTACCGGTATACCTTGGTGCGGACATCGACATGAAGGTCGAGCCTCTGTCCAACGCCCTGATGTACGGGGATGTTGAGGTTACTTTCTACCTAGACCTGAGAGGAGTAGGTAGCATGAATCCTGACTTCGACTCGGGCGATGTTCATCCTGTGTTCGTGATTAACACGTTCAGTGAAATCGGGGATGACCAGGCCTCTGACTTCAGAGCCGCGGTTAGCGATAACCTCGGGCCGACTGGATGGACCAACTTCGGCGGGAGCGTCGGCGGCACTCTGGCTATCATCTCATATGCTCAAGCTGCCTTCTACGTTCTCGGAATTGGCCTAATTGGCTTCGGAATGGCAAACCGGGAAGACGAGGAATAATCGTACCACCAGATTGCACTTACTCGCGAAGGGTTTGAACCCCGTCGTCACGACGGGCGTGCATGAGGGGTGCTAGGGACCTTGTTTTCGTGGCGTTTGTCGCGATTCTCATGAGTCCCGCCTGTCACCTCGCCCCAGAGGCACTTCATGACCATGCCAGAGGGGCTTCGAGCCGTGATGTTGTATGTTCGGACTTATGCCTTAACGAGGTCATGCCGAATGCCGATGGGTCCGATCAGGGTATTTTCCCAGGAGGGGAGTGGGTCGAGCTGCTGAATTCTGGCTCTGTGGACGTAAACCTAGAGGGGTGGGCATTGGTCGATATAGGTGGCTGGTATCACCCAATTAACTCCGAAACATGGGTCGGATTTGATGACTTGGATTCTCCATTCGTACTCGAATCTGGGAAATTCGCGATAATTGCGGAAAACGAAGTTGGGACTCTCAGACTAAACAACGCAGGGGAGACCATCTACCTGAGGGATTCTGATAACAACACGGTTCACGAAATAGTCACCGGTGAGGCATCCAATGGGGTGTCGAAGGTAAGTGACCCATCGTCCCCCACTGGGACTTGGATAGACTCGCAGATGCCCAGCCCTGGTTCTGAGAATCCCGGCGAGCAGGGTGGAGATGGGGGTGCGGTCGATGTTGAGGCGTCATGGTGGGATGGAAACTTCAATGTCAAGTTCACCAGAATAATGCCGGGAGAAGTCCCTGATAGGAGCAATGACTGGTTAGAGATAACTAACCTTGGTTCTGAGGAAGTTAGCCTGGATGGTTGGAATATCTCAAGAGTCAGGGCCAGCGGACCCTGGAATTCCACAATAGTTGGCCTGACTCTTGATGCTGGCGCCTCTGTAGTATTGACAGACAATCCATTCAACCTCCTCCAAGACGGAGGGATTGTGGCACAGGACGGAAACGTGGTTCTGAACAACATGCCATGGCTGGTAAACTCAGGGAGTTCCCTAATGCTTGTTGAGCCGAATGGGACTGTTGTTGACTCGATAGTATACGGAGGAGGGATCGCTGAAATTGAGGGTTGGACTGGGCCTGCCATTTCCGTCCCGGGAGATGGGTCTCCCGGGCTGATACTGATGAGGGGGTCAGGCTGCGGCGACTACCCAGATACAGATTCGGGTTCGGATTGGGAGGAGAGGTGGATCAGGATCGGTGCATCTACGTTCTGCGATGGAGGCTATTTCAGTGGCAGCGGTTCTTCCAGCATGACTCCTTCCATTGGTCCCGATACTGCGTTCAATGACCTATACCACTGGATAGGGCTAGCTGAGGAGTCCATTCACCTCCATGTCTACCAATTCATGAGTCCCGACCTCTCACATGCACTACTTGGTGCGATATCAAGAGGTGTTGATGTCACCATATTGCTAGAGGAGGGGATCCTAGATGGATCGAGCACCATAGACAACCAGAAGGGGCATGCACAGGCACTGCACGATGCCGGTGCCACTGTACTGTGGATGGAGGACCCCTCTCAAATCAGTTCTCCCTATGCATATGTACACAGCAAAGTGGCAGTAAGAGACTCTAGTAGCGTTTGGATTTCCTCGGGCAACTGGAAGGACACAAGTCTACCATCAGATGGGGTAGGTAATCGGGAATGGTCAGTCATAATGAATTCCGAGGAGGCTGCAGAGCTAGTCCTCTCGAGGCTCGCCTGGGACGAGAACCCCAATCACCTCCACATCTCCGCCCACTCATCGATCAATTCGCCCTCTGAAGGATGGGTAATGGAGGAAGCGAACTTCGATAGCAATGTCACAGAGCCGTATTCTGTCCAAGGGCCCTTCGACGCCCAATTGATGACTTGCCCCGATGACTGTGTTGATGGAATAATCTCAATGATTGACTCCGCGCAGATCTCGATTGACCTTTCCGTACAATATCTCGATCTAGATTGGTACTGGGGATTCGGGGATAACCCAATTATAGAATCCCTATACGATGCTGTAAACAGGGGAGTGAAACTGAGGATTATCCTGAATGGCTATTATGCTGAATGGGACGATGAAATTAGGGATGCAATCCACCTGTTCAACACCAACTGGAACGCTACAGAGGGGCTAGACTCTACCGCTAGGCTAATGGCCTCCTCGGACAACATCGTGAAGCTCCACAATAAGGGTGCCATTATTGATGGCGATAGTGTCCTAGTTGGCAGTATGAACTGGGGATCTAGCGCAGCATTAAGAAACAGGGAAATGGGTGTCCTAATACATCATGAAGAGCTGACATCTAGCTACCTCTCATCATTCAACGAGGACTGGGTCAGGCTTGACTCTGACACCGACTCTGACGGCGACCTTATGCCTGACAGTTGGGAAGTTGAGTATGGCCTCAACAGGCACTCAGCGGCCATACTCGGCACCGCCCTAAGCGAACAGTCATTGGACCCGGATGATGATGGGATAGACAACCTGAGGGAGTTCCAGTTGGGAGGAGACCCCCTCGACCCCGACACTGATGACGACTGCATCCCCGATGGTGAGGAGGAGGGCTTTGCTCAGAGTGTTCTTCGTTCGCCCACTCTATCGATGACATCGACGGATGTGGACGAGAATGGGATTCCTGACGGGGAGCAGTGGGGTTGCGAGGAGACTGAAGTAATTGACCCGAATGAGGATAATGAGACCACTGAAACTGAACCAGGAGAGGAAGAGGAAGAAGGTGGATTCATCAACATCAGAGAGGATGCAATGTCCAGACCAGGCGCTGATTTCCTCTTTGGATTGATGGCCATATCGGCAATATTCCTGCTAGTGGCAGGCATAACTACATTCAGGAAACCCAGAAGCAGCACCGAGGAAATACTGGTCGACGATTCTGGCTACAGATTTGACGACGCCGGTTCAGAATTAGCCATCCTAAAGGGAACCAGTTTCGATGAGGGATCGGAAGATGCCCGGGCCCTAACAAAGGGAAAGGATGACGGGTCCCATGGAAAGATTGTCCTTGATGGATTTGGATTCGACAGGGAGAGGACCTCCAGAGATGAGGTGCAATGGCGCCTAGACAGCGGACAGAGCATTGAGCACATCAGGAAGGAGCTCGGAGAGGAGGAGTGATTCGTGTCCATCGATGAGTTCATCGGTGGAATTGTAGATGGAAACATTCCGGACGATGAAGTTATTACATGGCTGAGAAATGTATACGAAAGGGGCCTCTCAGAAAGTGAAACAGTAATCCTCACTGAATCAATGAGGGACTCTGGTGACGTCCTCAGGTGGGAAGAGCCTCAGGCCATCGTCGACAAGCACTCGACTGGAGGGGTTGGGGACAAGGTCTCAATTCCCCTAGCCCCGGCATTGGCAGCCTGCGGCCTGAAGGTCCCGATGATTTCTGGCAGGGGGCTTGGACACACAGGGGGGACACTAGACAAACTAGAGTCGATACCCGGCCTAAGGGTCTCCCTGGATGCAGAGGAGATAATCGACCAAGTGAACGAGATAGGTCTGGCCATGGTTGGTCAGACCCAGGGATTGGTTCCTGCCGACAGGAGGCTCTACGCGCTCCGTGACGTCACAGGAACGGTCGCCTCAGTGCCCCTAATCACGTCATCAATAGTTTCGAAGAAGGCTGCAGAAGGAATTTCGTCTCTAGTTCTTGATGTGAAGTTCGGAAAGGCCGCATTCATGAAAAGCAGGGGTTCGGCGTTAGAATTGGCGAAATCAATGGTCGGTGTTTCGAGGGGGATGGGAATTTCCACAGCAGCAATACTCTCGACCATGGACCAGCCCATCGGGTACTCAATCGGGAACTCACTAGAGGTACTAGAGAGCGTTGAAACACTGTGTGGAAGAGGTCCTGCTGATCTAGAGGAGCTGGTTTGCGTGCTAGGGGGGATCCTTCTGAAGTCATCTGGATTGTCCCATGATTTGGAAGAAGGTGCATCCAGGATTCAAGATAGCTTGTACGATGGAACAGCCTTCAAGAAATTCCTAGCAATGGTTGATTCCCAAGGGGGGGACACTGGTATTTTCGAAAGCGACTCCTCACTGATGGGGGGACTCGGGATACTAGACGGGGACCTATACTCGACTACCATGGAGACAGATGAGAGTGGTTGGGTATCGGACATTGATGCGATGTCTGTGGCTGAGGCCTGCCTTGAGATGGGAGCAGGGAGGAAATCACTAGATGACGAAATCGACAGAGGGGTCGGTGTGGTCCTGGAAGTTCAGGTCGGGGACCATCTAGAGAAGGGCGATGTTTGGGCTACAATATACCATCGAGAAGGACAGGTCGTCGAGGTCGTCGAAATGCTGAAAGGGGCCATCGGCATTACCGATTCTGAGCCGACTGTAGAGTCTCGAATATCGGAGGTGATTTGGTGAGGCTCGCTCACATCGACAGGATGAGGGCCATTGCCGTACTTTGCATGGTAGAGGTACACACAGCTGCCATTCTTCCTCCAGAGGGGGTATCAGTGGGGCATCCCGCAGCTTTCGTTGCGGCTGCATTCGGTGGGATGGCGGCACCGATGTTTGTGACGATATCTGGATGGGGGATGTACAGTAGTGCGATCAGACGGCAGCAAGACAAGCCGAGAAGCGTGGATGACTGGGTGAGGTGGATTTTCCCTCGTTTATTGATCCTAACCGCATGCCAGATTCTCGTCAATGTCCTGCTAAATTCAGAAAGAGGGGGAAGGTTCGATTGGAATACTCCGGGAGTTCTGACGCTCTTGGCTGTGGCTTCCATAATGACGCCTGCTCTGGCCAACCTCTCCTTGCGCACGAGGGGGCTGGCCCTGTCTCTAGTCATGTTGTCTCCAATCGCAATCGGCGATTACAGCGGGGCTGATTGGACATGGTGGGAAAGAGTATCCTCCAATGGCATTGGTGAGTGGTTGGAGAGGCTTCTCTGGAACGGTACCTATCCCGCTTTGCCTTGGATCTCCTTCGTCCTATTAGGGACCCTTATTCATGACCTTCAAGAAAACAACAAAGCTCGAGAGGGGTTGATTGTGGCTGGTTTCATCTTCATCTCCATATCCATATCATACTCGATCATCACAGGAAATGAGTGGGCCCTAACAGAAGGGGACGCGGTCCTGACATTCTTCCCTGCGAACACTCCATTCCTAGTTGTCTCATCCACTTTCGTACTATTGGCACAAAGATGTCTCGAAGGATCTGAGAGTTCTGGAGGGGAGCCATGGAAGGGGGGTGCTCTCTCGTTCCTTGAGCCTGCAGGGAAGATCACCCTCACGATTTATGTTGCACACTTCGCGTTGCTTGGATTGATTGCTTTCCTCATGCAGGGGGAGCCTCGATTGGGCCTAGTCCCTGCTTTCGCGGTTACAATCGGGCACACATTGATGTGGATCCCCTTGGCGAAAGCACATCAGGAATTCATCCCTGAAATCTCCTTTGAAGAAGTACTGCGGAAAATGACTCAGTCGTCGAGATAGTCTGTGGACCATGAAACTGGTCCGAACCAGACCGAGCCTTCCTCGTTTGTGGCCTGAATCCTGCCGTAGTATGTCGTCCCGCAGCATGTCAATCCCGACACCGTTTGTGAGTGACTGCCAACGGTTGCGCTGCCGAAGCTGGCACTGCCACCCCATCCCGAGGTCTGGTTCCCCATGTCCGCCAAACCATAGTAGAACGTTAGGGTCGTATTTGTCCCATTGTCATAGGTCTCCCAAGAAATTGTGGTGGATGTGGCGCTAGAGGGATCGGGTGAAGAGAGGTTGCGAAGAATGGCGTCGTAAACAAAGAACTCCCCCCTCAGGGGGTCATCGACCCATACTGGCAGGTGAGCGAGCGAGTCGTGGGTATTCTGGGTTAGTGGGAACCCCCAAGCGGCGTGATAAGGCGCTAAGTTGTACCCTGTAGCGTTAGAGAGGTGCATCACCCAGGCGTTGAACTCCTCGTCCCCGGTGGATGGAACCTCTGCGGACGGGAGCGTGTAGTACACAGTCAGTGCCTCCGTAATCGGATGCCATCCCCATTCCTCCTTGATAATCAGATATGTGTCGAGTGCTGTCCAAACGGTCCAATTGGAGATGTTGGAGCCGTCGTCAAAGTAAGAATCCATTCTAATTGCCCTCTGTTCTGGGTCTACTGCGCCGTGGCCCTCCACTCCCACTAGGTCCTCCATCAGATAGACGCTCGCGAAATTGCAACTCGTCTCAGTGGTACCTGGGAGTGTGGATGGCATCCATTGGTGGTTGTGCCCCAACTCGTGGAACATCCCCCAATCGCCATTCTCACTCATGTAGGAAAGGTTGACCACTCCCTCCACACTTAGGTCGTGCGCCATGAATGGGTATCCCGAGTGCATCCATCCTGCCGATATCTGGACATCGAAAACCGCCCTCTCCACCCTTGGCCATGGTTCGAACCCATACAACTCGTGCTCCATCGAGAGGGCTTCGTCCCACCATTCCATCAGGGCAGTGGGATTATTCAATTCCCTTATCTCATAACTAGGGACTGTCATGATGAAATTGTGGGAAACCAACTCTGCCCAAGGAGCCGGGTTGTCCCTCTGAGAGTATATCCACTCAAAGTCGGATGACTCGTCGAGAACGAACGTTGGGGCCCTTACCGCGCCAGAGATGGTGACATCGAATTCTCCAAATTCAGATCCGGCAGGTATAGCAACATAAATCGGTCCACCGAATGCATTTCCTACCTCTGCTGCAGACGTGCATACACCAGTGTCCTCGCATGTACCAAATGCGGTTTCGTTGTCTATCCACCAGTACCTGTGAATCTTAGAGTGCCTCTTGATTACGTCCTTCCCCCAGAGGCCGTCAGTGTGCGCACCGATGAGTATCCAGAATCCCAACTCGGCAACTTCCTCACTAACTGACACTGTGATGACCTCTCCCGGTGGGGCGTAGAGTCCCGTGGACATCCTGATGCTGCTTCGTGCTTGCGAATAACCGAAATTCGAATCGAGGCCCGATTGATTGCCATCAATTGAGACCGTACGAGCAATCCTGGAGGCATTGGAGGGAACCTCCCCCGGGAATTCCGTATGGCTTGGATGGACGGGTAAATCATCGGCATGAAGGCTCTGTGTGAGGGCTTCCTCCAGCCTCAGAATAACGTCGGCAACGGGATCGGCGCCCAGGTCATAACCTGTTGAGCTCCACAGTGTGCTGTATGGGATCACTGTCCATCCCGTGGAGTTTACCAATTCCCTCAAGGGAGTCCAGAACTCCAGGAAGTCCAGTGGAACGATTACAGAGCAGTCGGAAATCGAGGAGTAGGCGATTGCGGCCTCCTCTGCGGACAGCTCTATCCCCTCGACCCTGTCAGCATAAATCCCCTGAATTGCATTGTGCGGGGTGTAATAAATATCAGGGATATCGAAATCTATGTCGTTGTACCCCCAATCCGAGGACACCATCAAACCAGTCGTCTGGGATATCTTATTTCCAGGGTAGTTGTGTGGGACATCACTGTTTGAGTATGACCAGTACCATGCGTGACCACCCATGATGACTCCCCCTCCGCCAAGCAGGAACTGCTCTATGGCCATGTTGTCTTCGTCATCGTGCCCGTTCCAGAACTCATCGAGCAGGCAATCTACTTGTGATAGGTCGTCTGGAGTAACTGAAAGATGGACTGAGTGCCCCTCGGCCCTGAGTTCATCCTCCCAATGATCGAATCCGGCCCCATAAGCCAAACCGACATTCGCAGCCTCGCCACAGGCCCACTCCACTGCCCTGAAGTTGAATTCGTGATTCTGTGTGACCCAGCTCTCGTGTCCGAGACCGATCATCTTGCCCCTGCCAACGTGGCTAGCAGCCACAACAGTTGAGTCGGTCTCATCCATTCCTAGCGGGAACGACCACTTTCCTATGGGTAGGATAAGTGATGACCAGCCCCCCCAATCTGCATCATCGAGGCCACTTAGCAACTCATTCTGGTCAGCCCTCAGGTCGTGAACTGCCATCCATATGTTCAGTCCGACTGAACCCCCCGTGTTATTCGCCCAAATGGTGTACTGTTGCCAGTCTGATCTCGCTGTTGGGATGCCCGATATTGTGCCATTCTGGAGTAGTGAAATACCTTCTGGGAGAGATGGGGAGGCTTCCCATGTGTCGATGTAAGGGCCGTCGTTAGTGGCTAGAATAGTGATGCTTTCGTTGGACTTGAACGCGAATTCATTTCCTGGCCAGTGAATGGCATCTGGGGGCATGCTGGTGATCCTGAATCCAACCTCTGTAGTGGATGAGCCCCCTGAATTATTGGCCCAAATCCTATGGTGGGTCCATGGCTGCAAGGAAGTTGAGTTACCACTAATCACTCCTGTTTCTGAGTCGAATGAGAAACCGTCTGGCAGACTTGGGCTTATCTCCCATGTCGAGGGATTGCCCCCCTCGATGGATGGAGTCACGACTCCGATCCCATCCCCGATCCTGAGATCGAACTCAGAAGGCTCGTAAATCAGCCCAGTGGGCGATTCCTCTGAAACCTGAATAAGGATATTTACCGATGATGACCCCCCGGTGTTGTACGCGGTCACTGTGTACTGCAGTACTTGTTGTGGATTCAAGGGGATTCCCGTGAGTGAGCCGTCTGACTGGTCGATATTCAGGCCCTCGGGTAGAGGCGGGGAAACCGACCATGTGAGATAGCCGCCTCCGTCCACATTGGGCGTCGTGGCTACTTCTTCACCCGTCAGCCAGAAGAATGGTTGACCTGGATACTGGAGGCTGCTAGGTGGCTCGTGTAATGTGATGATTCGCAAATGTGTAGATGCCTCTCCCCCGATATTCGAAGCCGTAATTGTGTGGTTTGAATCCCCTAATGAAGAAGGGGTGCCTTGTATCGAACCATCCTCTAGGATCTGGAAACCATCTGGGAGAGGGGGCTCGACCTCCCAAAACTCTGCGTCCCCCCCAAGGACCAATGGGGAATAGGCCTCACAATATCCGCCTATCTCGCATGAAAGTATCTCGACCTGATACTGAACGGATGAGGGACCGGGGGGAATAACCTCGATTTCGATTAAAGAAGTTGACTGCCCGGCCGCGTTGGAGGCGATTATGGTATATCCGGTCATTATTGTCCGTGCTTCAGGAATTCCGCTTATCACTCCCGTTTGTGAATCCAATGAGAGCCCATCCGGGAGTCTTGGGTTTACCAGCCAGTTTTGCGGTCCATCGCCATTGAAACTGGGAGTTAGGGGCTGAATCTCAACACCTGAAATAATGGTCATTTCCTCGATCCCATACGAAAGTGACGATGGCATAATCATGGTCCTGCAGTAGTCTCCGGTGAAAATCTGCAAGGAAGTGCAGTCATCCTCGGTAATCACTGGGACGAAACAATCCTGATGGGAGGGATTTTCCTGACAATCAACGGCGATTTCTAAGTCTCCACCCTGATCAAACAGGCCCAGGCACCCTGATGCCAGCATCAGAAAAGTGAGCAACAGGGCGGAGGCTCGCTCGCTGCGCATGCACTTGGGTAAAGGGAGGACGTGAATAAGTTGTCATGTTCCCGGATATGCGGGGCCTTCCTCGAAGCAGTACCTGACGGTCTGGAAATCGGACTTGAAAGTTGAGACTTCGGAACTGACGGAGGACGGGTCGTCCCCGTGTATCAACGCCCTTGCGAAAAAGCGTGCCACGTCCTGCATCTCATCGACGCCCATGCCCACACGGGTCAGTTCTGGGACCCCTAGCCTCAGGCCACTTGGTCCGGACATAGCCTTGGTGTCCCCTGGCAGCATATTCATGTTGGTAATTATTCCACAATCCTCGAGAGTCTGCGCTGCTCTCATTCCCGCTCCTGAATCAGGGCCCCCATGACGGGTCAAGACCTGATGGCTCTCTGTGAAACCCCTCTCTTCTGCGAGGACGTCGAATCCCTCGGATGACAATGCAGTTCCCAATGCCTGCGCGTTGGCCACGATATCCCGAGCATAATCTGCGCCGAACTCCTCGAACTCTGCCAGAGCCACGACTTTTCCTGCAACGTGATGCAAGTGGTATGAAGAACAAGTCCCAGGGAAAATTGAGTTGTTGAGCTTCTTCTGTAGTGACTGGTCTTCTGAATTTGAGAGGAGGAAGCCGCCTTGGGGGCCGGGGAATGTCTTGTGGCTTGAACCAGTCATCACATCCGCACCCTCGTGTAAGGGATCTTGGAACCGTCCTCCTGCAATCAGACCAAGGACATGTGCACCATCATACATCACCCTAGCTCCGACCTCGTGCGCAGCGTCGGAGAGCTCGGACAGAGGGGTCGGAAACAAGAATACTGACTGGCCGAAGAGTGCTAGTTGTGGTTCCGTCTCTCGTATCAACGCACATGACGCGTCAATATCCGGCTCCATCCTATCCTCGTCCCACGGATATGTAACGAGATCTAGCCCTCTCAGCCCCACTGCTCCCATCCGTGCGTGAGAAATGTGGCCGCCATCCGCTGTTGACACGGCCGTTATCTTGTCTCCCGGCTTGGCGAGTGCCTTCAGGGCGCCAATGTTGGAGACTGTCCCAGAAGTCGACTGGATATTGGCGAAGCTGCAGTCGAATACTCGCTTAGCCAGTCCTATGCCTATCTCCTCAATTGTATCAAAATCGTCACATCCCTGGTAATATCGTCGCCCTGGGAGTCCCTCTGCATACCTTCCGTGCAAGTCTGAATCACACGCTTTACGAACTAATGGACTGAGGATGTTCTCGCTGGCTATCATTGGTAGACTGTCACGATAATGCCTGCCGGATGCAACGACAGCATCGAGAACCTGCTCGGCGGCCCCTCTGGAACTCATGACGATGCATCGAAAACAGGTCAAAGAGGTTAACGGAGAATTCGGAGACATCCCTCCATCTGTGATTTCCACCCAAGCGTTAATTGAATCGCTCCCCCTCTGAGCCTCATGAGCCAACGCCACGTGCTGACTCCACTACTGATTGCCATACTGATGCTTACCTCGACCTACAACGTGTCAGCGACAGATTCTGACGGAGACGGGACGGATGACGCTTACGATGCATTCCCAAACGATCCTTGTGCTGATACTGACACCGATGGTGACGGGATGCCAGACACACTAGCAAGCGGATGCTCGGGGACATACGTAGTTGCCCACACCTCATTCGAAGACCCATTCACAATTTCTAGCGTAAAGTACACGGACACCGGCAATGAGAGCATAGACAGATATCTTTGGAATAACGCCAATGAACCTCACATCGCCCATAACCAGACCACGGGTTCTGAAATGGGCTTCTCACTATTCTACGAGTCAAATGGAGGGGTTGGGCTGACAGATGGCGACTACTTTGGGACTATCGATTACACCGGAACAGTTGGGAATTTCACAGACGGAAACAATGGCTACCAGATGTCGGACGTAGATGGGGTTACAATTCTCCGACTGGACAACGTATCCGCTGAGACCCTCACCTTCGACATGTTCCTCCAGGATACCGCTTACGAGACCTCGAGTCCTGTTGATTACCTGATAATAACATTCAGGGGAGCTACCTCCGATGTCTCGATTTTGAACACTACTGGGTACGACATCGATGCAAGTTTCTCGTCGTACCTAGGAACTTGGACTACAACTGCTGTAAGCATCTCTGCGGCGGGCCAAGGTTTCCTTGAAGTGGAATTCAGCTCCAATTCAGCTATGGAAGCACTCTATCTAGACAATATCGAATTTGCATCCTCATCCCAACTTGTAGAGGATGACGATGATGACAACGATGGCTGGTCGGACTCTGACGAGGCTACGTGCGGAACTGATCACCTAGACTCGTCGGACATTCCCGTGGATGCTGACTCTAACGGCATTTGCGATGCCCTGGAGGGCGACGATTTCGATGGAGATGGAATTCCAAACGACTCAGACACCGATGATGACAACGACGGAGTGGAGGACGTGGACGATGACTTCCCCCTCGACCCCAGTGAGACGACTGACACAGACATGGATGGAACTGGGGACAATGCCGACGATGACGATGACAATGACGGATGGCCCGACTCCATTGAGCTCGACTGCGGCTCTGACCCACTAGACTCCACAGATGTTCCAGTTGACATGGACTCCGACGGAATCTGCGACTCACTTGACGAGGACACAGACGGTGATGGCGTTCCCGATGGAGATGACGCATTCCCCGAGGACCCCACAGAATGGAATGACGCTGATGGAGATGGCAAGGGCGACAATGTCGATGACGATGATGACAATGATGGAGTTCCAGACCTCATGGAGGAGAGGTGCTTCTCAGATCCACTTGACCCTAATTCGTTACCGACCGACACCGATGGGGATGGCGAATGCGACCCAATCGACTATGATGATGATGGTGATGGTTACACGGACCAGGTGGAGGGGTGGTGTGGTTCCGACCCTCTAGACATCAATTCGGTGCCTGTTGATTCAGACGGCGATGGCGATTGCGATACCATGGACAATGATTCCGACAATGACGGATTCGACGATGAGGGGGATGCATTTCCTGAAGATAACTCCGAGTGGTTAGACACCGATGGAGATGGGACTGGGGACAATGCTGACGACGACGACGACGGCGATGGTTGGTCGGATAATGACGAGGGCAATTGTGGTAGCGATTGGATGGATCCCAGTTCAGTACCTGTGGACTCAGATGGAGATGGGGCGTGTGACGGGCTAGATTCCGACGATGATGGGGACGGAGTGGACGATGTGGACGACGCGTTCCCTGATGATTCGTCTGAGTGGCTGGACACAGACTCCGATGGCGTCGGGGACAACGCCGACGAGGATGTTGACGGTGACGGGTGGGATGACTCCACAGAGTCTGACTGCGGAAGTGATCCATTGGATAGCGCTTCTGTGCCTAGCGATATCGACTCCGATGGTGCCTGTGATGTCCTTGACCCAGATGACGACGGAGATGGAGTAGCCGATGGCGATGATGCTTTCCCGGATGATGGGGCAGAGTGGCTGGACACAGATGGGGACGGAACTGGAAACAATGCTGACGACGACGACGACGGTGACCAATTCACCGATGACTTCGAAACAGAGTGTGAGAGCAACCCCCTAGACCCAGATTCCATACCGAGTGATATTGACTCGGATGATATTTGTGATCCACTCGATGACTTCAATGACATAGAGGACAGTGATGAAACCCCTGGATTTGGGCTTGTTTCCGCACTTTCAGTTCTCGCTCTAGCAGCATTCGCACGAAGGGATTGATGGCGCCGACAGCAGGACTTGAACCTGCGACCTGTGGATTAACAGTCCACCGCTCCACCAACTAAGCTATGTCGGCCTTAGTCGCCCGCTGGTTCACCCATTCATCAATGAATCGGAATCATTCCCACTCTATCGTACCCGGTGGTTTGTGGGTAATATCGTATACAACACGGTTCACATTGCCCTTTAGGGCGTTGGTAATTTCCGTGCTAATAGAGGAAAGTACCTCGTGAGGGATGGGGGAGTATCTAGCACTCATCCCATCCATACTGGTTACGGCCCTGACCACTACCGTCTCCCCGTGCACACGGGCATCCCCGTGTACGCCGACGCTCCTGACTGGCAGGAGGGCCGCGAAGTATTGCCATGGCAGGTCGCACTTCCCCTCTTCTGCTGCTTCCTTGAGGCGTGTCTCAACAATGTGACATGCCTCTCTGCAGGCCTCGACCCTCTCGGGAGTTAAGTCCCCCAGAACCCTGACTGCCAGGCCCGGCCCGGGGAATGGCTGCCTTTCACTGGATTTTATTCCCAGTTCCCTGGCCATCTCCCTAACTTCGTCCTTGTAGAATTCATGGAGAGGCTCGACAATCTCCAGATCGACTTCTTCAGGGAGTCCGCCGACATTGTGGTGACTCTTGATGACGTCCCTCTCCCCCCCTCCGGACTCAATCCAGTCCGGAGCTATGGTCCCCTGAACCAGGTACTTCGCCCCACAGTATGACTGCTCTTCCTCGAACACGCGGATGAATTGCTCGCCAATGACCTTCCGCTTGTGCTCTGGATCGGTCACCCCCTCCAGATTTGAGAAGAATCGTTCTGATGCGTCGACGATCTTCAGTTTGATTCCCATTTCTGAGAACATCTCTGAGACTTCCTCCGTCTCGTTCTTTCGCATTAGTCCGGTATCTACGTATACGCAATGCAGTAGGCTTCCCACGGCACGATGAGCTAGGACAGCTGCCACGCTGCTATCAATTCCCCCAGAGCACGCAATAATAGCGGTTCCATCTATTTGTGACTGGAGCGATTCTATCGCCTCATCAATCAGCATTTGGGTATTCATCAAGCAGCTCACCCTTGGATTGACTCGTCATCAGCGATGACCTTAGCAGTCATTGCAGAACGGTAATCTGAGTACGTAGAGGCGAGGTCGTTATCAGAGGTAGCGAGAATCTGGACTGCTAGCGCGCCAGCGTTGTCACCCCTGTCAACACCTACTGTTGCGACTGGCATCCCCGGTGGCATTTGAACAATGGAAAGGAGTGAGTCGAGAGGCACCTTGCCCCCCACTGGAACTCCAATTACGGGCTTCGTGGTCATTGACGCGATGACTCCGGGGAGTGCGGCTGCAACCCCTGCCATTCCAATGAAGACCTTGCATCCGGACTCCTCTGCTGATTCAACGATGCCCTCCAGGTATTTGGGTGCTCGATGTGCAGAAGCAACTCTTATTTCGTAAGACACATCGAACTTGTCGAGCACTGTTTTACACTTCTCGGCCACTGGCAGGTCCGACTTGGATCCGAGGACGACGCATATGTCCATGCACGTCGGGAAGGAAGGAGGTTCAAATGCCTGCCGTATGAGTCACTCTTCCTCACAAGGGAGTGTGAAGACACTTGGCCATTCCACGTCATTCAACTGGATGGGGGGTTTGGAAAGAGCATCTGCCAGGGCTTCTGATTCGGGATGCCCCTCGAAGAAGCAGTCCTGCACGAAGCCCGTGTGATGCCTATAGGCCAAACAAACGAAGTCGTGTCCCGCTCGACTGCCCCCACTAATCATGAGAGAGCCGCTTTCCATGGCAAGTATTGCCATGGGTCCCCGAATCCATCTGTCTGACAGAATGGTCCAATGACTGTCAATTTCCATTCTCCCCGATTCCCCCCTATTCACAGGAGCAACAAATCGTGCAGGAGGTATGGCAAAGGATTCCGACATCATCGAAAAGGAACGAATCATTGAGATAACGAAAAATGAGTAAGAAATCCACCCGAATCGAGGATCAAGCTCTACATGGAGTGGGAAGACTACGGTCCCTGCTGCGAGGAGTTTCCAGTCTATCGGCAGAGAGAGAAGGGTCCCCCCTGATGAGGGCTGGGAGTTCCGCTCCATCACCAATGGAATGACCAACAATGACCAGGATATCAAAAATAAGGTCAAAGCGACAGTTTGGTCATCAGGGGTTTTTCCAGGGAATATCAATGGGAAGGAGCACGCGATCAGGAAGAATGGCGCCCAAGCGAACGGTTTGAGTAGGCCCCATGCTATAGGCCTCAATCTCTGCCTATGCCAACCTCCTCGAGTTGATTCAGCGTCGCCCCACTCAGAGGGCAGAGGAAGTTCGCCCTTCCTCAGAGAGGGGGGGAGGACCCCTCCTTCGATGCCCCACCATGATGGATTCCCCAGTAACCAGAACCTCTCTCCTGACCCCTCCATAGCTCTCGGAAGCGGAACATGGCATTATCGCCTTCGGCGCCCGGACTCACTTTTCACAGGGGTGCCTCAATACAAGATTCCTTGCCGCTTGTACCTCATCGACCCTCCTGACATCAGTAGTGTGAGGAGCAGTGGTGACTACAGAGGGGTCTTCTGACAATATGGCCAGGAAGTCCTCTGCGAACTTGTCCATGACCTCAATTGACTCGGTCTCAGTTGGCTCGATCATCAAGCACTCGGGAACAATCATCGGGAAATACAGGGTTGGTGACATGTATCCGTAGTCGAGGAGCCGCTTAGCCACATCCTTTCCTGAAACGCCCACGGCTTCCTTGAGTGGGCTCATCGATAGGGTGAATTCGTGCTTGACGAAATCCACAGTGGCGCCATCGACAGGCATGGCAGGAATTTTCTCCCTGACATCAGATTCGGGATTCAATATTCGATGTCGTAGATAGTTAGCATTCAGAACCGCGTGCTCGCTCATTAGCTCCAATTCACGACCATAACGGCGGTAGAATGCCCAAGCGCGGACCACTGCTCCTGCGTTTCCATGCCATTGCTGGACCTTCCCTATGGTCTTGTCAGGAGTTCTCCAGAAGTATCGATAACCATCGCCGGTCGCTCCGCCGTCCTCGACTTCCCCCCTATCAGCAACAGGAGATGGGACATAGTCAGCGAGATGCCCCCTTACACCGATGGGGCCACTTCCGGGGCCACCACCACCGTGGGGCTGGCTGAAGGTCTTGTGTAGATTGTAATGCACGGCATCGAAACCCATCAAACCAGGGTTTGTCTTACCCAGTATAGCATTGAAGTTAGCACCATCGTAGTACATTTGCCCTCCTGCGGAATGGACTATGTCGGCGGCTTCTGAAATCTCCGGTTCAAAGACGCCAAGAGTGCTAGGGTTCGTAATCATCATCGCCGCGGTATCATCACCAACCGCCTCCCTCAGGGCATCGAGGTCTAGGAATCCGTTTGGTGAACTGGGTATCTCAATAATCTCGTAACCACACATTGCAGCCGAGGCAGGATTAGTTCCGTGAGCTGAATCTGGTACTATCACCTTGTTCCTATGGGATTGTCCATTGTCCTTGTGATACTCCTGAATGCACCTAATTGCTGCAAATTCGCCCTGCGCCCCTGCTACAGGCTGAAGTGTTACTTGATCCATTCCCGAGCATACTTCGAGCATCTCTTGCATCTCAAAGAATATTGAAAGAAGGCCTTGGATTTGATGCTCTGGCTGGAGGGGATGGACTCGGTCAATTCCCGGCAATTGGACTATTCTCTCATTTACACGGGGGTTGTGCTTCATCGTACATGACCCCAGGGGGTAGAACCCAGTATCGATTCCGAAATTCCTCTGGGATAGCCATGTGTAGTGCCTCACTAGTTCGGGCTCGCTGGCTCGGGGCCAACGAGGCAGGTCGGCACGACGTAGTGAAATGGGCACTGTTGAAATGGCATCCTCGGAGATAGGGGGTGGCTGGGACCAGCCGGTTCCTTCTGCTCCATTGAAACTGAAAATATCACTCACTTGCTAACTCCCTCCACCCACGCAGAAAGGACTGTGGACAGTGCTTCGATGTCCGAATTACTGGTCCTCTCATCACAACCTATCAGGAGTCTATCGGACATGGATTCCCACCAATCCCCCAACGGGAATCCCCCAAGCACCCCATTCCTGTCCATGTAGTCGACGGCCAATCTAGCATCACCCGGTAGCTCTACCACGAATTCACGGAAGTTTGAGTTGTTTGACTCGACTACCTCCACGCCGGGTATGGAAGCCATGGCAGACTTGGTTGATTCTGTTGCAGCTGCAACCCTAAGAGCGAGCCTCTCGAGACCCTCTGGTCCGAGCATTGCCATGTGCATTGCCCCCATCAATGCGATCAGCGTCTCGTTGGAGCAGATATTGGAAGTTGCACGATGCCTGCGAATATGTTGCTCTCTTGTGGAAAGTGTGAGTGTGAAGGCGTCGAGTCCGTCTTCATCGACAGTCTGCCCCACTATTCTTCCCGGCATTTGACGAAGGTAGTCCTTTCCACAGGCGAACAGCCCATAAATTGGGCCGCCGGCTGTTGGGCCGATACCGAATGGCTGGCCTTCCCCCACCACGATGTCAGCTCCGTATTTTCCAGGGGCCTCCATGATGCCCAATGAGACCGCATCTACACAAACTACCAATGCAGTGTGTTCACCAATTATTTCCTTCAATCTGGTGATTCCCTCGTCCATCACCCCAAATGCGTTCGGTTGCTCCACGTATACCGCACAGGATCCTGTTGCTTCCTGAGCCGCTTCCAAGTCTATCCTGCCATCAGTTCCGTGCTTGAGGGGGCGTAATTCGATGCCGCCGCCCTGCGTGTAGTTCCGTATTACAGACATCTTGTGAGGAGGGACGAACTCAGAGACGTAAACTACTCCCTTTTGGGTTGCCTTCCTTCCTTTCACCCTGACTGCGCAGGTTATTGCCTCGGCAGCTGCAGTACTGGAGTCGTACATCGAGACATTTGATACTGGAAGCCCTACGAGTTCTGAAATCATCGTCTGAAATTCCCACATCGCCTGGAGCATGCCCTGACTGACCTCTGGTTGGTAAGGGGTGTAAGATGTAAGAAACTCGCCGCGTGTTGCGAGCATCCCCACCATTGTGGGAACGAAATTTCTCGCTAGTCCCGCAGAAAGGAAAGAGGGGCGTGAATCCAAATCGATATTGGCCCCTAGAAGCCTCTGAGCGTCCGCCCAAATTTCTTCCTCTGACTGAGGGGGGCGGAGTGGCAGGGGGCCGTCCGTTCTAATCTTCTCAGGAATGTCTGAAAATAGATCTTCGATTCCAGAAAGTCCCATTGCACTGAGCATTTCTTGCTCCCTGCCGAGGTTCGGAAGTTGGTCCATACTGCTCCCCTTAGTGTCTTGCCCGTCGAGAGAGTATATGATTTTCTTCGGTCGATGGCCTGCAAATTGACCATCACGCCACCGACACACTCTTATTCCTCCGGACTGAGTGCCGCACGTCAACATGAGAGTCGCCATTACAGCATCGGATTCATTCGTCGCCCCCTACATAGTGGAAGCGCTCGGTGACAGGGCTGTTGTCATCCCCGATGAGGTTCTCGAGGACCAGACTTCTCTTGACGTGATGCTGACCCCCTGTACTGCACTAATTCACATCAATTCGCGTCCTGTAAACACCTCGGTTGCAAGAAATGAGAGAGAGGCAAAGATAGTGATGAGGGAAGCAGCGAGGCCCGTTCTGAATGCGGTAGACAGACATGGTGAGCTTCACCTCATTATCCTCGGGACTCTGAGGGTTCATCCCCAATGGTACCCAGGTGACGACTACTATGGCCCGGAATCCACCCTCTCGCCACGGGACACTGCAGCCGAAGGTCAGCTTTGGATAGAAGAGAATGCGCTGGAGAGGGCGGAGACAGGAAGGCCGGTTAGTGTGATCAGGGCGTCTAATGTCCAGGGAGTTCCACTTGATGGGCCACCTGGAAATGGGATACTACACCGATGGGCCATGGAGAGCCAGATGGGCTGGGTAAATGTCCCTGGTTCTGGAGAGGACGTCAAGGATTTCATTCACATCGAGGACCTGGTAAGGATTATCGAAACCGTATTGCAGGACCCCCCTCTGACCAGGGAGAGTTTCGCAGTCGGGTCTGGAAAGGGCATTACAATGAGCGATTTGGCTGAGATATACAACCAGAGAACCGGGGCCACGGCCGAACTAAACCAGAACTCGGACACCGAGGTCTGGGGAATAGTTGACGCGTGGTACCTAGAACACAGATGTGGATTCAGGCCGCAAATAAGTCTCGAAGAGATGGTTGAAGAGGCGTTGGAAGTATCTAATCACTAGCGCCCAATATTATCCTCTTTCGGATGGCGTTCCAACCTTGTACTGAGGCTGTCATTGATCCTTCATAACCAGTCTTGAATTCGCCCGTATCAGCGGAAGGATGCAACCTAATCTCAACTTCTCCAATGTCCTTGATTTCAGCAATAATCGTACTTCCCCCTCTGAATTCTTCTGAAAGGCCGATTCCGAAAGTCTTCTCCAATGAAGATATCCTGAATGAAACATCATGTGAAGTTCCCGAATGGACTTCTATCAGTCGCTTCTGATCCGACATCAGCCTAGCTTGGGTGAAAGACTGCACTACCTCAGAAAGTGAGCCCTGACTGGAGTCGCTCGGATTCGGCTCTGGCGCGGCTGGTGGCTCGG
>DAFQ01000003.1:21480-40099 GCA_002497985.1 Euryarchaeota archaeon UBA4
GGGCTCTGGCGCGGCTGGTGGCTCGCTCTCATAGGAAGGTGCTGATTCCCTTGTGCTAGAAGAAATGGCCGCAGCAGCGATCCCCGCGGCCGCCACCCCGGCTGCAAGGGCATCGGTAGATGGGAGGTTTGCAACTATCACATCCTGGTAAGCATCGGCCCTTGAAGTCCATATCCTCCTTGCAGCAGGTTGTAGCGAGAAGGGTAATTGGGAAATCTTCTGCTCTACCTCGGCGTCTGCCTTGGCTCGTCCCGCCTCTATCGCTTCGATGCTGCTTGACTGGGGGTCGATTAAGTTCAACATCTCAGCCATCTCACTCGTCACATCGTCGATACCCAATTCCACTCCTGCCTCAACGAGCTCGAAACGTGCCTGGGCAATCATCTCGTAACCGTTGTCAGCGAACAATCTCGCCTGATACCTGCCGGGGGTGTCAAACATGTCGGACGGTTGGAATGTCATATTTCCCTCAGGTGTCGTAAAACTGGGTGGTGATTGATGACCGTTCAAGTAATTCCAATTCCCATTGTGATGCTCATGTGCAACCCCTTCCCCATATATTCCGATCCATGCTGTTTCGGAAGTGTCTGAGCCGGAGAAAGAAATCACCAGAGGCTCGTCGAGAGGGACCCTGTCGCCACTGACGATGGAAATAAAGGGATTTGGCCCTGCGTCAACGGTGAAGGGGGCGTATGCAATCTCGTTGCCGTTGTTGTCCGTGTCATGCAATCTCAGAGTCCACCCTCCCGATCCCGGATTGGGCAAGGAGAAGGAACCACTGGTCCTGCCTTCAAGAAACCTAAAGCTAGTGTCGTGCTGATCGTTGACCGCCTCATCTCCATGGGGAATATACGAGGGAACTATCCCTATCCATGCGGAAGGGTCCATATGGGGAGCCGTGAATGTGAAGCTGATTTCCTCCGTGCTGGAGAAGTTCGCCTTCGTGAGAGAAATCTCTATTTCAGGCGTGCCATCTTCCTCAGAGCTCGTGGCATCCATGCTCAATGAGGGAGTAGTTGGTTCTGGGGTGCCAGGTTGTGAGTCGGAGCTGATTGTTATCTTGCCAACTCCCACCCATCTCCTAGTCCCTATGGGCAGACCGCCTGATGATGGGACGCGGGTCCATCCGCCTCTGTACCAATCATTGCTGCCATCCTGTTCCCTGTCGTCCATGCTCCATGAGGGGGCGCCGCCCGAGCCCGCGTTGTAGAAGTAGAGGATCGCCCCATTGGGGTTCCTGAACGAAGGTTTGCCGTTGATGTCATGTTGGGGCTCGAAGTTCCCGTTGTAGAAGTCATTGGGGTGGTCGCTGACAGATATCCCGGAGCCGCTGGAATACTCATCGTCCGAATTAGATTCGACTAGCGAGATTATCTCACTCAGATCTAGTGAGCCATCGCCATCCGTATCCAAGGCATCCACTATTGCTCGGACTATGGCGGCAGGAGCGGTCTGACCGGTGATTGAGGAGAGTGCTCCAGAAAACTCGTCGTAACTGAGAGAGCCGTCCCCATCGATGTCGTACTTGGAAAATAGGGACTCTGCGGAGACCCCTCTTGATATTAGCAGGGTTTGCAGATTCTTTATTGCGACAGCTTCCAGACCACCACTCATAATCGTGCCTCGGACATGGACGAGGGACGTTCAGCAATGAGGTTTGTCGCGGCGAGGCGGCATTCTGCATTGTGGCGCATCATTTCTTGAAAGGCGGCAAGACCACCCTGGCCCTGACCCTTCTCCTTTGACTGGCTTGAATCCAGACGTCATCCCCGACCCCCTTGCCACTGATGTATGCCATTGCAATTCCCGTCCCTCCAAGTGAGGGGGATGGGGCGCCACTGGTAACATAACCGATGATTCGAGAGCCCTCAGATTCTCCATCTAGGACCTTGTGTCCGAGTCTGGGCGATGGTCCC
Organism: Euryarchaeota archaeon UBA4; assembly: GCA_002497985.1. GTDB lineage: Archaea > Thermoplasmatota > Poseidoniia > Poseidoniales > Thalassarchaeaceae > MGIIb-O5. The sequence continues at coordinate 23,397 of DAFQ01000003.1, forward strand.
CTTTCCGTACATATCAGGGCCTGCCACCTCTCATTTTTCCCCATTGATGAGACTAGTCTGTCACGGCCTATGAAGTCATGATCCATGCTTAGTCCGAAGGGGACGGATGTCTCTACCGTGTCCCTAGCCAAGAAATCCACCGGGAGACTGGGATCGGGACTGATTCCAAGTCCTGGCCACAAGAAGTCTTGGCCCGAGAGAAGGTAGCCCATCTCCAGTCTTAGTGTGTCACGAGCACCTAGTCCCACAGGAACGATCCCAAAATCCGAACCAGTATCAAGTAATGCCGACCACAGATATGGCGCCTGTTCGTTGGGGACAAAAATCTCAACGCCCCTTTCACCGGTGTATCCCGTACCCTGAATCCACCCAGTAATTCCGAGTTCGTTTGAAACTATGTCCTGACAGCGGAATCTACCTACTGAGTTGGCTTCGCCCAGAGTTTGAGAAATTATTTCTGCTGAATTGGGACCCTGGAGAGCCAATATGCTAGTCTCTGAAGACATGTCTTCCATACTTACCGAACCATCCTTCGGCAATAGATCGGTTAGCCATTTCCACATGACGTCGACCATGGACGCATTGGGGACGCCAAATACCTCATCCTGGCTCTTTACTGCAAATATCATGTCATCAATGATATTCCCATCTGAATCCAGAAAATGAGTATATCCGCACCTCCCGCTTGCGAAGTTTAAGAACTCCTGAGTCCCCACTGACTCTAACCATGGTAGAACATCGCCCCCTTGGAAACGGAAAAGGCCCATGTGAGAGACGTCGAAAAGACCTGCGGAGTTTCTTGTCGATAGATGCTCTTCCTGGATCGAAGAGTACCATATTGGAAGCTCGAATCCATGGAAGTCGACAATGTTCGCCCCAGCCTGGACATGCTTCTCAAAAAGGGCGGTTCGAACGGGTTTTTTCTCCCCCATGGCCGTAGCAACAAGAGGAGAGGCAAGAAGTTTCGGGAAGCTTATTTGTGAATCTGTTGGGTGAAACATCAGATAGTAACATTTAAATAATGAGGTCGTCACTATACAACTGCGAGTTGAGAAGATGGAAAGGGACACTGCGCAGCGAACCGGTTCTAGAAGGGAGTCTTCTAGGAAGAGTACTAGGGGTCGAGCAATTGTTCCAGCTAGTCGTCCCTCTAAGAGCCGTGGAACTGAGTCAGTGACCGGTCCTTGTAGGGTCTGCGGTTCCAATTCTTGGGATAACGATGACATCAGGGGTGAGACGTCCTGCTCCGACTGCGGTTATGTCGCTGCTGAGAATATGATTGACCCAGGCGCAGAATGGACTAACCATTCGGGAGGGGACGATAGGAGCAGGGTTGGCGCGCCCACTACACTCACACTTTCCGACAAGGGGCTATCGACAGAGATCAGGCGTTCGGACCTGACTTCTGGCTCTGCCAAGAGGCATGGGATGTCGGGGAAGGCACTCCGTGACTGGAGGAGGAGACAGAGGATAGACCAGAGAAGCAAAACTCGGGACAGTCGTAGCAGGAACCTGTCCAAGGCCATGCAGTTCATCCGGGACAGGGGCGATCTGCCTCCGCAGATTGAGCAACAGGCTGCTGGTCTGTATCGGCATGCAGTAGACAGGGGATTGGTTACTGGGAGGAGTATTCGAGGAGTATCTGCCGCATGCGTCTACGTAGCGGCCAGAGAGGCAGAGATCCCAAGGAAGATTGAGGAGATTGCGGATTCGTTCGACATGATCAAAGAGGTCGAAATCAAGGAGCTTAAGCGAACAATAAGGCTCGTAGCCAGAACCCTTGGGGCCCACCACATAACTGGCCCTCAAGAGTACTTTGAGAAATTCCACTCTGACCTCGGTCTGCCACCGGTTGTCCTGGGGAATGTCAGAGAAACGTGGGACCTCGTGAAAGATGACCTCTCATGGCAAGGCAAGAAGCCCTCTGGGATAGCAGGGGTCCTCCTATACAAGGCATCGCAGGACAGCAGCTCGCCGCGTACCCAGAGCGATGTTTGCAAAGTAGCAGGAATAAGTGAAGTGACCCTTAGGGGTCTTCTCAAGATACTCAATCAGATGCTGGAGATAAGAGCGAATAGGTAGTTCCGACATTGATCGATGGTGGTGGACGCTGGGGGATTTGAACCCCCGGCCGCCTGGTTGCAAACCAGGCGCTCTTCCAAGCTGAGCTAAGCGCCCCTGTGATGCCGGGGAGGCCATGGGTTCTTGAGGCCACCCATTGTTAGAGAAGTCGTCACCTTTTCTCGGAAAGTAGTTTTGGCAGTATCACAGTCATCCCCATCAGGGAGAACAGCAATACCAGCTTAAGCATGGAATCATTGGATTCTGCACTAGCATCTCCTCCAGAATCGGTATTTTGCATCGGTTGTGTCATATGGACATCAGTGGAGAATGTCACTATGAACACGGACTCAGATGAGTTCCCATTGTGCATTATCTGGTGCATCATGGAAATGTTTCCAGGGAGCAGTCCATTGGATGGATCCAGTAAGACCAATTCCGTGACTTCGCATTCAGGGTCTTCTTTCATACCTGTCTCATTTAGTTCGCAGGAAGAATATAGCCAAGCAGTAGAGGTGTCATCAGAGCCATTGTAGTTTCCATCCGAATCTGCATCAATTAGAACCCTGTGTGATGTATTCTCCCTGCTGTCAACATTGTAGAAGAACAGATAGTCAGTGGTGACGAGTATTCCCTGTTGAACCCCATTTGGAGTTACGCCATCATCCTTCAGTAGAATGGTGTATTCCTTGGGCTCGTGCGCCATGACGGGAGCAGCGAGAAGAATGATTGCCAGAATAGAGGCGAACGCCTCGCATGACCTCATGGTTGGCCGAGGGGGGCGATGGCTTCAACATGACCGCCATTGTCGCGTACCTCGTGGACTCCGGGAAATTGGGGCTGGCCCTGGCCTTTGCTGGGTGCGTATTGGTGGCCCTTGTAGCATCGATTACGCTCATGGGCGAGCCCGAAGAGTCTGCAACAATCGTCGAAGGAATGGTGGATCCGCTGATGCAGGACGAAGGTCACGATCATCGAAACGCGAGTCAGCACCAGTTGTACACAGACAACATTCTGCCGATTAGCTACAATCCCCTTACCGCCCCGGGAAACGCAGAGGTTCAGGTCGCGGAATCACCGGACGGGAATATCTACGCATACATAGCTGGCTGGTCTGAGATGCACATCGTTGATGTCACCAACCCAGAAAACACCACTGTGACAGGGGTTTACTACGACCCCAATACTCAGGTTCTCGATGTCAAGTATCTGGAATACAACGCCAGGGAGTACGTGATAGTTCAGAATCAACTTGTCGACCCTGGAGCAGCCGACCCAAATGTTGGCTCATGGGAAGATCCGGCACAGGTCACTGTGACCCTTGTGGACGTCACCGACAAGTCCAATCCGAGTTGGGTAGATTCTTGGTATGACGTCGATCATCCCAGTGGACCTCACAATCTTTACACGCATATGATTGACAATGAGTGGTACATCTTTGTTGCGAATCCAGACTACGAATCTTGTGATGTTGGCCAGGGTGACGCGTGCGGTGGGATAACTATTGCACACCTGAACTTCGCGGCTTATGGGGATCTTCCGCGCATAGTGAAAGTTGGCGAGGCGGAAGTTTCCTGGGAGTCGACATTGGGAGGGTGGATATACATTCACGACATGACCGTACAAACGTGGCCAGGTGAAGACTCGAATGATCCGCGTTTTGGCAGGACCTACGTTTATGGGGCTTATTGGGAAGCTGGTTTGAGGATTTTCGACGTTTCGGACGTACCCCACCCTGGTAAGGACCTCGCAGAGTACCTCTGGCACGGAACATGGTGCAGAGCCTCGGGAGGGTCGCAGGCTGGTTGCCTGTGGAGAGCTCCGGAAGTTGGCCAATGGATGGAATTCGAGGACTTCGACGGCGATGGCGAGATTGACTGCGGTTGCACCAGCAATGAAAACGGCGGCCGGGCTTCCTACATCCACTACGCAGAGCCGGTTGACGACATGGTCGATGCCAGTCATCTGGGCTACCCCGTTGGGAAGCGCCACCTCACCATTATCGCCACTGAAGTCCTGAGTACCAGTGTAGGGACTGGCATGGGATACCTCCTTGATACGACTGGGTATGAAATGGTCAATGGAAATCTAAGATTCACGCCTGAATTGATCCATGGATGGGAGAACCCATTTGCTTGGGATCATCACATCCCTGACGGCGAGGAGTGGTTACTTTTCAGCCCCCATAACGCAGACACTCAGATTTTCCAGACTGGTTTGCCCGGCCTTCCCGACAATAGCCATGGTGGCGCTTGGGATGGCAGGATATACATGTCAAGTTACCACGCTGGACTATGGATAATTGATATCGAGACTCTTATGCTAGCCGGACTCTCCGACGGCAACAAGACATCTGTACATCTGGACTCCACAGTTGGTTTCCACCTTCCCCATGGTGCCGATGGAACGCCCTTGGATAGTGCGTTCTATGATTTCGGTTGGACCCCTTTCCTATGGGCTGCGGAATATCATGAGGGCTACACATACTTATCCTGCATAACAAGTGGCCTATACATCGTGCAATTGGACATTGACAGGCCATATGGGCCACCTAGTGGTGTTTGACGGCCCCTTGGGGCCGTGTACCGGCAATGGGGAATTTGATAGGCATTGGTCCCACGCATCAGGGCATGCGGGTCAGTCCGTGCTTGGTAATGGTTGGATTGATGGTACTGGCTCCGCTTTCTGGATGCCTCTCAATTATGGGCGATTCTGGGAGTGATGGAGGGGATAATTCCGGCTGGATTGACCCAGTGACTGAGATCGAAGATGAGAATCACTCTCACAGCGATCTATTCTCTCACCGGCTATGGACAGAAAATGCAGTTCTTATCGACTACCACAACCTGAATTGCGATGGCAATGTCAAACCACCTGCGGAGCTTGACGATACTGCTGGTAGGCCCTGCAGTGAGGAGTTCAAGAATGTAGCACCGACCCCTGGAGACAACTCCGAGATAGCTATCGAGGGCAATTTCCACGAGGACTGCGAGATTTATGGCGATGGAACTGGTGGCTGCTATGCATACGTCTCGAGCTACAATCAATTCGAGATTCTCGACATCAGTAATCCGAATAACATCGTTCTACTTTCCACCTATTATGCCGAAGTCGCTAGGATGATTGACATCAAAGTCACAGAGGACAACAACTGGGTCCTTGTAAACCACGAGTTGACGAACAGCGAGCTGGACCCGATACCTAACGACGATGATGCCAACAGTGGGACTAACCGACTCGATGTTATCGATGTAAGTGACAAAACTCGCCCCGTTAAGGTGGCTGAGTGGAACAACCCACCAGCCGGTTTCCACAATCAGGACCTAGCGGTCTATTGTGACTGGGAAGGTGCTCTCGACCCATATGAGGAATGCAGCCTGTTCCTTTTCGGGGCCGACCCCTATCCCGAAATGGTTGAGGGCAGTAGTGGAACGTTCTACAAAGGGACTCAGATATTCTATGTGCCCGGCGACTTCACCTCTTGGGTCACTGGCGATAATTCTAGCAGAGAAATAATCAGGTGGGGCGGATACACGCCCGAGCCTTACACCACATGCGGTGGCTCGATCTTCAATCATGATCACGTGTACTTCGTTCACCCGATTACCAAGCAAAGACTGCTAATCGCCTCCTATTGGGGAGCAGGCCTTCGCATTGTTGATGTCAGTGAGCCTCCCTCGGTGGCAGACCCACTTGGAGTCTCCTGGCCACCAGAAGTCGGCAGATGGCTTGGGTGCCCCACTGATGACTCAGGGTGGTATGGTCCCGATGGAGGAGGCCATGCCAATATGACTCCCGAAGAATGGCTAGATTCAGAGCAGGGCAACGACAACATCCACTACGCAGTTCCATACGAGCATCTGGTTTGCAATGGGATTAGCGAGTACGTACCACAGTCTGAATGGCCATCGGAATGTGGAACTGGACCAGAAGATGCGACTTATGGGGAGAACTGGCGCCACTACACCATCATCGCCCCCGAGTATGGTAGCAATCCGGGACACACGGGATTCCTATGGACAATCGATACCACTGACCCCGCAATGCCATTCCTCGTATCCAAATGGAGGCTCCCCGGAGAGGGGACCTTGGCCAACGGCTCCAAACACCCGCAGCACTACATCCCTGGTGGATACATCTTCAGCCCCCACAATGGCGACACTGGGACCAGTGGGCACGTCTATTGGACTCACTACCATGCAGGTAACTGGTTGACTGACCACGGGAAAATATGGGAAGAAATCGTCTGGAAGGACGGGGTTCCAGATCCCGAATGCGGATTCAAGTGCATCGAAGAGTTGGCTCCGACGCACACTCTTGGATACTACCTTCCAGCTGGTCCCACCTGGATAGAAGACCCAACCAACTCACTTGGCTATGACATGGCGGATTGTTGGGCCTCATGCATGATTCCATTCGACTGGGGACTGCAGTACGACCCTCGAGGATTCGTATTCATTTCAGAGATGGTGAGCGGCATCTACGTTGTGCAGTTCGACGAGGACTATGACCCTCGATACAACTACCCCCCGCTTTGGTCGGCGGAGGCTAGTGACGAATGAGGAGAATACTTGTTTCATTGGCGATCGTGATGATGCTCACTCCGACCGTGTCTGCCCATGGGGCCGACACATTTGCCTTCATCCTGAGAGGAGAGAGTGTGCAACCAGAATCAGCACAGGTCCTCCAGAATGACACGCTGATTTTCTACAATGTCGTAGACTACGAGAGGAACATTTCCTTGGAGGGTCCCTATGGAGAAGAAGTGTGTACAGCAGGCCCATCTTCACCTGGGATAGAAGACGAATGCAGGTTCTGGCTGGATCCAGAAAAATATGGCCCGGAAACCTATGGGATTCAGATTTTCTCCAATGGCAGCTGGTGGGGAGAAGTCGTTGTAACGATAGTTTTGGACAACCACACTGAGTCCGGAGCACCTATGGACTATTCTTTCAACAACAACCAAGACGATAGTGTATCCAGTGGCGATTCGGATTATCGCACATTGACATTGGCCATTTTGGCTGTTTTGATTGCTGTAGCAATTTCGAGGCGTAATATTGAGGGTTCAGATGAGTAAGTTTTGGGCGTATTACGCAGTACTTCTGTTGGCCCTTCCCGGATGCATCGGGAACGAAGAGTCTGACATATTCTACGGAGAGGACATCAATCCCCCGGTGCCCGTATCGGACTTCCTTCTGATTGACCAGAATGGGGAGTACTTCTCTTTCTCGCAGTATGAGGGTAAGGTCGTAGTGATTGCCTTCCTGTTTACCAGATGTCCCGATATTTGCCCAATAGTGAGTGCGAATCTAGACTACTTGCGGATGCTTCTGGGTGAGGAATACGGCGAGACCGTTGAGATACTCAGCATTACCGTCGACCCCTGGACTGACAATCACACCGTGATGGCGGAGTACTCGGAGCAAAGGGGCTTGGAGTGGCCACACCTAACGGGAAATTTGAGCGATCTAGAGGATGTTTGGTTGGAGTTTGATGTGGGCCTTACTACGTATGACAAAGATACAGATGGAGATGGGGTTGCAGATGGATTTGACACTTGTGTCGAAACGCCCGAAGGAGAGCAAGTAGATGACCACGGATGTGGACTAGAGACTCAGCAGGATGATGAGGGGGATGTTTCGGTTAAGCACATCGGGAGCCATGAATATTGGGTGGACCACACGACTGGAACCATCATTGTGGACAAGCAGATGAACCAGAGGGTCTGGTGGGGAGATATGGACTGGAATGTTGAGTTGGCATTAGAGGACGTGATGCTACTAATTGATGAGTAGGAGGGGGGCTTATTTCGAAAATCAAAGCATTGTTAATCGTCTTGTCTATCCTCATACCCGGTTGCTTGGGGGACGAGGAGGAGACTATCGAAATCCTGGGGACGGAGTACTGGGATCCACCTGATGCCCCCGATTTCGCATTATTCGACCAAGATGGTGATGTTTTCAGACTCTCGGATCATGAAGGCAAGGTGGTCGTGGTGGCATTCGTCTACACCTCTTGTCCTGATGTTTGTCTGGTGATATCATCGAACTTGGACTACGTCTACAAGAACCTTGGAGAGTATTCTGATCAGGTGGTAATGGTCTCCATCACAATTGACCCTGCTAGGGATACCATTAGCCATCTATCGGAGTGGACCGAATCCAGGGGGTACGAGTGGCACCACCTTACCGGGTCAGTCTCCGAACTACAAGAGACCTACAGATCATGGAATGTCGTTGTCGATAATGAACACATAGCTGCCAGTCAGCCTCCAGAAGACAACCTCAACAGACTAGTGGTTATGTATCCCGACAACTCTTCATTGCAACACGATATGGCAGGTTTCGGAATGAATGGCTCAGAATTCGTGAGCTCTGCCCTCTCAGAAACCAACACCAGTTTCAATGTCTCAAGTGGCGAGATAGGAGGTTGGGAATCCAATAATAGCACTTGGAATTGGGTCCTTCACTCGTGGGACGTTGATAACGAGACCTGGAGTGAATACGGAGGGAACCTTAGCTCTATAGAAATGGGGCTGGGGACCCATCTGGCATGGGTGGCCAGCAATGCCAATCAAAGCCTAGCCCCTCCTGGGGCTGACTGTAACAACCATGGTTGGATAATGGGTTCTGGCTCGAGCGCTCACTGCATGTGTGATGGGGGCTATGAAAGGCCTGATGGGGACTGGCTTTCTTGCATAGCTGAAGGTTCCGAAAACGGAGAGTCCCCGGGTGGTTCGGTTAATCCTCATGACGAGAGCCTTGGGGAGTACGAGGTTGGTCACTCAACCACCACTTTCATCCTTGACAAGCAGATGAGAAAGAGGGTGGCATATTCGGGGATACAATGGGACGCTGGAGAATTCCTACAAGATGTCGTCTCGCTTGCCGATGAGTGATGTATTGCAAGAAATTTCGCAAATTTCTCTTAATTGATTATATGCTATTGCTACCTCATTGAATCCATGGAAGACGGAGGCGCCGCCAGATCACTGATGCTAGCGGGACTCATGATTACCAGCGTTATGGCAGGGGTTCTTTTCTTCGGTGTTGAAGACGAGGGCATCAATCACGCGCCCACGGTCGACTCAGACCTCCCCGATACAATCCTGATAGGGACGATTGATTCTGTTAGTGTCACAATCATGGACGAGGCGATGTCTGACCTCTCCCTATTGATCACCATGGACGGGGAGGAGATCTCCGAGTCCCCTGGCCCTGATGGCACAATAACCATCGATATTTCGGACCTCGACATAGGTAGCCATGCGCTGAAGGTTGTAGCTATCGACAGCTTGGGACAGGAGACCTCTTGGTCCAAGGCGTTCATCGTTCATTATCCAGACGAAAGCGAAACTGGACTGTCTGCCTCACAGACTTCCTTTGAAATAGAGAGGGGTGGCGATGCTCCGATATTCGGCTTGGTGACTCATGATGACATCACCACGTGTGAATTGAGGTGGAGCACCGCGGACATCGAAGATACGAGCCTCGGCCTCCCACTAGATAACGAAGGAAATTATGAATTGGAATTGACCAATATCCAGGAAAACACCACAGTTACCCTAGAGGCTACTTGTGGGACATGGACAGAGACAACGGATCGAGTTAGCGCCACAATCGTGGTGGAAGATCCTCCGGACCCCCCCGTACAAGGCTGCACGGACCCAGAGGCGAACAACTACGACGAGGGCGCGGAGGAGGATGACGGCTCGTGCGAGTATGACGAGCCCGCGCCCGCGCCAGGCTGCACGGACCCAGAGGCGAACAACTACGACGAGGGCGCGGAGGAGGATGACGGCTCGTGCGAGTATGACGATCCAGTAGATGAAGTAGAGACCGGTTCCCAAGAATGGTGGGAGGGCATACTCCTGTGCGACTCCACGGAACAAGTCGAGGGCATTGATGACTACAACACGAGCGGTTTCGATAACCACGTGTGCCAACTCAGCTTCACTACGAATGAGACTCACATAGAGGTAATCTCCAATGGCCTCCCTAACCACGATCTTGAGTCCGGTCCCGGTTGCTGTAGCAGCACACAGGAACACGTGTGGACAATTCCCCTAGAGCCTACCAACCAGACGGAATGTAATCCCTCAGTTTCGACTGATGGTTGCACTATGGCCCCTGAGAGGGGAGCTGTAGCTTTCGCGGTAAATGGCGTACCTATCTTTGGGCCTGAGGATGGGCCCGGAGGGGATGCAGTTGCAGGACAAGAGGGTGCGTACGAAGAAGACAGGCAACATGTGTGGCTAGGGATATGTCATGCCCACTCTGGGCCAGGAGGTGAATACCACTACCACGCAGATTCAAACTGTATACACTGGCATCCCGATGAGGAAAATGGAGAAACATGGTCTGACTACAGTATGGAGTCGTCCAGAACCGTCACCAGCCACTCGCCGATCGTTGGTTTCGCTCTAGATGGTTATCCAATCTATGGATTCGTCGGCTGGGATGTCGATGGAGAGGTCACTGAGATGACCTCATCGTACAGACTCAAGGATGGTGAGACTGGCTACAATGGCATTGATGACTACGAGTATGTTTCTGGATTGGGCGACTTAGATTCCTGCAATGGCCAATTTGGAGCCACTCCCGACTATCCGGATGGAGTTTACCATTACCACACGACATGGGTGAATGGGGATGGGGGTATCGGCTTCCCTTACTTCATCAATTGCTACAGGGGGGTAATGGATTCTGGAGTGTCAGGCAACGGAGGAGGGGACGTTGACTGCTCTGGCCATGGGGAAACATGGGGACCGGGCATAGGGCCCCCACCGGATGGTTGCGGAGGAGGTCCACCAGGCCAATCATCTGATCTGGCTAGTGCCATAGCTGTAATTTCTAGCCTAATCCCGCCCAATGGCGGATCCATCCTAGCTGTATTGTCAATGGCGGTAATTATCATCAGAGGATTGGCATCCGACCCAGCCTCTCCAAGTCGGGCTGGTATAGCTCTCGGATATCGTCCAGATCCAGTATGATCATTGCGAGCCTCTCGAGGCCCATGCCCCATGCGCAGACCGGCCATTCTGAGCCAAGAGGCTCTGTCACCTCAGGTCGGAAAATTCCAGCTCCTCCAAGCTCTAACCACTGGCCCCTCCACAATATATCCACCTCAACGCTGGGTTCGGTGTAGGGGAAATATGCCGGACGAACCCTGACATCTGGATATCCCATTTTTGAGTAGAATGTCTTGAGGGTGGTTATCAACATCGGCAAACTGGCGTCTTTCTCGTGTATTATTCCCTCGATCTGATGAAACTCCGGAAGGTGAGTCCTGTCTATCGTCTCCTGACGGAAAACCCTTCCAATTCCAAAGACCCTGGATGGTTCATCAGGATTCTCAGCTATGTGCCTCACGGTATTCACCGTAGTGTGAGTCCGGAGGAGTGCCTTCTTGGACTCATCCTTATCGAATGGCCTGCCCCATCCCTTACTCCCAGTGTCATGACCATGTTCGTGTACCTTGGACCAGAGATCTAGATAGTGCTCTTCGACATCAATTTTCTTTGGCTCAGAAAGGTAGAAGGTGTCCTGCATAGTCCTTGCTGGGTGGGACTGGGGGATATACAAAGCATCCATATTCCATCCTGCTGATTGAATGAAATCTCCCTCGATCTCGGAAAATCCCATTTCTAGGAAAACCTGTCTAATTCTTTCAATCAGTGCCTGCATCGGATGTGGCCGACCTCCTGAGGGAATCGGTGCTGGAGAATTAACGTCGAACGATTTGAACATTGCACCCTTCCAGTTATCCCCCTGGAGCAACTCGGGCGTTACCTCTCCAATCATTTCTACGTGGCCGAGTGTTGCGACGTCAACTGAAGATCCTTCCTCGGTGAGAATCCAAGATCTCGAAATGTGCTCTTCCACGGCAATCAGGCCCTTCCTTCCAAGGAAATGGTTCACCATTGAGTCATCTAGTTGTGAACCGGGTACCGCGCCTTCTGACAGCGAAGAAATGAATTTCTCTCTAAGCTCAATTTCAGTCTCTAGCGAGAATTTGTCGGTGGCCACCAATTTTCCTGAGTCTATTGATACCCCCATGGACTTCAGGAGGCCTATTCCCGGGCCTACTTGATGGCGTTCGAATCCTTCTTCGAATAACCTTCCCATTGTCCTATCTGAATCAGGAAGTGAGGATAGGCAATTCCAGAGTCTGGATTCCAAGAGTCCCTCATCTAATGCCAATTCACCTTCAGCACCCAGGGAAACTAATGTTTCTATTGACTCTTGAATGGTCACTAGTCCCAAATCGGAGAGCGCGGTTCCAGAACCGGCCACATGAACTTGATCTTCCCAGCCGATTCCTGAGAGTAGTTCTTCTAACAGCCATTTTTTGGATGGTTCAGATAGCATGAGTTTGAGCATTAATCGCTCGTTGTTGCCCATTTCCAACATTATCCCCATCCTCTCGAGTAGAGTTTCCCACTTGACGGTTCCCGAAGAATGGGGAGTTACTCTTCTTCGTCCCTCCACAATTCGACTTCGCAAGTAGGGCAAATGAATAACTGTGGCCTACCTCCTTCTTCCCATTGTAGGTTACCGCATCTCCCACACAATATTGAAGTCCTGATCGGTTCGACGAGCGTCGTATCAATTCTGTACATCGGACCGCCTGCATCAGGCATGATGTCGGATTCTGGCTCCCAGCTACTGATGATTTGCTCGTCTACTGAAGTTTCGTCATTCATCCCAATACCGATAAACAACAGAATCGCGCCCGCAATAGATACTGGTGCCCCTAGAGCCAGTGCAAAGGGCGATGATCCAGAATAGAGCACTATTGCGCTGCCCACTGCTATGCATGCCCATGCGGAAAGGACGGTGTTGAGCCTCTTGTGACCAGACTCGCCCACTCCCACGAGACCCGATGGGGGGGTCATGCATCAACCCCACCTAGAGTTTGCATGACTATAGGGTTCAAGAGTGGTTGTCCCTTGTGAAGTACAGGCCTCAGTAGCTCAGCCCGGTAGAGCATCTGATTTGTAATCAGACGGTCGGGGGTTCGACTCCCTCCTGGGGCTCCAATATTCATGTGAAAGGTCTTAGCGAGGTTGCTTGACGAACCCATATGGGAGCGACGAGGATAGATGGTAGAGCTCTCGGAAGAGACATAGAAGATGGGCTCTCGGATAGGATTTCTTCATTGGCAGAGGGAGGGATTGTCCCTCACTTGGCTGTCATCATTGTTGGAAACGACCCCGCGAGTCATGTCTATGTCAGGAATAAGCAGAGGGCCTGCCAAAGAATTGGCATTATTAGCACCAGAATAGATATGGAATCTAGTACAAGCCAGAACGATTTGATTTCCGCCGTAGAGAAACTGAATAGAGATGCATCGGTACATGGAATTCTCGTTCAGAGCCCACTTCCTGCCGGAATAGATGAGATCTCAGTAATTGAGGCGATAGACCCAAGAAAAGATGTAGATGGTTTCCATCCAGCCAATCTTGGAAGATTGGTGATGGGTGACAAGGGCGGAATGACTCCCTGCACTCCCGCAGGAGTCATGGAAATAATCAAACAAGCTGGAGTTGATTTGGAGGGATCTAGGGCCGTGGTATTGGGCAGATCCAGGATTGTCGGAATGCCGCTTTCCATACTTCTTGCACAGAAAGGAGCTGATTCCACAGTAACCATTGCACATTCAAAGACCGAGTCACTTGACGAGATCTGCAGAGAGGCGGATATTCTGATTGCTGCCGTAGGTAAGCCAGAAATGGTGAAATCATCATGGATTAAGCCCGGCGCTACTGTAATTGATATTGGAATCAACCGGATAAAGGACGATTCCAAGGATAGTGGGACGAGGTTGGTCGGAGATGTCGAAAGCGGGTCTGGTGACGTTGCTGGAATAATTACGCCCGTCCCGGGAGGAGTTGGTCCAATGACAATTGCCATGCTAATGTCGAATACAGTTCTAGCTGCAGAAAGGAGCTTCTAGAATACCCCAAGGTCAATTCTTGCATCCTCGGAGGCATGAATCTTTGGATCCCAGAGAGGTGAGAATGTCAGGTTCACGTGTGCTGAATGGACTCCGGGAGTTTGTACTGCGGCCCTGTGGACGGCCGCCATCAATTCTGGTGCTATTGGGCATCCGGGACTAGTGAGTGTCATATCTATCTCCACATGTGGGCCTTCTTCCCCCTCTTCCATTCTAATATCGTATATGAGGCCAAGTTCAATTACAGAAATTTTCATTTCTGGATCCTCGACAGGCCTCAAGGAATTCAATACTTCATCCTCACTAACCATATGCAATCACATCAATGAAGAGGCCTCTTGTTTGACCTTCCTGACCATGTTCATGAACCCATTGGCCCTACTGGGAGTAAGTATCCTGCTGAGCCCCATGCCCTCAATGTAAGATGGGTCGTGTTCCGCGACCTTCTCTGGGGGCTGCCCATTCACTGCAATTGCGGTGATAGCCATCAGCCCCTGGACAATCTGTGCGTCTGCGCCCCCCTCTGCCATGAATCCACCCTCCCCATTCAATGAACACACCACATGCGCTCTGGATTGGCAGCCATGAACCATATTTTCGTCATTCCACAAATCAATTGGCAAGGTGGAGGGGTGCTTCTCTGCGTACTCAAATAGGAGTTCTAGCCTCTCCATATCGTCGAAGCAAGATTGGAACCTATCGACTATTTCGGTGATCTCTTCGGACCACTCGCCGTCGTCTGGCATGGGCACGCTAGATGGCGTTGGGATTTCACCGTTGCGAGGGGTTGCCTGCCGTTTATGAGAACCTCTCGACTATATTCGCCAGGTGGGCGACAAATGCCTCGGCCTCTTCCATGGTGTTGTAGAACCACACTGAGGCCCTGTTTGTGGAGCCCACGCCCATTGCCTCCATGAGTGGTTGAGCACAATGGTGCCCAGTACGAACGGCGAATCCGCCCGCATCTAAGAGATACCCCAGGTCCTGGGCCTGGATTGTGTCATGAAGGAATGAGACTACCCCTATCGCTTCTTCCTTCTCTGGGTTTCCGAATACAGTGATACCTGGAATATTGCGCATCTGGATTGCCATCCATGATGAGATCTCGTGAACGTAGTCATGCGCCTCCTCGAAATCTATGTTCTCCTCTAGCCAATCCACTGCTGCATGCCAACCAATTGCTTCCGCCATCCTTGGGGTTCCAGTCTCGAACATTGCATATCCATCTTGGAAAAGTGTGTCCTCCTTGGACACCCTCTTCACTATGGATCCCCCAGTTAGGAAGGGGCCCATCTCGTCGAGGGCGTCTGATTTGACGAGAAGGCAACCTATTCCAGTGGGCCCTGCCATCTTGTGTGCTGCTATAGAACAGAAATCTGCTCCCAATTCATCAAATCTGATTCTCTCGTGTGGGGCCCCTTGAGCGCTATCGAGAGCCACTCTTGCACCAACAGAATGAGCCATTTCAATTACCCTCTCGATCTCATTACGAACTCCTAAGACATTGCTGACATGGCCGACGCAAACCAATGAGGCTCCTTGAATTGCAACTTCCATCGCATTATAGTCTAGTGTAAAATTTTCAACGTCTATTGGGACATACCTAAGCTCTATTCCCTTCTCCTTGGATAGTTCCTGCCAGGGGACGATGTTCGCATGGTGCTCCATCTCAGTTGTGACCACAACATCGCCCTCCTCCAGATTATACCGAGCCCAACCATAGGCGACCAAATTCATCGCCTCGGTTGCACTGCCCGTGTAAATCATCTGATTCTCACTAGTTCCGAAGAACCTGGATATCCTGTCTCTTGCCCCCTCGAGAGCGGCCGTGGATTCATCGGCCAGTGTGTGATTGGCCCTGTGGGCATTTGCATGGTACTGTTTGTAGAAATCAGACATTGCGTCTATAACGACAAGTGGTTTTTGCGAAGTTGCCGCATTGTCGAAGTACACTAGTGGCTTACCATTGGGGAGGATCCTCTGGAGAATGGGGAAATGTGATCTGATTTCTTCTACATCTAGAGTCACGGTGGCACCCCGAGCCGAGGGGCCGGTAGGGGACATATCAACTCATTTACTAGTATCATATGCGGACTTTCGATAGCGATAATATCCGCAATTACGAGGAGAACTTTACCCATAATGGCAGAAAATGCGAATTTTCGGGGCAGGGTTATTGCTACGAACCCTCATCCGCCACCACTATGGAAGGTGGCAAGGGGCAAGATATCGTCGAGCGCCTAGGTAGCCGTGACTTGAATGATGATGGGTCGATAATTAACTTAGCAATTGTCGGATCCAGTAGATTCTATGACTATCGGGTTTTCGAAGATGCGATAGAAAATTGGATTGGTAAATACGGTTATCCAGACCTGATAATTGTAGGTGGCGCCAGTGGAGTTGACTACATGGCTGAGAGGTGGTCGGACAACAACTCAGTACCGATTGCGGTATTCTCGGAGGAGTGGGGCGACCCCAAAACGGGGCTGCTTGACAGAGGCAGGCCAGAAGCGCCGAATTCACTCACTGAGAAGATATTGGCCTCTGCCTCTCACGTACTAGCATTACCATCTCCGACTAGCAAATGGACTAGGATTGTTATCGAGAGGGCCTCAGAGATTAATCTGGCAACTGATGTCCATGAGGTTGACTGATTTGGTGCTCGCGCCGGGATTCGAACC
>DAFQ01000017.1:0-6394 GCA_002497985.1 Euryarchaeota archaeon UBA4
GGGTACTTCCAGTCATTGACGAGCATCGGAGTGGACATTGTGTTCGCGACGAAATATTCGTCCGGCCTTTCTTCGAGGCTGTCTCTCATGTCAGAAAGCTGAGCGAGTCCGTCGTAGTCCCCATCTTCAGAGTAGGCGGAGTATTGTGTGGATTTTCCGATGACGAAAATCATCGGCAGAAGTAGTAGTAGAATGGCTGTTACTGAGAGTGACCATATCACATATGTCGCGAAGTCGCGGCCCCCCTCTTCATCTTCCATTTTGATTACCAGTCCCGGATTAACTCTGTAAGCAGCACCTACGGTGCTGTGTGGGAGCCTGATTCTACAATTATATGTTCGGGTAAATAGTTTCCTCTAATACTTCGGATATAGGTGCAGTGACACATTTTTCGAACCGGACGAATATTGCCATTTTATCACTTCAGAAACGTTTCTTCACAGAAAAGACGGCCAATATGAGCATCGAGATAGTGAGTATCGGGCTTGCGAATGGGAGATTGGAACTTACAATCTCGACTGTCTGATCTGGGTCACCTGGTTCCTCGGGCTGCTCTTCGTTAGAAGGGGGGGGCTCCACGGTAATTCTCACTTCGTCATGGGAGATGTCCGAGCCCCCTGTATTCGCGGCCCCGTTGGATGAAATGGTCACCTCGACGTCACAGTTCCTCTGGGGGTGACTCTGGGACGCGGAGATCATTATGTTAGCCTCAGTTTTCTGTCCCGACTGTATGTCTCTAGTAGTGAGGATGTCAAGGCCATTGTCCGTTGTCAGTAATGGGCAGTTATCGGACACCTCGATCGACCCGACCCTGTCGTTGACGTTCCCATTGTTCCTAACGGTAACTTGGAGACTCATCTCGGAACCCGCGTTCATCGGCCCAACTGGGTCTGAGACATCAACTTCCAGGGAGTAAACACGAGGTATCTGGAGCTCCCCTGAAGCCTCCTTTGATTCCGGGAGTGGCTGGGGGATGGACGCCCTTGATACCAATGTCACTGTTATCTTGAAATCTTCTTTGCTGTCCGCTTGATGGGCCCACACGTCAATACCAGTTATTGCCAAAGTGAATGATTTGTTTCCCCCTGAAGCTATGTTCTCTGACTCTGGTCCATCCCCCTCTCCCTCGAATGGTATTTCGTACTCGAACTCAACCGTAATCGGAAGCAGCTCGTCGTTGTACACGAAAAAATCCACTGTGGCCGCACCATCCTCGCTGACGGAGAAAGGGTTGCTGTCGTCGTCCTGCGGGAAATCGATCCCCACGTCCCACCCGCCTATTTGTGATTGAGCAGGGGTGGATGCAATCAACAGGGAGATTATGGTGACCGTGACTGCCATTCGGTACCTCTTCATGGGGAATCCTCCAGCATACCAGCGCAGGCCCGCCTTGTTAAGACCCTGACCATCTTGCGTCGGTAGGACGGCGGGAACCATGTGTTCAGTACTGGCTTCACAGATTTTCTGACCGATTCGGCTAGTTCGTCCACGCTTTCCTTGCCCCTCCAGTCCTCCAATGCGATCTCAGACTCTTCTTTGTGGAGTCCCGGTATGGATTCCAGGCCAGTAGTTGCAACCCTGAGTCCGGAAATCCCATTCTCTCCCTTCTTCCATGCTACGGCAACTCCGGCCTCTGGGAAGTCCCAACTCTCGCGCTGCCTGAGCTTCTGGTAATCCCCGTCCCATTCGGAGATATCCTCTGGCAAGGTGACGTGCGTCACGATCTCCCCTTCCCCCAGAACGTTTCTCGTCATACCGTCCAACTGGAAGAAGTCGTCCATGGGCATCGATCTCCGGCCTTTCTTCGATGCTAGGTGAATCGTGGCTCCCAGGCACATCAGTGACGGTGCTAGATCGGCTTGGTATGTCGCCACGCAGAGGGTGTTCTGGTTCGGGATGACCCTGCAGTCCGCCTCCGTCCCGCAATCACATTTGTGACACCAATCAATGGACTCCCTCCAGTCTTCGGTTTGGTTGAACCAGAAGCACCTGGTGTCTAGGCAAAGATTCCCACCCACAGTTGCCGAACGTCGAATGAGCGTGCTGGCTACTGACTCCGCTGCTTTCCTGACTATGGCGTGCGTTTTCTCTGACTCAGCCAAATCATGCAGTCTTACCATGGCACCAATGTGAGTCTCAGTCAGTACGTTTAGTTCACTCACCAGTGCCAGGGAGATCACGTCGGACTTCGAGTTCAGGTGCCACTTGTAGTTGGGGAGGAGGTCAGTTCCCCCTGCCACCCAGTCAAACTCCCTTCCCGCTTTACCCAAACTAGATGCTATTTCGAATGCCTCCTCTATGTTGCTTGGGCTGTGGAGTTGGAATGGGGGCATCTTCATTCCGAAACACCCCTTTTCCTACGCTCAACGTGCTTCCAAGCGCTTCCAGCCAGGCCCGGGCTCTCTAGGTAACTCTCTGGGGGTATCACTACTGCTGTCCACCGGGAATCCTGTTCGTCACCCGGAATTTCCGGGTCGAGGCCGAACAGTGCCCCATTGTGGTAAGGCGCTGGCTCACCAACACTCCTTCTCATGACGTCTCTTTCGGAATGCTGCCTTCCTCTTTCGAGGAGAACTTCCTGGAGTTCCGAGTGCTCAATTCTTGGGGGCTGCATTTCCAAGGGGTCAGAAACCCCATCTTTCTTGCATTTCCTCTCAATCTCTTTGTGCAGCCTGTCCGGTGAAATCGGCAGTTCACTTGCCCTAACTCCCGTGGCATCGTAAACAGCGTTGACTACGGCTGGAAGTATTGGAAGCAGTGGCCCTTCTCCAGCTTCCTTAGCGCCGAAGGGCCCCTCTGGGTCGTTCGACTCGACAATTATCGGGTAAACTTCGGGCATTTCATGGACTGTCGGAATCTTGTAGTCAAGGAAATCCGGGTTCAGGAGGTGACCAGTTCTCCCATATCTCATCTCCTCGCTCAGGACCTGCCCCATGCCCATGTGGCACGAGCCAATTATCTGGCCCTTGACGGACAATGGATTCAGTGCCTTCCCGCAATCGTGCGCAGCCCAAACCTTGAGCACCTTAGTTTGCCCAGTCTCGACATCCACCTCAACCTCTGCGACGTATGCCGAGAATGAGTAAGCGGGAGCAAGGCCCGCAGCGGCACCCTTGTGGGCCCTCCCCATTGGGGGGGTCCTGTACGAACCGGAGGAGACCAGTGCGCCCCTGTCCTCCTGTGACTTATGCAGGGCCTCGAGATAAGACACGCCGACACCTGGGTCATCCTTGCGGAAAATGCGCCTATCCCCAATTACCAGCTTTTCCTCGGGAGACCCTGTGATTTCCGAGGTCGCCTTGATCAAGTCACTTCTGATTTCCATGGCAGCAGATATAGCCGCATTGGCATTCATGAAAGTCACTCGAGATGAATATGAGCCAAGATCAACAGGGGATGTGTCCGTCTCTCTGCTTCTGACCCTGATCATGTCCAGGGGTAGACCTAGAACCTCGGCTACCGATTGCGCGACCACTGTGTCCGAGCCCTGACCAATGTCCGCAGCACCAGTATGCACTGTAACTCCCCCATCCATGTCTATCTTTAGGTGGACAGTCGCATGTGGGAACTTGTTGGGATCCCAGTGGATTGGAAGTCCGCTACCAGATATGAAAAATCCACACCCAACGCCTATTCCCCTTCCCAAGGGCATATTGCGGAATTTTTCGTCCCATCCCGATGCCTCTCGGACCTTCTCCAGACACTCCCTCATGCCGATGCTAGTAACCCTGAATCCTGTAATCGTGGAACTATGAGGGGGTAGTAGGTTGGCAAGTCGGAAGTCTATGGGGTCAACGTTCAACTGCTCGCAAATGTCATCCAGCCCAACTTCCACTGCACATCTGGAATTTACTGCGCCATGCCCCCTCATCGCCCCACTTGCTGGTTTGTTTGTCCACACCCTGGCGCCTGTGTAGTGGAAACCCCCTATCTCGTACGGAGCAGTGTGTAGGACTCCGTTGTAGTAGGTGGTAACATGGCCGAAGGAGGCAAATGCCCCCCCATCGATGAGCGCATCCGTCTCAATCCCCGAGATCCTCCCCTCGTCGTCCGAGTGAATGGACATCCCTATCCTCGAGGGGTGCCGGCCCCGATTCACCCAGAAGACCTCCTCCCTGTCGAAGTTGATCCTAACGGGCCTCCCGGTTTTCCGTGCTAGTATAGCAGCACACATCTCATGAGGGAATGGATCAGATTTCCCGCCAAATCCCCCTCCCACGAATGTTCTGAACACGTTGATTTGATGCATGGGTATCTCCAGTACATCGGCTAGTGCCCTATGCAGATAATGAGGAACTTGTTGTGGAGTGTAAACCGTGAGCCTTCCAGACGGATCCCAGTGGGCAACAGTCGCATGAGGCTCAGTGAAGCCATGATTTGCACCCGCAAACAGCCAATCGGAGCTATGGCTGGCTGCAGAACCCTTCATCCCATCCACATTCCCAAATTCTTGGAAAACCCTCTTCTGGATGTTTGACTCACCAATGTGGTACTTGCCTCTGTCATGAATCGGCAACTCAGAGTCTTCCAGCCCGTCTCGCATGTCATGGATGCTATCCAGGACCTCGTACTCTACTTCTATCAGCCTACAGGCTTCTCTAGCAGAAGCCTCATCCACCGCAGCAACACAGGCCACTAAGTCTCCCACGTGCCTTACTTTGTCTTGAGCCATGGCATGCTCGTCTTTGGTCACGGGGAGGACTCCGAAGGCCCTCGTGGCATCCTGGCCTGTGGCCACGGCCAAAACCCCGGGCAATTCCAATGCCTTACTGGCGTCAATCGACAAAACTCTGGCATAGTGGTGTGGACTCCTAACAATCCGGCCAACTATCTCCCCGGGTAGCCTGATGTCGTCACCATACTGGGCCTGTCCGGTAACCTTCCACCGACTGTCGACCAAAGCTGTGGGCTTTCCAATGACTCTGCCGCTAATCACCTCGTCATGTCTGTGGTCGCCCCATGGCTGAGCCTTCTCCCCTCCTTGGCTCTCAGGTATCATCGATTCGTCTCGCGGCTCGCTGAATTGACTCTTGCCTCCCGAACCCGGCTTGGAAAACGGCAACTTCCCCGGTTGCTGCCTATAACCCACCATTTCGTCTGAGTCTTCTTCGCCCAACATATCACCCCGCGAATCCTGGATGAGGATCACTTTTCGGATCCGTGGAGTCCCCAACTCCACTGCTATCGCAAAGAATTGACGAGGCCTCACGAACTGAATCTACAATCTGTTGATATCCGGTACACCGGCAGAGATTCCCCTCGATTGCTGATTTTATTTCAACATCCGAGGGCTTGGGATTTTCATCTAACAATGCAGATATTACAACAAGGAAACCAGGCGTGCAGAACCCGCATTGGCTACCGCCACACTCTGCGAAGGTCTGTTGGATGGGATGTAGGTGATGTCCCTCTGATAGGCCTTCTACTGTGGTTATCTCACATCCATTGGCCTCTTGTGCGAGCATTAGGCAAGATAGCCTGGGAGACCCGTCGACAAGAATGGAGCAGCACCCGCATGTTCCCATATCGCAGCCTCTTTTCGTTCCGAGAATCCCCAGGCTATCTCGAAGAACATCCAGCAATATCGCATTGCTTTCCATCCGAGTAGAAACATCGTTTCCATTCACTGCGGCAGCCCAATCGACCTCTTCTGAGAGGGGCAGCATAGGCAGTCTGTACTGGACCATTGTGTCATTACCAAAGCCACTCGCACCTTGAGCATTGGGGTCTTGACCCCATAGGGGTCAATCAAAGGTCGTCTCTTACCTTCTTCATTATCTCGTATTCAGCCCTCTTGATATGCTCACCTAGTGTGCTTCTGGCCATTCCAAGCTCATCTGCGAGGTCTTTTAGTTTGACATTGGAATTAGGATCATAGTACCCTCTCTTGATTGCGAGTGAGACAACCTCTCTTTGCCGATCAGTCAACTCATCCGCCCAACCACTAGTGGTCCCCTCTCTGATTGAATGGACGCTGATTTTATCCGGAGGCATTAGCATTCTGAGTAGGGAGACAAATCTACGGATGGAATCCGAAAGGCCGGACATACGCATCTCCATCCCCCTCTCGGAGTCTATTCCGTATGGGGGTTGAACATGGATATTGGAAAGCTCTATTGCAGTCTTCGCGAAGGGGTGCGTGCAAAGCATGCTCACCACAATAACATCCCCATCTTCTTCGTGCTTCTCAAGAACCTCGGCCCAACCAAGGTCAGAGATTTCCTCCAGACTCTTTCCTTCTTTCAGTCTGATTTCTGCTAGTTGAACTACCCCGTCTTCCCTAATCTCCAGATGCCCTAGGACCTCTATGCTTTCCACAATGTCCAGTATGCGAGAGATCTCCTTGGAACCTCTCAGCGAGGAGATCTTCCACCTCAGGGAGACTCTCCTCATG
>DAFQ01000017.1:6713-26526 GCA_002497985.1 Euryarchaeota archaeon UBA4
CTCCTCATGCCCCTCGGTTCGGAGGGGCCGATTTCAGTCTTCGGCTTCTCCGGGCAACCTGTCCATCGCGAGAATCTCTGCGCAGATGGCTATGGCGATCTCCTCTGGTGAATCCGCTCCAATGTCGAGCCCAATTGGGCACCTAGCACTTGTGAGGGCATCCTCACCAATGCCAGCTTCGATAGCCGCTGCCTTGAACCCGCTCCATTTTGTTCTGGAACCTATTACCCCGATCCTTGTTTTCCCGCCGACATTTCTCCGCAGAGCTCCAATGAGGAAATTCTGGTCTACCTCCCAGTCATGACCCAAAATCAGTATGTCTGAGAATCTCGATATCGATTCCCCTTCGCCCGAGTTAAAGAAATCAGAAACGGAGCAGTTGTGTAACTCCT
This sequence comes from Euryarchaeota archaeon UBA4, assembly GCA_002497985.1. GTDB lineage: Archaea > Thermoplasmatota > Poseidoniia > Poseidoniales > Thalassarchaeaceae > MGIIb-O5. The sequence continues at coordinate 7,106 of DAFQ01000017.1, forward strand.
CGGCAAGGGGGTACCGTTCTCTGTTCGCATATTCCTCTCGAACGTCAAAGACACTGTGTTTCCAATCAAGGGTGTCACAAACTATTGCCACTGATCTGCCCACATGCCCACCCCCACAAATTAGCAGATGTGGCACTGGCTCAACAACCTCCATAGCAACCGTCACACGGCCCCCGCATAGGCTGTCAAGGGCCACCACCTCTTGTCCCTTCCCGTCTTTGTGCAGCAGGTATGTTTCCACTCGGCCTCCGATTTTACGAGCATCGTTCTCAGGGATGTCTAGTAATTCTCGGAGCGCATTTTCAACATTCATTTCGAGTCCGGCCCCGCCAACAGTTCCACATTTTCCACCATTAGATGAAATGGCCAGCCTCGCTCCCGGCTTACCAGGAACACTACCACTTGCGCTAATTACGGAGGCCATGGCCACTCTCTCGCCCGCATCGACTCTCTCGACAACCCAAGCGAGAACCGTGCGCGTCATGGTGTTGGGAGACGTTACGGACACTTTGGGATTGCGCTATTACCCGAGAGCCACATCGAGTACCATCATTATGGTGAATCCGATCATTAGTCCCATCGTAGCTATGTCTCCATTTTTCCCTCTATGCGCCTCTGGAATAAGCTCCTCCGCGACTACGAAAATCATTGCACCAGCAGCGAATGCCAAGGCATAGGGGAGTATCGGGGTCATGTAGATAATTGCCGCTGCCCCAATCACAGCAGAAATGGGTTCGACCAGTGCAGATAATTGGCCCCACCAGAAACTCTCCTTCCTCGAAAGCCCTTCTCTCCTTAGTGGGACTGATACTGCTGCGCCTTCCGGGAAATTCTGGATACCTATCCCTATTGATAGGGCGATAGCAGCACCTATGCCATCGCCCGAGGAAGCCGCCCCAAAGGCGACACCCACGGCCAAACCCTCTGGAATGTTGTGAAGGGTGATGGCGGATATCAGAAGCTTGCTCCTGTGCCAAGTTGTCTTGATTCCCTCAACTTCTTCTGGAGGGGCCCCTGGGTGGAGGTGCGGAAGATAAGCATCAATCACTCTCATCCCGATTCCTCCCAGGATGAATCCCAAGGCAGCGGGCAAGACCTTCTCGAGACCCTCTCCCGAGGTTTGATCTATGGCCGGACCCAGCAGGCCGAAGCAACTCGCAGCAATCATCACTCCCGCGGCGAAACCTAGCATCCCATCCAGCATCTTACGATTTATCTCCTCGAAGAAGAAGACTAGTCCAGCACCAGCCGCGGTCATGAACCAAGTGAAAAGTCCCGCAATGAATGCCTGTTGAACCGGACTATATCCGTCAATCAGCGATAAAACGTCCACGTTCTAATGGGGGGACGAACGCATGATTAACCTGCCCATCGAATTTCACAACTCACCTAGGGACTTGGATAAACCCTCCAGGTCTTCTGGGGTGTCAATGTTGAGGTGGAGGTGGGCATCTTCGACATCCACTTTGATAGATTTCACAATCTCATTAAGCGGGACGTCAGGGGAAGAGGAGAGTATGCGTGATATGTCTCTTCCACAAACGATCAGTGGATGACCGCCCCTGCCAAAGTTGGAGGGCGATGAACTAACGATGGACGACGATATTGTTTGCAGGGTCGAATCCGAAAAACCAGGCCTGTCTACGGGAACTACCAGTACCCTCATGTCTCCCTCAATAGTTTCTCTCAAATGCCTAATTCCGACTTGAATCGTCCCAGTTCTCCCACTCTCGGGATCCTCATTGACTATGACGGGGATATTTCCGACAGATGCTCTAACCTCACTAAATATCTCCTCCCGAGTTACAATGACTATTCGCGCCCCAGTGGCCTCTACCCTCGAAGCTAGCCAACCCACGAGTGTCCCATTTCCCATTTTTATCAGGGCCTTCGGAGTTCCAAGCCTACTACTCCTACCAGCCGCAAGCAAAACGCAGCAAAGCACGTCCGCCATCAATTACCACTTGTCATTTCTCGGCCTATGATGAGTCTTTGTATCTGGCTTGACCCCTCAAAAATCTGAACCACCTTGGCTCCGCGCATCCTCCTAGCTACTGGGTACTCTTCCGAGTAACCGTACCCGCCGAAAACCTGTACCGCGTCAGTAGTTACTTCCATGGCCATGTCTGCAGCGAACCTCTTGGCATGGGCGGCCTCGAGCGTATTCTTCTCTCCTGAGTCGGACTTGATGGCAGCTTTCCAGGTGAGCAGTCTTGCGGCTTCCACTTTGGTCGCCATATCAGCTAGCATGAATGAAATTGCTTGGTGCTTAATGATGGGCTTGCCGAAAGTACTCCTCTCTGTAGCGTACTGAATCGCCTCCTCTAATGCCCCTCTGGCATTTCCCACTGCATGAGAGGAGATGGTCGGCCTTGAAAGATCGAATGCCTTCATGGCATTCATCCAACCACCATTCTCTTCACCCCCAACTAGGTTGTCCGATGGAACTCTAACATCCGTGAAGGTCACTGAGCGAGTGTCAGAGCACCTCTGCCCCATGTTGTCCTCCTTCTTCCCTAGCTCGACTCCTTCTGAGTTCGCATCTACGATGAAACCGCTCATTCCTTGGTATCCTGCTGTCTTGTCAGTATATGCCAAAACGAAGAACCAATCAGCATATCCTGCTCCAGTAATCCACATTTTACTTCCATTCAGTATGTAGTCATCGCCATCCTTTACCGCTTCAGTCTGTATGGATTGTACGTCACTACCTGCTCCTGGCTCAGTAACGCAATAGGATGCTATGCAGCCCTCGGCCACCTTTGTCATGTAACGCTCCTTTTGATCCTCGGTCCCTCCAGTCAGTATTGGGTACGAGGCTAGCATGGTGCTACCGCACGCGGTAGCGAAACCTGGGTCTCCTGCCCCGAATTCTTCGCAGACGATGACTTCTTCGAACGAGCCCATTCCCCCGCCACCGTATTTCTCGGGGATCTTCAGAGTCAGTAGGCCATTGTCACTAGCCTTTCGTATGGCCTCCCTAGGAAACTCGCTATCCCTGTCCCATCTCCCAGCATTAGGCTTGATTTCTTCATTGGCGAAGTCCCTGGCTAGCTCCTGGAGCATTAGCTGCTCCTCGCTCAATGCAAAGTCGACCATGCTCTCAGGAGCGGGTACAGGGATTAGAGTATTATGGACATGTAAATCAGGTATCCGACGACCATCGATACACCAGTAGTCTTCCCTATCTCCCTATCATCCAGCAACATTCCAGCAACTAAACCCGAGGTAATCAGGACTACCCATATGTCCCTGTCAGCAAAGTTAGGTGAGACCAAAATTCCCCCGCCGATGGCAGCCGTGGCCCCCAGTATCCCTAGTATGTTCATCATATTGGATCCCAGTACATTGCCAACAGCCACGCCACCTTGGCCCCTTAGTCCGGCAACCAGCGTCACAGCAAGTTCTGGGAGGGATGTCCCTAGAGCCACAACCGAAAGTCCGATCACTGCCTCAGAGATGCCCATGTCCGAAGCAATCCCAGTCGCCCCATCTACAAGGAACTCCGCGCCCTTCCAAATCAAGGCCCCTCCGATGATTGTCACTGCCATTGAAATCAATACATTGTCAGGCACCCATGACTCTTCCAACTCTCTTTCAGCATCCTCCTTGGAATTGACGTACGAGTATGTGTAGTAGCCAACCAGCATTGATAGCATCAGTATTCCGAAGTACCAGGTTATTTCACCATAAATGACCATGGCCAGTAGTATGAGAGTGGCCAGCATCATCGCCATTGCGTCCCTTCTGACGCCCTCACCCGGGTCGGAAGCGGCACCTAGGAAAGATGCAGTTCCGAGTACCAGCATCACATTCGCAACATTGGATCCCAATACGCCTCCGACGGCTAGGTCCGGCTGACCCCCTGCTACAGCTTCTAGGGACACTGCAAGCTCCGGCAGAGATGTGCCTATGGCAACAATCGTGAAACCGATTAGGAGCGGCGGGACTTTCATCTTCCTCGCCAACACCACCGCTCCCTGGACAACCACTTCTCCCCCTCCAAGCAGGAGCGCAAATCCTCCAATCACTAACAACCAGTCAGTAGTCATTGAAGCATCCACGCAACTACGAGTGGTGAACGACTCATGACGGTTTCCATGTTTGACCCGCCTCTATTTGCAAGACCTGATTATATGCCTCAGGACAAGTTCCGGAGTCGGTATGGTGTGGTCTTCCAAAGTTGGAGAGAAAGGTACTGGGGTGTCCAATGCGCCAATTACCGTTGGCGGGCTTTCAAGGCTCCAGAAAGCCTCTTCGAGAATTCTACTGCTAATTGTATGCCCCAATCCACCGGTCCACTGGGATTCTTGGAGTACTAGGAGCCTACTAGTCCTGATGGTGGAATCCACACAAGTGCCGACATCAAATGGCTGAATGGTTCTCAAATCTACAACCTCCGCCTCAATCCCCGTCTCAGCGGCCTTTTCAGCGGCCTTAAGGGCCACATGCACCATTGCGCCCCATGTCACAATGGTGATGTCCTTGCCTCCTCTGATGATATTCGCCTTTCCGATAGAAGTCTCGCCTGATTCAATCCTCTCATGGACGGACTTTGTGTCGACTATCTGATTAATCGAATCTCCCCAACCAGTGACTCCACCCCTCAGGCCATACAGTCCGATGTGCTCCAGGAAAATGAAAGGATCAGGAAGCGCATGCCCCTCGATTAGTAGGTCGAAAGCATCTTGGGGGTTGCTGGGGAATGCAATCACCAATCCAGGGTCATTTGTGAACCAGGACTCAATCATATTGGCGTGAAACGGACCACTCCTAGTTTTTGCACCAAGGGGTATTCTTACTGTCATTGGGACATCGGCACCCCATCTCCACCTCAGTTGTGCAGCATTGTTGATCAGGGGGTTCATCGCCAGGGCGGCAAAACCCCCGAACTGTATCTCTGCCATCGGCCTCATACCTCCAAGAGCCGCTCCCGTGGCAGAATTGATGATTATCGACTCCGATAGGGGCATGTCAAGTAATTTTGATTGATGCCCCTTGGCCCTAAGTGGGATATTCATTCCGAATGCCCCAGCAACCTCCATATCCTCTCCCATGAATACAATTTCATCCCCGTATTTCTCAGCTAACTCGACCATCGAATTTTGGATGGATCTGCTGAAAGTCCACGAATTTGAAGCATCGGAGAATTCCATAGAAACCTCCCCAACTCCCAGTTCTCCAACTGTCGGCGGTCTCTCTGAATTGATGGTATCGAATTGCTCGGCGTGACTTCTGGCATCGTAAATCGAAGTAATGCCCTCTCCGACCGTATTCCCTTCCGGCCATGGCATTTCCTCCATCTCTTCTCTAGACTTGTCGACGTATTCCGCCTCCTCTTGCTCCATCGACTGCAATGCCCTTTCACTTGCCCCCAGCCCAATCAACAGGTTTCTGTGGTTCGGAATGGGGTCCTTTTCGGACCAGTATGAAAGAAGGGCACGGTCGACATAACCAGGGGGATTTCCCGAAATTGACCCTAGATACAGGTCATCATGGTGATGAGCATGACCGCACCCCCTCATCGTTTCAACATGGATCAGGGTCGCCCCCCCTCCAGACACTGCAATCTCCCTCGCCACGCAAACAGACGAGTAGAATTGTGAGGGGTCCGAACCGTCAATTGTCCAGGAGGGAATTCCCATGGCGTAACCCTTGTCTCCGAAGGTCTCTGCCCCGGATTGGCCAATGACGAAAGTATCGAGTGCGATCTGATTATTCTGTATCATGTAGCATATCGGCAAACCCCTAGTTCCAGCTAGGTTCATCGCCTCCCAAAACTCCCCACTGCTGCTACATCCCTCCCCCACGGGAGCCAGGTGAAATCTACCTAGGTCGAGTCTAAGTGAAGCGAGAGCCACTCCAGTAGCAGTAGCACTGGCGATTGGGAGTGGGGCAGTGGGCGGCAATACGCCCTTTTCCCAATTGCCGATGTGCAGGTCACGCCCTCCTGAACCCAAATGCCCACCATCCATGTATGAGCCAGACTTGCCCATTTGAGCCGAGAAGACCTCCAATGGGGTCTGCCCCATTGCCAACGCCAGCCCAACATCCCTGATCATCGGGGCGACTATATCCGGACTTCCACCACCCTCTTCGATACCATCTACAGCCCTCTTCATTGCGGAGGCACAAGCAACGATCCCTTCTTGCCAGGTGGACCTGAAACCCTTTCCTCCAAATGTCCCTCCATCGGGCGTCGGTATTCCGTTCGTAAAGAGGTCTTTCAGGTGCTCATCTATCATTCTGGTTCTCGTCATCCATCTCTGCCACTGCATTCGTTGCTCAATTCCGATTGACGCATTGTACCCCATCCTCCTGAGACAAATCTTGATGTCCAGAAGGAATCTTTCGGTTCTTCTCGCTATGTGGTCTGAACCCTTCCTTCTCGGTATGACCTCTGTTTCACCAATTCCTGCAAACAGCGGTTCCAGAATCCTGTCAGAAAGAACCCCGTCAATACTCGAAACTAAGGCTATGCAGAATTCATGGTATGGCTCTCCTTTGAATGACCTTGGGGGCGCAAGGCTGTCCCAACATTTTGCAACCACCTCTAGATGGCCATCATGCCTCTCTGCAACAAACCTAAGCAATTCTGACCGGACTCCTGCTGAACTCAGGGGACTGGAAAAATTCAACGCATTCGCAGGTTGCCATTTACTGGCATGAATGGGGGGAAGATCGACTTGTTGAGGGGATTCACTTGCCTCAGACTCACGTTTCTCGCCCCTATCTAGGGCATCAGCGTCACGTCTGATGCACTCATTTTTCAAATCTTCAACACTGAGCCCCAGCTCCCGTTCCCATACATCCACCTTCCTCCGGCGCCCTTTTCCAGAGCTAGACCTGTCAAGTGTCACCCTTACTCTGGAATCACAAGAAGTGCAAGCCCGATCAAGTCTGGATGTACTTTCGCTTCTTGTCTGCCATACTTGGTGTTTGGAGCATTCGGGGCATTTCCACACCCCTTGTCTGAAAACCACCATGTTCCTTCGGAAGAGTATGTAGTACAACAATTATTCGATTGATTGAATTAGTATTCACCACATTTAGAACAAATATTCTCAATATTGTGGGAAATATTGTGTTTTATTGCCTAATTACCACAAATAAACGTTGTACTGAGATATATTACACCACAATTAATATTTCTTAATAGAAGAATCAACCGAATCAGACCAGAGGTGAATTCCCCCTTCTAGATTCAGCACCCCCTCTTCCTTCCAACCGGATTGTACTAGGAATCGGACCACAGCGGCTGATCGCCCTCCCGTTCTGCAGTAAACCACAACGTCCTGATCCTTCGGTAGCTCTCCGATTCTTTGTGGGACCGATGTATGGGCGATCCTCAGTGAAGTGCCATCTAGGGTGACTATGTTGCTCTCGACCTCTGAACGCACATCCAGTAAAAATGGCGTCCAACCATCTTCCGTCCTGGAAACAAAATCAACAGGGCTGATGGATTTCATACTCATTGTGTATTCTCCTAGCTCGGTAGTGGGGCCTCTCTCCGGATTCCTGTTGAATGTAAGGACCCTAGTAATCATTGTCAGTGAGTCTATGGTCAGAAGCTTACCATCAAGCGAGTCACCAATGTCGAGAATTATTTTCAATGCTTCAGTGGCCTGAATGGTTCCAACCAGTCCGGGAAGTACGCCCAATACCCCGGCTTCAGAGCAATTAGGGGCTAACTCCGGAGGGGGTGGCTCTGGAAACAGGTCTCTGTAGTTCGGACCACCTTTGTGGTTAAACGTCGACACTTGCCCTTCGAACCTATGCACGCTCCCGAAGACCCATGGCTTTCCAAGTATCTCGCAAGCATCCCCGATAAGGTATCTAGAAGCAAAATTGTCGGTTCCATCCACAACTACGTCATATTCAGAAATGATGGATAGGGCGTTTTCTTCAGTCAACTTCTCGACAATCGGGCAGAAGTCCCCTTCTGGATTTAACTCGGAGAGCCTCATGGAGGCCGACTCTGCTTTGGGCTGACCAATTCCGGAAGATGAATGAATTACCTGCCTCTGGAGATTTGAAACGTCGACCCTATCATGGTCTATGATTCCCACCTTGCCCACTCCAGCTGCAGCTAGGTATAGTAGGGCGGGAGATCCAAGGCCACCAGCTCCAACAACTAGTACGGAGGATTTCAGGAGCTTCGATTGCCCCTCCTCTCCGACAAGGGGGAGCACCAGATGACGCGCGTACCTCCTCCTCTCATCATCACTCAGAGGGCCCGCCATGTGCTCGCGACAATGCACAAGGACATTTGGCCTTCGGTCAAAAACCATCAGTGCTGGTCTTCTAACCATCTCTCAGCGTCTATTGCTGCCTGGCATCCCATGCCAGCTGCGGTAACGGCCTGCCGGTATCTGGTATCTACCACGTCTCCTGCAGCGAAGACGCCATCGACACTTGTCATGGTATTCACCTTGTGAATGATGTATCCCTCGCCATCAGTCTCAACCTGCCCTTCGAGGTATTGGGTAATCGGCTTGTGCCCTATTGCGATGAAAGCCCCGGTGCAGGAAATTCCTTCTTCACTGCCATCTCTTGGGTCCTCTAGAATGGCACCAGTTAGGCCATTGTCATCGGACGTCCAGGATTTCACCTGCCTAAATGTCTTGATTTCTATCTTGGGATGCGACTCAGCACGCTCATACATCACCTTAGATGCCCTGAAGAATCCCCTTCTGTGGATGATGGTGACCTTGCTCGCGAACCTAGTCAGGAAAGTCGCCTCCTCCATTGCAGAGTCGCCCCCTCCTACAACTATGACCTCCTCGTCTCGGAAGAACGCCCCATCACACGTTGCACATGTGGATATTCCCCTGCCTTTCTGGGCCTCCTCGCCCTCGACGCCTAGCCAGATCGCTTCTGCCCCGGTGCAAATGATCACTGACTCTGCTTGGAACTCCTCTCCTTCGACCCAAACTTTGTGCGGCCGACTGGAGAAGTCAACCCTCTCCACATTCTTGTCATGCACTTCCAAGCCAAACCTCTCAGCCTGCTCCCTCATTTCTATCATCATCTCTGGCCCCCCAATCCCCTTTGGGTAGCCTGGGAAGTTTTCGACGTCAGAAGTTAGCATTAGCTGCCCCCCTGACATGTATCCAGCGAACATCAATGGCTCTAGGAGTGCCCTTGCTGCATATAGCCCTGCAGTATAGCCTGCAGGACCTGAACCGATGATTATGACGTTACGTACTCCCTCAGCCACGGACCTCCCAATGAAGGGACGTCCTTCAACCCTACCTATGTCATTCCACCATTGAAGCAACTGCTCCAACAGCCGCCCTGGCATGTGGCTCAAGTCTTGGTTCGATGTGCTCTGGCTCCGCACCCGGGCCAATAATGCCGAGTCCTATTGGCTTTCCGTGCTTTATTTGCAAGTCAATTATCGCCTTGGTGACCGATTGCCCCATCACCATGCCATGTTCCGTTTGCCCCTTCTCAATAATGCCGAGGACAACTGCCCCATGGATGTCTTCCCGTTGAAGCAATCTGTCTAGGGCCAGAGGGGCCTCCATAGAACCCGGGACCCACACAGTCTCCGCGACATCCCATTTCTTTGACTCAGCTTCATCGATTGCGAAGCCAAGCATCCTGCTGACCTCGTCCTTGTGGAATGATCCACAAACTACGCCCATCCTCATCCTTCGACCTCCATCCTTCGAATTGTGTCTACAACGGCTTGGGTCCTAGAGTCAATCTCTATGTTCACCATGTCCCCTGTGTCTTTACTTCCTATGGTAGTCATCCTTATTGTCTCAGGAATGATGTGAAGGCTGAACGATCCTTCACTTACTTCTCCCACAGTTAGGGACATGCCATCGACTGCAATGAATCCCTTTTCTAGGATGTAAGGGGAAGCACCTGCCGGACTCTCTATCTTCAAGTCGATACCTTCTCCTTTGTCCATTTTACCGATTATCCGGGCCTTGTCCATTACATGCCCAGATAAGATGTGCCCTCCCAATTCATCACCAACCTTGAGCGACCTTTCGACATTAACCAAATCGCCCTTGCACAGGCTCCCTAGGGTGGTTCTTTGCAGCGTCTCTTCAATCGCATCAAAGCAAATATTGTTTCCATTGATACTGACAACCGTCATGCAAACCCCGTCCAGAGAGACGCTAGCACCGATTTGTATGCCTTCAAGGAAACCATCGAGATCAATTGTAATTTTCAGAATACCATCGCCTTGCTCGACACCGGTTACGGGAGCAACTCCTGCCACTATTCCGGTGTACACGCTAGTCCTCCTCGTATGGGCCACCTTCTGAGTTGGGCCAAAGATCCAGAATCCTCGCTATAATCTTCCGAGTTCCATCGAGGTCATCCGATAGCCCCTCAACTCTAGTTAGTTGTACGTCTGAATATCCGTGGCTATCCAAGCCACTCCGGATTGAGTCGATGGAGTGCTTCTGGTCATAACCCAATGCAATGATGTCAGGCTCCACAACTTTCAGGATGTCAAAGATAGGGGTTCCAGGAGGATTTCCTACTATGGCCTCATCAACGGGTTTCAAACCCTTCACCATTCTGCACCTAAGGTCCTGGTTAGTCACAGGCTCGTGCTTCTGAGAGCGCACAGTGTCATCATGAGCAACTACTACTACCAACTCTTCACCAAGTGATTTCGATTGTTCGAGATAATGCAGATGTCCAGCGTGAAGGAGATCAAAAACACCCACTGCCATTACTCGTGCCATGTGCTCCCCTCTCGTCGCGATGTCTAGTTATTCCCCTTCGAGATTCCCATCGATTGAAGAATATCATCTCCTGTTATCATCGGTATCCCGTATTTCTCAGCGTATTTCCGAGCTCCCTCAAGGGACAGCGCACCATCTCCCTCTGGCTCGAGCATTTCAGCCCCTATGGTGCAGGGGACCTGTCCTGCCAACCTCGCCATGGCAACAGCGAGCTCCGTATGCCCCTGCCTCGAGGAAAGCCCCCCTGGAGACTCCCGGCACAGTGGGATGTGCCCGGGGGTTCTGAACTCCTCTCCAAGAGCATCCATGGCGGCTTCATTGTCCGTCCCCATAAGCTCTCCAGACAACTCCCCGAACCTTCGAGTGGTGAGGGACCTGTCCCTATCGGTAATTCCCGTATATGTCTCCCTGTGATTCAGAGAAAGCGTAAATGCAGATTTGCTGTCATACTGTAGATCATTCGTTATTAGTCGTGACAGGACTGGATTCTCGCTGACTAGGGAATCGTGGGTGTGTATGTCCTGAAGCCATGGCAATCCAAACATTTCTCCGATTTCATCTCCTATTGCTAGGAATAGTAGACCGCCGCAATCCTTCCTCAGCCTTCTCATAATCTCGGGCGTGGCAGCTGTCGCAGGCCATAGAAGATCAGTCTCCCTCTCTCTGAAATCAGAGTCGAAAATCATCACTGGTTCTCCAGCAGAGAATGCGGCAATGGCAGCCGCAACGTCGGAGCCCATGGCTCCCGGAGGGGCCATTCATACCCCTTATTTTCGGTCCCGACATCCTAACCGAATCTTTCTCAATGGTGAGCATGCCCGAAACACCATGGAAGCTAAGGGAGAGGCAGTCGCCCCTGTCAGGGTCGATTTGGCCGGAGGGTGGACAGACGTCCCACCCTATACCTCAGATTTTGGAGGAGAAGTAGTAAATTTCACCATTAACAAGTATGTGAAAGCGATAACTGATGGCATCTCACACAGTTTCTCATTCGGGGTTCCGTCCGGTTCAGGGCTCGGCTCCAGCGGCGCCATGAATGTGGCCAGAGTCGCACTTTCTTCTTCCGATGTATTTCCAGAAGACATAGCCGAGGCCGCATTTCAGGCAGAAGCTGAATCAGGAAACTTAGGTGGGAGGCAGGATCAGTGGGCATCTGCCCTTGGGGGGTTCAATCACCTAATTTTCTTCGGTGAAAGGGTAGAGAGAATGCCATTCGAGCCAATGAGGTCATCGAGGATATGGCTTCGAAAGCACTTGTTGCTAGCCAATTCCGGAATCAGCAGGAAATCTGGCGATCTCCATGAGTCTGTTTGGTCCAGGTACTCCGAAGGCGACAACGACGTAATCGAGGGACTGCACAAAATACGATCTGCTGTTAGGGATATGGCCACGGGCCTCCAGCAGGACAGAAGGGACCTGATAGTGAAATCAATGAAGGAGACCTCAGAAGGGGTCGACATGATGGATTCAGCAATACACGATCCATTCAGGAACGTAATCCAACCACTGCTTGACTCTGGAATGATATCCTCATGGAAGGCAGTCGGTGCAGGAGGGGGTGGACACGCTGCACTTATCTGTCACCCATCTTCCATCCAAGAAGTTCGCAATCAGCTGGAATCATCCAATTGGGATATACTGGATTGGGACTATGACGACGACGGCGTCAAGATAGTGTAGTCCGAACCCATAAACGTGGCCATACGTCGCCCCACCCATGGTGGGGCGTTCAGCAGCAATCGCTTCGGCCCTCGTGATGCTGTTCATCTTGCCACTCGCCTCATCCACAATTGCCCCTGCCGAACAGGGCAGGGGCGGTCTGGATGCAGACGGCCGTTGGGTTCTCAGCGTCGAGTCCGACTTGCATGCCGAGTGGTGGCTCCACTGGAGCAGGGACAAGGACTCCGACTCACTCGATGACCGACTAGAGTGGCTATTGCAGCAACCGGATCAGGTTCAGCAGGACTGGTGGAGGAGGGCGCCCGAAGGAAGCGCCAGGATTTTCATCGACTACAATCATCACCCAACAGACGCCGACGTCTCGGCGCTCGAGGAATTGGGAGTCCAAGTCACGTTCCGTCCGAAATACCTTGACACGGTTACAGCAACCGCTCCCTTCAGCTCGATACTTTCCGGGGACGGAATCCTATCACTCCCGGGGGTTGTCATGATTGAGGATCTGGGCCTCGCGGAGCCCAATATGCATGAGGCGGTCCCGAACATGGGGGTCGATCAGGTTTGGAATGACTTCGGGTTCGACGGGACAGGATCCGTCGTTGCCATACTGGATACCGGGGTAAGGGGAGATCACGAGGGTCTCAATGATATGGATGACGAACCATTCACCATGGGTTGCGATCAGCCAGACCCAGACCCAACCAACCCAAATCCAATACCAATTGATTGCGATCCGAAGATAATCGCATTCTTCGACGCTGTGTTCACTGACTCCGAGCAAGACCCCTCCACATCTTACGACTCTGGGACCCACGGGAGCCACGTGGCTGGAATAGCCGCAGGGACGGGAGGTGGTCAGGCCGACCCGACTACAGGACTCAAGTACGTGGGCGCCGCTCCGGGTGCATTCCTGATCAACCTTCTAGCATGCTGTGACGGCGACATCGAGGATGTCATACAAGGGGCCCAGTGGGCGATAGAAAACAAAGACAAGTACGGGATCGACATAGTCACCTCATCCCTCGGAGAGCAGCAGCTAGAGATACACTTCGACAACGATGGGAATTCCGCCTGGAGCAGGCAGATGGACTCCGTAGTCGAGGCCGGAATAATCACCACTCTGTCAGCCGGCAATGAGTTCGGAGGGGCGACCTTTGCTGGATGCAACACAATAGACAGCCCCGGGGATGCAAATCTGCCAGTAACTGTAGCGAGCTTGGACAAGGACCTAGGACTAGCGATTTACAGCAGCCGTGGTTACACATCGGATGGCAGGGTCAAACCTGACGTCGCTACCATCGGATCAAGCATCATGGCTCCCGACGCTGCGACTAGTGACGGCTACACCAGCAAGTCAGGGACTAGTATGGCCACTCCCCTGATGGCAGGGATCGCGGCTCTCATGGTCGAGGCCAACCCTGACTTGACCCCAACCGAGTTCAAGGACATCATATCGGCCCACTCGATCGAGAGGGACCTGCAGCTTTTGGGTGACCCCGGCTTCAACGACTGTAGCATCCTAGAGACACGGCCGGACAATGAGTTCGGCTACGGGCAGGCTGATCCGCTGGCATTCGTCGAGGCTGCAGGAAGCATCGACAGATCTCTGAATGTGAGCATGGATGTCGAAACCCTGCAACAGATAGGAAACGAGTCATACATCTCGGGAACAGCATCAGGAGTGCCACCCGGAACGGGGGTTGTCGAGGTTCGAGTGGGAGGTGGCGAATGGAAGGGAGCGGCTGACCTTAGTGGTGACTGGAGCAACTGGAGGGTGAAGTTGGACCCTCATGTGGAATCCGGGAACTCCACAATTTACGCTAGGTTGGTTTTCTCCGATGACAGCATCTCACCTATCGACTCCAGGAGGGTAATACTGATCGATGGGCAGTCCTCGGGAGCTCTGGACGGCGACCTTACAACTCTAAGCTCAATGGTTTTCATTGTCCCATTCACACTCGTTTCAACTCTGCTAGTCTTTGTTGTCATCCGAGAAAGGTGGGATAGGAAATTCAAGCGTGAGGGGGATGAAGCGATATTTTCGCTCTCGACTCTCTCAAACAACTTTGCTGCCCTGTCCCCCGTGTTGTGGCCGGAGAAGATTAAGTCTGCTAGGGATTCTTGGAATGATGGAGCATCACTGGTTGAGAACCAGTTCAGGAGATACGTCTCCCTCTCTATCCTTTACACTGCTCAGGGACTGCCATCCGGATTCACAGGCGTGGTTTACCCTGCCTACCTGTATGTGAGTGGTTATGGGCCAGCCGAAGTAGCAACAATGTGGGCGGTAATCGCCCTTCCATGGACATTCAAGTTCCTTTACGGCCCGATAGTGGATAGCGTCCAGGCTCCATCATACGGACTACGGAGGCCCTGGATATTATTCGCGCAAACTGGAATGGTCGTCACCCTAGGTGTCCTTCTGTTCATTCCCGACTTGGCAGCATCCATCGAGACGGTTACCCTCATTCTCTTCGTCCACAATCTGTTCTCATCCCTCCAGGACGTTAGCGTGGATGCCCTAGCCGTGGACATACTACAGCCCGACGAGGTTGCGAAGGCCAACGGATTCATGTTCGCAGCGAAGAGGGTCGGAATTATCGCCAGCGGAGCGGGCCTCGGATCCTTGGTCGCCAAATTCGGAATCAAGTCAGCGATACTGATTCAACTCCCACTGCTCCTGCTAATCATGGCCCTTCCCCTGTTCCTGAGGGAGAGGCCCGGGAATCGACTATTCCCATGGGAGAAGTACGACTCCAGTGGCACCCCCTTGGACCCTGAAGAGGAGTCAGAACAGATCGAGGCAACCGTCCCTCCATGGAAGGAGGATGATGGCGAGTACAGTGCGGCCAAGTGGACTGCGGACAACCTCCGTTCCGAGAATATCTCCGTCCCAGCCACGATTTTGTGGACGTCAATAATCACCCTCCTGATTTCAATGACCCTGTGGATAATGGGAGAGGTGGGACAAAGCGACAGCCTAATCGACTCTTCCAAGTACTTCGACAAAGGCGGGAAAATAGGTCTGCTTTTGTTCGCCTCGTTACTGCTTCTAGGAAAGTTAGGATTGACACTTCCTCACATTCCAAACATGTTCTCAGTCCCAATGCGCATTCTGCCTAATGGGCCCAGTACATCACTGTCTGATGACGGCGAACGTTCCACCCTCGACTTCATGGGCGGACCGGCGGAAACCGCGTATAACATCGTGAAGGGATTCTCCCTCAAATCATCCTTCTTGCTGATATTCCTCTGTCTTCTTACCGAGCTCTACGTATTCGTAGATCCCATAATGGGTGATGTTTTCATCAATAGGGCTGGCTGGACCTCTACAGAATACGTCAAGCTGATGGGAGGATGGGTAATCGTCTTCACGATTGGTGGTCAGTTACTTGGCGGATTCCTGGGTGACAAATACGGAATTAGGGAAGTCGCCATGGTAGGATGGATCTTAGCCGCGCTTACCAACTCAGGATTAGCGATGATAGAGCCTTGGTGGTCCAACACGACTCTGATGACCGTCTATCTGTGCCTCCGGGCATTCCTCTTTGGAATAGCTTGGATCAGTGTAATCTCGATATGCATGAGGCTGACTTACAGCAAGGCAGGAGGGACCCAGTTCACTGCTTACATGTCGATGTTCAACTTGTCAGGAGTCATCACCCTCCTGCTGACTGGCGAGTTATTGCTCTACATTGACTACATATCGGCACTTTACCTAGGAGGGGCACTGACTCTGGTCACAGTAGTGCTTCTGGTGTTCATTGACCCAGAGGAGTGCGATAGGGTGCTGGAGGGTAGGCTAGGGAACCAGGAAGGGGATGAGGAAGTTCTGGATGCAGATCTCGGCGAAAGCGCATGGTGGGAAGGTGATGAGCCTGGCCCAGTCAATGTCTGAACACCTCATATCAGCTGATACTGACTTCATCTTCTTCAGTCAGACAATATGCCCGTATTGCGTCAGGGCATCTAGGACTCTGGAAGCTAAAGGATTCACATTTACCGAGGTCAACCTAGACCACTACGAGGGCCTTAGAGGGGAGGTTGTCTTGGAAACGGGACATCGTACAGTGCCGGTGGTTTTCGACATCAGGGGTGAAAATCCCATCTTCGTAGGTGGCTCAGACCACCTTCTGGACTACCTCTGAGAAACCTCTGCCATCCCCTTTATTGCAACTCTCAACTCTTCCAACTGGTTCAGGTTCACCATGTGGCCCTTGCCGTGCTCAAGCCTAGTGACGGGCCACCCCGCATCCTCGAAGATGTCAGCATGGTGCCGTGCGAGATCAATCGGCACTAGGTGGTCGCCCGTCCCGTGCATCCATACAACGGGTCGCGGCTGGAGGAAAGGGATACGATCCCTTAGTGACTCGCCCCTCACGGTCTTGGTCCCAATTAGAATCAAGCCAGCTATCCTGTCCTGCACCTCGGTCTCGAGCAGGGCAGATGCCATGGCACCCCCCTGTGAGAAGCCTCCGACTATTATGGAGCCTTCTGGAAGGGACTCCATAATTAGCGAGAGCGACTCGTCCACCTGTTCCTGAGAATCCCCATCAAGGGGGAGCGTGGGGTCCTCTGCCCTGAGCCACCACGCAAAGCCGCCCCTAGTTGGGTGCTCTGTGGTGGCCTGGGGGCAAATCACCGACCACCCATCAGGAACGAGGCTCTCCGCTAGTGGACGCATCATCTCTGAGGTCCCAGTCATCCCGTGCATCATCACGAGCGTCCCCCCACTCATGGGGCCACCTCACAGGCTCCATGACTGGGTAATCCCGCCAGCGAAGATAAGTCGGAGGTAACTGTCTCCCGTGAAGGTGGCAGTCAGGGTGTATTCCTCGGAGGGGTAGGGGATGGTGCCCAACGTCCCACTCTCGCTCGCCCCGGGCCCCCATACTCTCTCTAGGGCGGAAATCGAGCCGTGGTCCCTGAGGGTCAGGGTGATGCTCGAGCCACCGCTGCCGCACGCAGCATCCAGGAAGTAGATCATCTCGTCCCACTCGCCATCGTTGGGGTGGTCGCTGACGAAGAATGAGTCCTCGAACTCGAAATCAGGACCTGACTCATCCCAGGTGTTGGAGTACAGATCGCCTCCGCGAACGAAGTAGACATCACCAGAGTGCGAACTCCCATCGTCCGCGAGCAGCATCCTAAGCTGCACTACTCCCGAGGGATCAGTCCAGATGAAGGACGAGAAGAACTTTGATGACGCATCGTAAACGTAGTCGAGGGTGGAACCGTCAGATGCCCCTGCCTCCATAACTGCCACACCCCCCGAAACCGAGCGAACGCTGGCAGACCACTCTGTGGAGAATAGGGTGAAGTCCCAACTCGCCCCTTCACTGAGTGGGAAGTCTAGGACCGGCTGAGGCGCCCCATTCTCGAACGCAGAGAGATTCTCGTGAGTTATTCTGCCTAGGAATGGGTTGTGATTCAGGACAGCGTGCCTCCGTGCCTCCCCGATGCTGGAGATGGCCAGCATGTAGGCCGTGCCATCCTCCTCAGTATCTGAAGCGACTACCAGTCTCGCGGTGTCGTCGCTGTAGTCGGGGGTCGAAAAGGTGTACAACCACCAGTCGCCAACATCCCAAGTTGGCGAATCCACCGGGCTGTCATCCGTAGTTCCGCCCGAGTTCCCTGTCTCGATGCAACCAGAGAGCGTGCAAGCGAGAAGCATGAAGGCCATGCCCAAGGTGACAGTGCCCCGCATGAGCCTCCGTCGAGGCACACAGTCAAGAGACTGACGCATAATGGTTCTGAACTCAAAGAAGTCCGGCAATGACGACCGACACAATCGACATCAGCTTGATCAGGATGTTTAGGGATGGTCCGCTGGTGTCCTTGAAGGGGTCTCCAATGGTGTCTCCTACGACCGCTGCTGAGTGGGCATCATCGCCCTTCTCTGCCCCAGATATCTCGCCTTGCTCGATAGCCTTCTTCGCGTTGTCCCATGCTCCTCCAGCGTTAGCCATGAAGAGCGCCATGAGGACACCAGTGGCAGTGGCTCCAGCCAGAGTCCCACCGAGTGCCGCGGGCCCTAGGGCCAAACCGATGATAACCGGGCTCGATATTGCTACTAGTCCTGGCATGACCATCTCGCGCAGAGCGGCCTGCGTCGAAATGTCGACGCACGTGGCGCTGTCGGGCTCTACACCCTCTCTGCCCTCTAGGAGGCCATCTATTTCCCTGAATTGCCGGCGGATTTCCACAATCATCGCTTCAGCAGCCCGGCCAACAGACTTCATTGTCATTGCAGCTACCACGAATGGAAGCGCACCTCCGATTAGGAGGCCTATCACTACCTCTGGGTTAGTGAGGGAGAGGTCAGCAGCATCCAAACCAGCACTCGTCTTGTAGGCTGCAAACAGTGCCAGAGCAGTAAGGGCCGCGCTTCCGATAGCGAAACCCTTCCCGATGGCAGCAGTGGTGTTGCCAATCGAGTCAAGCCCATCGGTGATGTCGCGAACTTCCTTGCCCAAACCCGACATCTCAGCGATTCCTCCTGCGTTGTCGGCCACGGGCCCGTAGGCGTCCACGGTCATGGTCACGCCAACAGTTCCAAGCATCCCCATTGCAGCCATCGCGATTCCGTATAGGCCAGCGTCACCGCCGCCCATCACGTCATTGGCACCGTAAATTCCAGCAGCTATCAGAAGCACCGGTATCAATACCGACTCCATTCCAACTGCAAGGCCAGCGATTGCATTGGTCGCGCTACCGGTCTTGGAGGCCTCCCCGATGTAGGGGATCGCCTTGACTTGGAATCCGAATACAGGCTCTATTCCAGTGTAGTACTCGGTAACTAGGCCAATCAGTATGCCAACGAGGCTGCCGATAGCAACTGCCTGGACAACGGTCTGATCTAGACCCAACTCGCCTAGGGCAAAGTGCCCTCCAGCGATGAATAGGCCCGCACCGATGAAAGTGGTGTTCCTGAGGGCTGCACCAGCGTCCATGTTCTTCATCGCTGATATCGAGAACACACCGATAATTGATGCCACGTATCCGACAATGGCCAGTGCGATTGGAATC
>DAFQ01000017.1:26842-35223 GCA_002497985.1 Euryarchaeota archaeon UBA4
GTGCGATTGGAATCATCAGGTAGTCAGACCCCAACTCAGCACTCGCAGCGGCGATTACCATTGCTGCTATGATTGAGCCGACGAACGACTCGAAGATGTCAGCGCCCATGCCTGCCACGTCACCGACGTTGTCACCGACGTTGTCAGCGATGACACCTGGATTTCGAGGATCATCCTCGGGGATTCCTGCCTCGACCTTACCTACTAGATCAGCTCCCACATCAGCAGCCTTGGTGTAGATTCCTCCACCCACACGGGCGAAGAGTGCGATGGACGATGCACCCATTCCAAATCCTGCGATGTTGCTTACGGAGAGGAACTCAGTTTCTGTGAAGTAGTACATCAGTGAGATTCCGAAAAGCCCCAGTCCTCCGACTGCTAGGCCCATGACGGCCCCTCCGTTGTATGACGTGGTAAGTGCAGCAGCCTGACCTCCGCTAGCTGCGGCCTGTGCGGTCCGGCCGTTCGCGCTTGTTGCCGAGCGCATACCGCTGAATCCAGCAGCAGCACTGCAAAGTGCACCAATGACGAATGCAACCGTGGTCTCCATCCCAAGGTCGTCATTGTAGTTTCCACCAACGAACAGCAGCGCTGCTACGACGGCTATGAATACGGACAGCATCCTGTACTCAGCCATCATGAAGGCCATAGCCCCATCCTGGATCCGCTCAGTGATTTTTGCTACTGTCTTGTTCTCAATCTCAATCGAGTCTACCTTTCTATAGAGCATGAATGCGACGACAAGGCCGAAAAGCCCTGCCACCATTCCATACATTCCTAGTTGTTCTCCGTCCATAATATCAACCTGTTTCGGCCCGCGGACAAAAGTCCCACTTATAATCCAAGTCATAGAAACCGCCCCAAAGGGGCGACCTACCTTCGATGGTTCAGTACCACGTCCCCGAAAGCCTCGAGTACGCCAGCTCCATCATGTTCCCTTTGGAAGGCCAACATTTCCTCTTCGCTAATATGCCCCCATCCGAAAGAGCGCTCGATCCTATCCTTGGCGGCCTCGGGGTGGAATTGTAGGCCCCATGCCGGCAATTTCTTGCCGTCTTCCCCAATAACCCTGACTGCAGTGACGGTATTGTGCTCGGCAGAGCCAAGCAACTCGCAACACTCTGGTACGGTGATGACATGGTCCTGGTGAGAGTAGAGAACCACCGGCCCATCGCCCCTTTCTTTCCTCAATCCAAACAACTCGTCCTCTAGCCCGGCTTCATTTAGGGACAAGTCCCAAACACCGCTAGACATGGTTTCTGCTCTTGTCACTTCTGAACCAAGAGATTTGCACAGCAACTGGTGCCCGAAGCAAATTCCCAATGTGGGGGTTCCCGAATTGGAAGCCACTCTCATTAGCGATGCCGAAGAATCCATCCAACCCTCCCACATGGTCACGTTCCTGCGAGATCCAGAGCAGACAACTGCGTCAACATCGACATTATCGAGCCATTTGCCCATTTCTTCATCATTTATCTCCAGGGGAAGTGCAATTCTCGAGAAACTGGCCAAGTTGCCATTCATGCCGACTTCGCATTTTTCCCAGAAGCCATAGTCATGATCCCAGTGCGGAACGTCATTTTCTGTCAGAAAGACAATGCCCTCCCTAGCTGCCCTCCTGCCCGAATCAGCAGACTGCATCTGTGGAGTTACAAGGAGTACTTCCACATCCCCATGTCTGGCAATGGGGTCGACTACCTCCTGGTTGCCCCCATGGCCGAACTCCGATCTTTCCACGAGTAGATCGAGGATTAGGACTCTGAATGCGTCGCCCATGCCTGTCGGAAGGGGCGATTGTTTGAAAGCCCCCCGCTTACACAGGGGTTCGGGGGCGGCATCATGGTGGACAAGCAAGTCATTCTCGACTCTGTCGGACCTGTTCAGGCGGTATTGGATGCCCATGACGGTGTTGTCAACGTCATCGACACCACGGATGGGATCATTTCCATATCCCTGGAGGGTGGTTGCACGGGCTGCAGTGCAACACCTATGACGGCCATGCAGATTTACTACTCGCTAATGAAATTGGACGATGTCAATGACGTCATTTTCGTCAATGGAGAACTTCCTGCATACATGAGGGCATTCATTGACAACAAGATTGGGGGAGAAGGAACCCAGTAACTACTCCTCTTCGCGTCGCATTTTCATTATCTTGTGCGGATTTGTTTCTCCTTGCACATCCTTTCCTTTCAGATTAAGTGTGGCGGAAATGGCCACAATTACAGCTACCAGGGCCATAGGAAGGGCCATTGAACCAGATCCCCATAGTTCCCCTCCCATAGAATTCAGAAGAATCAGCATTATCGCTGATGTAATACAGAGAGTGGCTATTGCTCTTTGAGCAGCTACCTCGCCCCTCTCACTTCTCGCGAAGGTCCCGATTGACATCCAAAGAAGCGTGGCCACCCCGCAGAAGCTCACCGAAGCGGTCTCCAATATCCCAACAACCCCGAGGGCCATGCACCATCCCAGAGGGTACCCACTTGAGAGGATTGGGCTGGATCAACTCTAATTGATACTGACGAACCTTCATCTGATGGTCCAATCTGGAAGCGTCATGGGAGTGATGCGCGGGCTCATACTCGCTGCAATTGCGTTTCTACCAGCCGTTTTCTTGGGCCTACTGGCATATATTGTGATGGGGGGCGAGACGAACTCCACTAATCCATCGGATTTCATGTTCCTGCCTTGCTACGGAGTCCCCTTTCTGTTCATCGGCGCCGCATTCATCCTAGGGATGAGGGAAGACGCGGAGGTCGAGTGATGAAACGGTCGGAAAAGGCCGCTCTCATTGGTGAAATGCTAGATGAGATGTACCCAGAGACCCCGATACCCCTTGACCATGTTGACCCATACACGCTCTTAGTTGCGGTGATGCTTTCTGCTCAGACAACTGACAAGAAGGTAAACGAGGTTACTCCCGGACTTTTCTCAGCTGCTAGCACGCCGCAGGAAATGATGAAACTAGATGTCGATGATATTCACCAACTAATTCGGCAGATAGGACTCGCCCCAACAAAGGCACGAAACCTCAGTAGGATGGCCCAACAAATTGTTGAGGGAGGAGGGGAAGTGATCCCCGATTGGGATTTTCTGGAATCTCTCGCAGGGGTCGGCCACAAAACCGCCAGCGTGGTGATGTCCCAGGCATTCGGGCAACCCGCCTTTCCAGTAGACACACATATTCACCGCCTCGCCTCAAGATGGGGTCTTTCTGACGGAAGGAGCGTGGAAAAGACGGAGAGGGATCTGAAGGCCGTTTTTCCCAAGGAAACCTGGAATCGAAGGCACTTGCAGATAATCTACTTCGGCAGGGAGCATTGCCCAGCTAGGAGACACGATCTCGTTCTGTGTCCAATATGTTCGTGGGCTTCAACAAAGAAGAGGAAGAGGGAGGAGAAGGCAAGATGGTGAAGGAGGTATTCAGGGGGAGGATATTGTCTTCTTCATTCGAGAGCGGAGATCGGATAGTGGTAGGGGACTGGGAAGATTCCCCCTTGGGGAGCTTCACCAATGTCATGTGGGCCGATTCAGATGGAAATAGGACACTACTCTCACCTTCCAGCGAACATTCTGAATACGTATCATCGCTCTATTCATTCGAAAATGTCAAAGTGGTCCCAGTCTCAGTGGAGAGGGGGTCCCGAACAATATCTGTGAATGCCGACGAACTATCCGTTTCAATGTCATGGGGACTATCATTCCCCTTGATGTTCCCCAGGCCCTTGTGGTTTATCTCGACAGTTGAGAACTTCTTCGCGAGGGTACTCTTTGGAACGAGAACTCATGGCTTTGCCAATGATGGTAGTGAGGAATGGTACTCCGTACGCGGTATCGCGTGGCTGAATGGGGCGACAGCAACACTATCGGGAGAGGAAGCAGGAAAAATGTCGAGGCGAACCAACACTGCATGTTTCGGATTTAGTGAGCCCCCAACAAGGCCTGCAGCCATCGTGCTATCTTCAATAATCGAGAAGTAAAGGTCTTCATGAGGCCCCCTCTCGGAAAATTATGGCAGAACCAGTAACTCTCTCTGTGGGGGATGAAGCACCAGATTTTGAAGCGACTCTAACCGATGGCTCAACAGCAAGCCTTTCTGGAATACTATCCACGGGCAGAGGAGTAATTCTGTACTTCTATCCCAGAGACAACACTCCAGGGTGCACTGTCCAGGCTTGTGATTTCAGAGACAACTTCGAGAAGTTGGATGAAAACAAGTGGGTTGTACTGGGCGTCTCCACCGATTCCGCTTCTTCACATGAGAAGTTCATCTCAAAACACGAACTTCCATTCGACCTTATAGTGGACGAGGAAGCAGAGCTGCATCAGGCATACGGTACTTGGAGGGAGAAGAACATGTATGGTAAGACGTACATGGGGACTCTCAGGTCAACTTTCGCAATAGGCGTAGATGGCAAAATAGAATGGGCAGGATACAAAGTAAGGACGAAGGGCCATGTTGAGAGCCTCATGGAAGAGTTGGGGATGGTGTGAGCGATGGATAAAGAAGAACGCCGGGATCTGGTCGCTCTCTTTCTGAGGCGGTGTGTGAAGTACGCCGATGAGTCAATCCGGAGAAAGCAACAGAGGGGAGAAAGCGAGGAGGATATTTCGAAATGGGTGGCCTATCGGGATTTCACCGCTCATGCCGTCGACGAATTAACATCGGGCGATCTAGACTCGTGGTTGGAGGACGGCCCTGTCTCCTACGAACCAGAAAACTAGGCTTCTGTGAGCTGGTCCATACCGCCAAGCCCCAACTTGTGCTTGGTCTTGTCGACCCTCATGCCTGCTCCTGCGACCATTAGCAGGGTGTCGTTGTCATTGATGGCGAATACTGGGAGTCCTAGCCTGGTCGCCATTTCCTGTACCCTCCTTCTGCACACATCCCGTTGACTAGGCATATGGACGAGGGAACTCAAATCAACGAGTATCATATTTCCTCCTGCAAGGACTTCAGACATCCCCTCGGTGTGGAGCCTGTGGAGGGTATCCGGCTTGAGGTAGACCACCTGTCTTTGAGCCTCAGGGGTCATTCTTCTCGTCCTGTCCGACCAGCTCTGCTCATCAAGATAGTGGAAGACGTCCTCTGCCTGAGGTTCAGGGTCAACTGTCGCCCTCTTCTTAGAAATTCCAGACCCGCTGACCTTTGATGGATCCGGCAATCCAAGTAAGCGGAATAGGTTGGCCATGATGGCGCCGACGGCTAATCCTCAAAGAGTGCTTCGATGTCTTCGTCGTCCAGAGCCTCTTCTACAGACACTGCTACGGCCTCCGAATCAGGCTCTTCGACAATATCTTCCTCGATCTTTTCGCCTGTCAACTCCTCGAAGGCCTCCGCCACTCCCTCGCCAGCGAATCTATCGCCACCCGCTTCGTGGTCCGATGTGTCTTCCGCGACAGGACCCTCCATCGTCTCTGAGGGCCGAGCTGCCTCGGGCTGAACCTCCTTCTCGCTGAATGGGTCATACTGGGGGTTGTCAAAGGCATCGTCCATGGACACCCTCCTCCTGCCAACAGTCGAATCAGGGCCCGAGTGATGTCGTGCCTTGGGGCTCCTTCTTTGTAGCACCACGGCCGCCCCAATCAAGACAATCAGTACGAATGCTATGATTATCCCATAGCTCCCAATGAATTCACCCATGCTGAAGGGGGCTTCCAGAATTACCACTGTCAGGGTCACGGAGGCACCTCCCGACTCATCCACGGCTGTCATTTTCACTGTTCTTGAGCCATATCCATTGAACGTCCACTCAATCCATTGCCCTTGGATGTCGACATCATTCTCGGGATCTCCGTCACCATCGCTGTCTACTGCGGTATCCATGTCCCAGTTATACACCATGTTCGACATATCGTACGCGGAATCCGTCGTCCCGTTTGCAGTAAAGAACAGAACATCACCTTCTGGAACATCAAAGAAGGCGCTGGAGTCGGCCTTCGGTACAGGCTTCACATTCCTGATGTCTAGTGGAATCTCTATGGAAGCCGTGGACCCGTCGTCATCGGTTACGTGGAAGACTATCATCTGTGGTGCAGTAGTGGCGTCTGGCCACGACTGGGACAGGTGGTCAGACTCGACGTCACAGTCATCAGACGAAGTCCCCTCTCCATCCGAGTTTGTTAGCGGATCGAGATCGAAGCAACGCATGAGGGTGAGCATGTCGCCGCTTGTGTCAGTAATTTGAACCAGGATGTCCACGACTGAGTCTTCAGCAGCAGGAAGTGGCGGAGACAGTGGGGAAATTGCAGGATCTATGTTCATCACCTCAATTGGGACGATAAGAGACTCAGTGCTATCGCCATCGTTGTCAACAACCTGCAGGGTTGCTAGGTGCATTCCAGATGTGTGATAGGTGTATTCCATGGTGCTCTTTCTCCCTGTGAATTCCACTACAATGTCCGGATTGTCCTCTGCATCAGGGGACCAGTAGTGCACAAGTGTGTCCATGTCATTCTCAGAATCATCGGCCCAGCCTTCGAATCTTAGGTAATCACCTTCGTTCACTATGAAAACTCCTCTGCTATCGGCGACCAATCTGTTATCCCCCAACCATATCTCCGACCTGGGATTTGTTGGAGCTATGTTCCTGACCTCTATTGTCTTGGTTGCCGAAACAACTGCGCCATCATCGTCCATGACTTCAACCTCCGCGGTGTATTCTCCTTCGGAAGTGGGGGTGACCGTGCAGTAAATCCCTACTTGCCCCTCATCGCAGGGCTGTTTCCAAAGTATGTCGACAGGCGCTGAAGGATTCTGCGTGTCCAGGTCACTTACGTCCTCGACATTGAATTCTATTGGCGAGAGAACCGGCGTCCATTCGTATTCCGAACCAACAGTAACTTGAGGTTCACGATTGAGTATCGTCACGACCGACTCGCTCGAACTCTGATCATTCTCATCATCGGTGATTACCAGTCTAACTGCGAAGGTCCCGTCATCGTCCCATGAGTACTCATGCGCACAGTCCTCTTCAGTCTCTGAAATGAAAGTGCCCTCGAGAGTCTCCACGATGAATTCGCAGGTCAGTTCCCCTCCATCGGGATCGTAGGACGACAGGCCGTTGAAGCTCACCTGGTCCAGGGTCAGTGATTGAGCTGGAATGCTCAGGCTAGCTGTGGGGGCTCTGCCGATGAAAAGGGAAAACGATCCCTGATTGTTACTCCTGTTACCGTCATTTCCAATATCCTCGTCAGGGTCGACGGTGAAAGAAAGAGATACATCACCAATCGGCTGAGACTGGGGAACTGTCCAATCAAACTCCATCCTTGACTGACCAAGGCTGGGGAGTGCAGGGACGGACACACTCGAAGTTGTTCCATCGGGCGCCTCAACCGACAACGTAGTGGCGGGGGAGGTAGTGATTCCCCTGTTCTGAATTGGAATGCTGAATGTCAGCATGTCTCCAAGAATCGCGTTGAAGCCTACGACACTATCGAGAGTTGTAGTCTGATTGTCTCTTGTCCTCTCCACAGTCACCCCCTCGGATCGTGCAACTAGGTCAATAGAGTAGGTATTCGGGTCTATTGTTATCGTAGCACCCCCTACGATCTTCTGATTGGGAATCCAAACTAGGACGCCATGGCTTCCTGTGTCAGATCCTCCGATTGAGTCATCGGGTTCATTCCCCGAGTTAAACGAAATTTCCGTTGAACCAGTGGAACCAGTTGTGAATGATCTGATGTCCTCTTCTATTCCATATCTGAACTCGACACTCTGTCCAGAAACTACCTGGCCGTTCTGAGTGACATTGGCGAATGCGGATTGCTCCATGTCAAGTGGCGAAAGGGGATACTCTAACTCTACAGAAATTTGCTTGCTTCTGGGCGCTGCTTGGTACATCACTAACTCGTGATTCGCCAAGAAGCCAATACTTTGGGTGAATGATGAGTAAACATCCCCTCTAACAGAGGGGCAGAACCACCGGTACCCGGTGGGGTCTCCGTTGGAGTCGTAGTTGGTGATGTTGTATGACTGCTGACAAGAAGCATAACTGACTCCCGGTGCACCCCTGCTGACGACCTCCCAGCTAGAGGACTCATGTGAGGACTCATCAGCGGGGATGTCCACGTAGTCACTCTGGCCACTATATTGGGTGTCTTGGTAGTAGTCCGTCGACCATTCGTCCCCCACACTCAGCGGGAAGTCGTATCCCTCGGTAGGGGGGGAGAATGTCTGGGTAATTACGAGGTCTGCGACATCTATGTTAATTGTCCACCACAGTACTTGATACTGGAAGTCTATGTCGATGGTCGCCTCCTGGCTCACTATAGCAAGATCCGAGGCCCTGACTATCTCAGTGGTGTCAATTTCCACAACTAGGTCACCCTCGTTGCCATCAAGCTCTATGTCCTCTGCCTCGTAAGTTCCATCAGAC
>DAFQ01000035.1:0-4605 GCA_002497985.1 Euryarchaeota archaeon UBA4
CGAATGATATCGATCTCTCGACTACATCTCCCTCCAGCCCAATCTGGAAGGACTGGATTGCACTCAGTATTCTAGTTCCGAATATGTCCCCTCCCTCCGGATCTGAAATCTCCACTACTACTGAGTATGTTCCTGGCTCCAGAGAGACCTCGGCATTGCCATCCTGAACCCACTCCGTGCCATTGGCCATGATGCTCTCGCCGGCGCCTGCCATCATCATTGAAACGATCTCGAATCCATATGAAACGAGAGTGCCGTTCGAAGAGTTTCCATCGCTTGAGTGATCTATGAACATGGTTACTGATAGAGTCCCATTGCTCGGGTGAAGAAGCATTTCGACCGAGGTGTTCTTGTCATCGATGTACTTCTGTATTGGGGAGGCCCCCAGGTTCTCGGGACCCTCAATATCGAAAGTCCAGTTGCCCTCGGGGAGAACCATGTCGAAGAGTCCGTCAACAGGGACTTGCTCTCTCCAAGTTACATCGTGGTCTTCGCTGTCCGCGGTCACAGTAATCTGCTCCCACCCGGAGAATGACGGCGAATACAGGTTGTTGGCCCTGTTCACGCTCACCATTCCAGAAATTGCTATTCCGGGTCTAGCGACCATCAGAATCTCCTCCATTCCTTCGGACACGGTGAATCTATTTCCAGCGACCAAGGCAGCTACTATTCCCTCAACTGTTGCGTCGACTACTGCCCCCTCTGGGAGGTGGATGCTGAACTCGCTAGTCTCGTTGGTTTGAGCAGTTGTGCTGAATCCGTCCCAGTGGAATTCCACTGTAACGTCGGAACCAATCAATTTGTTTTCTTCCGGGTTAAACTCAGCGGAAGCATTTTCCTCGTAGTAGACTATTCCGGATACCAGCATGCTAGTCCTGAATTCGAATGCCTCTGTGGAGTCTGCGTCCACCTCGATGACCTCCCAAATCTGCTTGGTCTCGTCAAGGGTGTGATCTAACAGCCATTCTCCCGGGGTTAGTTCGACGTAGTATGTGCCCGAGTCATTATCGAAAACAGCCTCGACTGTTCCATCCGTGCCATCGTTGGTTCTGAATGAGACGTTCAAATCGGGAACATTCTCATCGCCGTCCAGCATTTCGAATGTGATGTCGAATGTGCTGGCTATTGGGAATGGTATCTGGACATCTGTTGCTTGGTTCGCATCGAAGACGTAGTCTTCCATGAATTCCGGGAAGCCGTCGTTGTCGATATCTATCTCGGCAGTATAGTTCCCTGGAACTACTGGTCCGAAGTTCATCTTTCCTTCTTCGTCAGGCACGATCATGCATGGCGCGAAGTGTGTGTCACTGCAATCATCAACGGCATCCGAAATTGTTCCTCCGGTCACATATAGGGCGACTCCGCCTTCGAGGACCTCTCCCGAATCGTCCACAAGCTTCCCGCCAATGGTGCTCCCCTGGATGCTCACTTCGGGGATCTGCGAACTAGGATTCATTGACACGATGAATGACTCATCGAGGGTAGCTCGTGTGCCATCTTCGAATATCACCGTTAGTTCGTACTCGCCAGGTATGGCGTCCATCAGGTGGAATGTCCCAGATTTGACCATGGGCCCGCTGAATGATCCTTCTCCGGAGAAGGTGCCAGTTCCATTTATTGTTCCATAGGTTTCCATTTCCTCGGAAGTGTCCACCTCGAAAATACCTGATGCGACCATGGATGCGTGATAGAGGTGCTGGGTGAAGATCGTTGAGCCATTGGATGTAAATCTGCCAGTGGCGTTCATTGTGCCTTCCAGATATATCCCGCCATCTTCCAAATTACACAGGGTATGGTTCTCCGGCATGGTTCCATTTTCATTGCAATCAACCGGGGATATATCGTCTAGGAGGGTTCCCTCGAGAGTTCCTTTTCCTTCGAACATTCCCTCTCCAGTAAGACTGTGGTTGTGCATAATCTCCTGTGAGAAATTTCCTGTGAAGTCAGAGACTGTTGCCACTGAGCTTGAGCGGACTGAGCCGTCGCCGGTGAATGTTACTTCTCCGATTCCGTTGAATTCTAGGTCATTGCCAACTACGGTACCATTTGATGTGGTGACTGTGTAGGAGTCCATCTGAATCTGTTCCCACTGTGGGGATATTTCGATGTCGGCGCCCACTATTGGTTCGCCCTCGAACTCTGGGGCCCCCTGCCAAACCAACTGCCCTGTGGCATGCGTAGGTTCGACGTTTACTGTGACCTCGATTTGGGAGTTCCCGTTTGAATGCCCGTCTGTTCCCGAGATGTTGACGATCTGCTCTGCTAACCAGGTCGAGCCGGAGACGTTTCCAAGAATTCCGGAAATTGGGTTGATGTTCCTATTTGTGTTGGTCTCCGATAGGATCTCTGTCATCCCATAGCTACCTGAAATTACAGTCGCTCTTGCTGCGTCCAGATCTGGTTCTCCGAAGAATGCGGAAACCCTAATCTTTCCAGCTGGGACTGTGAAAGAGAACGCCCCATTCTCGTCTGCATCTGTGGTGCCTATTGGGATCCAGTATGTCCTGTCGTCCCTATCCACTACATCCCCGTTCTCGTCCGCAACCTCTTCGCCGCTGAAAGCATCGCGTTCAATGAGAATCCTAGCATTGGGAACTGGCCCCATTCCATCTAGTTCGACAGTGCCAGAAAGTGTGGCGCCACTGTAGTACTTGAGAACCTTGACTTGTGTGTTGGCATTGCCGACAACGGGATCGTTGCAGTCGGAATCCAGCTTTTCACCGGATTCGTCCAACTCGCAAGGCAGGCCGTACCAGTTTGCCAGGGCAAAGTGGTTCATCATGGCACCCGGCATTGGAATAGCCGATTCGAGAGGGGAGCCAGGAGTACCTGTTGAGTAGAAGTGGGGAGCGGGTTGTGATGCTTCCCCTGGAAGTCCCAAGGTCGATGACCCATATCCAACGTACACTCTTGCGACCATCGTCTCAAAGAATGCGTCTTGGTGCTGATAGTCTATGTCTATCATCTGGATTATCTCAGTTGCATCCTGAGCAGCCCCCGACTGTTGCCTGACGACGTCGTTGAGGTACTCATCCTCGTACTCCTCGGCAGTTCTGGGTATTACTGGCCCGTCTGCACCCCTCTGGGTGAGGTAGTTTGTAGAAATGTAGTCATCCAAGTCTAGTCCGGAAAGTGCAGTGGGTGCATGGAAGATTCCGGTTGTCTGACCCCGATGGTAAGAATAGTCCTCGTAGTACGAACCTCCGAGAGGGTAAAGTCTGTTGTCTACTGCGAAGTATCGGATGTCATTATTCCTCTCAACCGTAACACCTAGCCCTTCTTCGTAGTCCTGAACCTCGTAAGATACTGATGAGGTGATGTCATGGTACATGTCGACTAACTCGGATGAGTCGAATGCGGTAAGTAGGAATGCCCTTCCGAGTGCCAGCTTAGAGTTGGCCCTGTGAAGTCCGGTGGAGATATCATCGAAGTCATCTATCAGATCGTTAGTGTATCTGTAGTTGCCGATCATGTAGTGTGTTGTTAGATCTTCGAAGGCCGAGGATCTCCCCCTAGCCTCATCAAATGCAGCCCTAGCCTCGGTCTCGTTGTATGACTCGCCATAGGGCTCAGTATCGAAGTATACCATCCATGACTCTTCATCCGATGGGATTCCGCTTTCCATCAATGAATATCCCCTGAGAAGATCTACCACTCCATCGGTCGCAATTACTTCCATGGAACGGTCGGTGACGAAGGATGAGTCGCCAACATCGATTGAGAGTATGGAATCGAACTCGTCCAGCTGGGCCTCGTCCATATATTGCGATAACACGTCTGAGAATCCAGAGGTGAAGGAGCCTGCGTTAGAACGCCTGTCGCCCTGCGATAGCGTCATGATGAACAACGAAAGGGTGTCATCTTGACCTTGTGAAAGAAGCATTCCTCCGCTATTTGGTATTCCCGATTGGAAGTTGTCAGCAACGGTTGGATGCTGTCCCTGTGCCAATGCCTGGAAACCATAGTCCCACCAAGAGACAAATGCTGGCCTCTCACTGAATCCGACATCTGCGTCTTGTTCGGATAGCCATTCGTAGGCAGTATTCCAATCTGCCCCGTTGAATCCGGGTCCAAAGGTTCCCATGTACCACAACTGGCCCGAGTCTGCATCGTACTCTGCTCCATTCAGAATTGAAAGGTCCCTCAGGAAGTCTGGTGAAATCTCGTAGATTGTCTGATCGACGTCGGATGCAGCTGGCTCGCCACGAGGTATTCCGGAGTCGATGCCGTAGGTTATGTGCTGACTGGCGACTAACATGAATACGAGCATTAGTGCTGGAATTGCAGGATGTTTCTTCGTGGCCGGCCAAGTAGACTTCCTTCTTGCAGAAGGCGAGCCTATTCCCGACCTACGCCACTCCTTCACGAATCCAGTCGGGTCTGCGGACTTCCAAAGCATGGCCATTCCCAATCCCCCGACGACTGCCATTGCCGGGGTTGCGTTGAATATGAAACGTCCAGCGCTCCAAGCCATGTATGCGGCCACTATTACCCATGTCCCCAATAGGAGCTGGCTCTGCCTCTCCTTTCTCGAACCTCTCCAAATTAGGAACATTGCGCATGCCACCGCAATGAGTGTCACAATTGGCCCGTAGGAAGCGAATA
>DAFQ01000035.1:5032-13473 GCA_002497985.1 Euryarchaeota archaeon UBA4
TCCATCGTCTGCAATAGGTAAAGTATGCCCAGAATTCCTGAGAAGAGGGCTGCTCCGCTTCCAATTACGAGTAGCCACGGCCTGTCCCTGAAGGAACATGTGACCCATCCCAGGGCAAAGGTGAATCCGATAATGTAGAACATTGGTTGGAAGCCGCTCGGATCGAAAAGCAGACCCATTCCGGGCCACATGTAGAAAGGCAGTGGGATTAGGAATGCTGTGAATAGCATTTGCAATGACGCGGACGTTATTGGAAGGCTGTCACGACCTCTGAATAAATTCATGACGACTTGCACGCCGAAGGCTAGGAACAGGATTCCCGGCCCGTAGACGAAACCCTTCCAGCCCAAAGCTGCTGTTGCGAATGAAATTCCGGATAGGGTGGCATTTGCCATGACTGTTGGGTTTACTGCCCACATCTCCCTTATTCCGGCGAACAGGTACAGGGGGTTTCTACTGGGCTTCCCAAACAGCCTGTCGGAACCTAGTCCCTCCATCGCCTTGACCCAGAAATAGAATGCCATTGAAATGAATAGCAATGCGAAAGAGTCGTGGTCTGCTAGAGCGAATGTGGAATGCCCTATGTGACCTGGCATTAGAGCGATCAACCATGCAGTGAAGATTCCTGCTAGATTGCTATGGACCCTCCTTGCAGTTGCAGCAAGAGGGAGGACTATCAGAGCACCGTAGATTGCTGGCAATGAAGCGACGCTCCACCATACCATATCGGAGGAAGATTCTGCGCCTGTGATCCATGAAAGGCCGATTCCGCCTAGAGCTAGTGACCACGAGAATAGTGGGGGTCTTGGATTGATTGACCCCATCGGGTAAGCCCTATCGGCATCGAAGATGTAGTGACTCCTTTCCGCCACTACGTAATCGATTACCCTCTTCATGTACCAAGGGTCGGAACCTCCGGTCATGTCCCATAACTGGGTACCTGATGCGTTCATCGCTGGTAGAACGTTCCAACCGGTCCTGACTGCCAGGGCGACAAATAAAGCGAGCCCGACCAAGATGCCGTAGTGATTCCTGTTCCACCAGACCCTGAGTTTGCTGTTCTCCCTGCGGGGCGCGGTATCTCCGAAATATCCCCTAGAGGAGAAGATCACGGCAGCTACGTTTAGCCAGAATATCAGGAAGACCCACGCTACACCCGATAGCCCGTCGTCTGAAGAAAGTGTGTTTCCGAGGAAGTCACTGCCTATCTCGACCATTCTTGCTAGTGTATAGAGTACCCAGTTTACGGCCACTAATGCGCCCACAACCTGCCATCCTTCTGCTCTACAGAAGGCCCAGAAGGCAATAACGAAAGTACAGAAAAGAGCCCAAACTGAACCCAAATAGACGTGTTCCGTGTATTCAGTTAGACTCTGCAAGTTACCTACCCAAATTAGAGGGAGTAGCTGAATGGCCAGAATTAGCGACATTATGCCCAATGTGTTCAACGATGAGTTGTCCGACTTGTCGAAAACGGGGAGATCCCCGAATAAGGAACTCTCGCCAGGATTATCCAGAGTCCCTCTCATTACAACGGCCAATATTGCACCAAGGGCCGTCGCTGAGGCCCAGAATGCGAATAGTATCGAGGCTGTTGATGATCTAGCCGCATCGATCAGCTCGGCTTCAGAGCCAGCCCATGCTGATGAGTCCAGTTGGGTATGTGCTGCATGGGAAACTGCCAGATGAAATCCAACTACAACTGCCAGAAGGAGGTTTGCCTCCTCGTTCCTATTTGAGTAAGTTAGGAATAGGGTTGAAATGGCCATAAACACAAGTGTGGAGATGGTCATGTTGTCAATCGTCTCGGATATCGACGGAAGGAGAAGTGGGATCGCCAGCAATGCCAGGAACGACAGCATGAAAATTCCAAATCTGTAGTCGATTGGCCCCTCTGATTTCGAATAGGAGTCATCGAACTCGCCGGATGAAGAAGATGCTGCAGCGACCCTTCCAAGCGCAGCTCCAAAGGAGGCTGCGAGAGGGAGGGTCAGGATTCGCACGTATCCGTCGTTCTCCATTGCTCCATTTGCGACATAGTCGACTCCGAGAAACAGCACCATTATGGTGGCAAAAACCACCGTCACAGGTGCCAGTCCCATCAAAGGAATCCCGACTCTTGCCGCGTCTTCTTTTCCGTTCATTGGTATTCACCGTCTGCTTCAGCCTGAAGGCTAGCGTCGCCGCGATTTTACATCCTGTTATAACCGTTCTTAGAACGACTGTTAATTCATCTGACGAAAACGGCGATTTTAGCGCTCTAGGGCCCTATGTCCTATGTCGGACCTATAGTGCGAACCTTCCAAATGTATGCCTCCGATAATTTCGTATGCAGTTGATGATGCTTCCCGTAGGGAAGGGGCGATGCCAGTAGCGGCGAGAACCCTGCCTCCAGACGAAACTAATTCACCCTCTCTCAGATCGGTTCCTGCATAGTGTACAATTCCACATATTTCACCCTCCTCGATAGAGGTCTCGCTACCTGAAATTACCCCCCCAGTAATGGGCGATTCTGGGTATCCGTTTGATGCCAAAACCACGGTAGCTGCAGACATTCTGGAAAATAGTGGTTCTATGGAGCCGAGGCTTCCCTCTGCTGCTGCCAAAAGTAGCTCTCCCAGATCGCTATCGATCAAGGGTATGGTGACTTGAGTTTCCGGATCTCCGAACCTAACGTTGAATTCTATCACACTCGGGGCTCCATCATCGTCCACCATTAGTCCGACATAGAGGCACCCCCTGTACGGATTTTCCTGATTCCTCAGGTGATGGTGCATCGGGCCGACCACCTCGTCCACCACCCTCCTCATCACTGATGGAGTTACAACCGGGGCAGGTGCATAAGCGCCCATTCCCCCGGTGTTTGGCCCCTCATCGCCATCGAAGGCCCTCTTGTGATCCTGACTAGGGGGGAGGCATACAAAGCTAGTCTCATCCATCACGACCAGTACAGACGCCTCTTCCCCTTCGAGATGCTCCTCCAATAACACCATTCCATCGACACCTATGGCATGGGAAATCGCATCCTCGGCGACCTTTCTGTCCGAAGTAACGGTGACTCCCTTTCCCCCTGCTAGGACGTTCCTCTTGACTACCCAGGGCGGACTGAAAGAGTCCACAGTAGATGATATCTCATTAGGGTCTTCTATTACTCTGAACCTTCCAGTGGGGATTCCTAAATCGAACATGACGTTCTTAGCGTGCAGCTTTGAGCCCTCTAACTTCGCCCCTTCAGAATGGGGCCCGAAGCAAGGAATCCCGTTTTCCCTCAAAATGTCAGCTAAACCGAGCACCAAGGGGGCCTCGGGGCCAACTACTACCAAATCCACCCCTTTTTCCCTAGCCAAGGAAACTAGCCCTTCAATGTCGCTTGATCCAACTTCATGATTGGTCCCGAGCAGTGCAGTTCCTGCATTGCCCGGTGCAGAATGTAGCGATTCGACCGACGGACTGTTAGAAAGGCCCATTGCCAGAGCGTGCTCCCTTCCGCCACCCCCTACAATCAGGACCCTCATGCCCACCATGCACGTGCGCATAGACGATAGGGCATAATGTATGCTGAGTTGTAAAGTCAATATGGGACTGACTTCAAACCTAGTTTGTACCCAAGGATGTTGGTGGCCCTGTGTATGACTGGAGTGAGTATCAGGAGTGCCAATATCTCATTCATCAAATCGGGGTGGGTGATGATCTGTCCTTCGAAGAAGGCGAACGCTGCGATAAAAATTGCAACGGCGAAGGTCATGGTATCGAGAATAGGCGCCTGAGAGCTCTCTGAACCTTCCCTTTTGTGACCCTTTCGCCTCTTGAAGAATGAACCAACTGTGTCGCCGGTCATGCATGCAATTCCAAGTACGAATCCCATCGTGAAGGCGGCACCCCACTCGCCGCCAATCCAGAACCAGTCATCGGCGGATGCCCAAGATGTTGGGTCGATGAATGGCCGAGAACCGGGTTGCGATCTCCCTCCCCACCATTGGTGAGTAGCCATAGTCAAGAGGCCGCTGAAAATCGCACCACCAAAGAAGCCATTCCAAGACTTTCCGTCTCCCAATACTCGATAGCCGTCTTCGAGTGTCCTGCCCCCATCAATGATTACGCTTCTGAACCCCGTCTTTTCGGGGATCCATTTTCCGAAAAGCATCGCCCCGGTATTCGCCAGGTAAAATGGCCCATACATCATTAGAACTGTGATGATATTCAGTAAGAAACCCCAAGATGTTTCATCGAATGAACCAGCTAATGTCAGGACTGTGTCCATGACTTGTCCACTGGCGATTGATGTATGAGTGATTTGGTGGGGCTTTTCAATAGGCGTTGTTGGACCATTGCAGGGAAATGATTGATTTGCCTCTGAGGCCCGCTCGCACCATGAGTGGACGTTCGGCGACGATATTGACCTTGATTCTGATAGCATCAGTATGTGTTTCTTGCATCCAAGCTTCCGCTGAGGATGCTGAGTTGGTCATTGACTCCGACGTCACATGGGAATCCAATGAGGTGATTGATGGGGCGATTAGGATTTCCGACGGAGGGTCGCTGACCATTAGCGGAATCGATGTCAGCGTTGCTTCTGGTTCTTCAATTGTTGTTGATAATGGGGGATCGCTCATTGTTGAGGATTCCCATATTGCCGCCACTTCCCCACCAACTGGAATCACAAGCTACGGATACTGGGACGAGGGCAAGAGAGGTTCTTTCAGAGTTCCCTCCGATGGTTTGGATGGTGGATTCTCACTGACAATTCACTCAGTCGGGGGTGCGAGTTACTATGGCAGCCAGGCTTTCGTAGGGGACGCTGAACCGATTTCAATGAATGGGACAGAGCATACGTTTGATTTCCCAGATACGGTCGAGGGGGAAATCTGGATTGGGCTCATAGGATATGGATTTTCTTCGGTTTCCATATCTAGTGTGTCCGTAGACACGGGCACCGCACAGTTTGCCATAGATGGGATAGATCTGGACAGTGTGAATATGATGGCTGCGGGAGATCAAGGATTCGAAATCAGTATTTCTGGGCACATGGCAATCGATGACTCGGTAATAGAGGGCGGAGGAATTTCCCTAGGGGAATATGGCTCCCTTGA
Source organism: Euryarchaeota archaeon UBA4 (assembly GCA_002497985.1). Taxonomy (GTDB): domain Archaea; phylum Thermoplasmatota; class Poseidoniia; order Poseidoniales; family Thalassarchaeaceae; genus MGIIb-O5. The sequence goes on from DAFQ01000035.1 coordinate 10,123, forward strand.
TTCAGATGGCGGAACTTTCGACAGAGTCGGTCCCATCCAAATTTCAAGTGATGGAGCGTCGATCGATCTGTATGGTGAGTCAGTGTTTGTCGATAGCCTCGATGATCACGACATCCGGGGGACTCCCCACTGTGATATCAGATGGGCCGACTCAGTGATAGGATCCGGGGATTCAGAGCGAAGCGGGGGGCTAACTGACAGATGGGAGAGAATGGTCGTTGATCAGAGGCTTACTTTCGATGCCGTTGGAGTTGTTTTCGAAATAGATGGAATGGGGCCTGATGAAGGCACATCATTCCAGTCATTCAGTGACTCCGAGGGAGTTGGGATTGTAGACGGAGGTGGTGAGAGAACTGTGCAAATTAGATGGTCCGATGGAACTTGGTGGAATGAGTCTGCCATCATCAATATAGTATCATACAGAACTGGCTGGAATCCGGAAGGCTCTGGTATTGATGACTATGGGGGCGATTCAATTCCCCTGACATGGAACCAGGAACAGAAGGTCGATCAGTTCGTCCCAGATGTCGAATGGGATTCCATTCAAATTGTAGGCGAGGGCGAAGCCTCGACGTCACAATCTGTGGCAGTATTGGCTGAGTTTGCCAACAGAGGCAGTGCGGCAGCGAGCTTCTACATCACATGTGACATTGTTGAAACTGGGATGCAGGCCGATATTGGCGGATTTCAGGGAGTGGTGGTTGGCGCGGGGGAATCCACTGAAATCCAATTTGGTTGGAGAGGAGGGGAGGTAGGAACTTTCAGCATTGATTGTGAGATATTGACTCCAACCCAACTAGTCGATGATGGCTCTTTTGGCGGTGGTTCGATGACCGCAGGCCCGGTTGTGTGGGTTGAGCCAACAGAGGATGAGGGGCTACCCATGACGCCGATACTCGTAGCGCTGGCAGTCGGAGTGGGGATTGTATCATTATGGGCCTACAGAAAGGCATCGTCCATTGAAGAGGATCAATTTGAGGATGATGAGTTAGACGAATACTAGTAAAATCTAATCGCAATTAGAGACTAGTGTCCATGCCTCATCGGTTGGATTTCCATTTCCATCGTCCCCTTGCTCTGCAAACTCATAGTAAGACGATGCCACATGTGCAGTTCTGTCACCCCAAGGAGGAGCCTGTGTCACTGAAACTTGGAACTCATAGCAGCCATAGTCACTAATGCTCCAGTCCTCTATTGGGATGAACTTGGTGTTGAGGTCGAAGTCATCAACTGAACCCTCCAATGGGAGTTGTGATCCCTCGGCACCGACATTTGCGGAACCCCCTCCGTACTCACCGTTGTTTGAGTCCCACTGAGCGAGTCCGTTGACCACTGTTACAGTCGGATATGTAATCGCCGAAGTTGTCCCCTCATACATCAGAGATGCGTCCAATGTGTAATCAGCAAATGGCAGACCCCCAGGCGGGTTTGAACCGATAGCATCCAAGCCGGCCCAAGCGGTTAGTGCAACACCCACCACACAAGAGTCCTTTGAACTGTCACAGTCAGCAGCCTTTCCTATTGCCGCAGCTGTTGAGCTCTGCACATCATCTATGGTCCTCAGCAAATGGACTGACTGAAGAATGAATGAATGGGACGAGGAGCCAACAGTTACAGAAACGACATACTCATCAGAACCTACGGAGTTTCCCTGGTACCAATCCAAAACGGTGAGTTCTATTTCCCCATAGTCGCCATAGCCGTCGGCCCTATTGATTGAGAAAGAAACGGAATCGGTGAAAATCTCGGAGTCAGCGTAAGAAATCGAAATGTCAGCAGAATTTGCAGATGATGACCCCCTGATAGTCAGCGTGATGGTGGATGAATCATCTGAAAGTTCACTGTCCGTGATTGTGATAGAATCGGAGAAAGACATTCCTGCAATATATGGAACTGCAGCCACTAGCAGGTAGACGACTACCAATACAGCTGTTCTCTGACGCCCCAAATTTTCCCAAACCAGATAAAAGGAGCCACCGAACAGCGCGAGGGGGATTATCCCGAATGGAACAGGATCCACTAAATCCTGGAGTGTATAATTATCCAAGAACCACATCAAAACAAATCCTAGAACGCCCATTGATGCGCCTATTTTCATCGTTATTGATATTCCATCTTGCTTTGCCGATGAGGGCTCGGCGACCGCCTCGGCCACCACTTCGTCGACCATTTGCTGTTCTTTCGCCTTCTCCAGTAGACCGCCATTACTCATTCGAGCACCTCCGATTTCGTTAGAGTGGTCGGGCATCGTAGTTATCAACCCGTTGCCGATGGGGGTCAAGGTTGGGCGTTCTAGAATAATCTGGAGTCTAATGGGACAATTTCCCCATCCTCATCGAAAATCACCGGATCATCCTCTAGCCGGTTCCTTCCTGCTATAGCAGCAGCAGCTAAGGCCGTCATCATCATTGATCCCAGAGCACCAAATCCGGGAAGGTAAACTCCACGAATGTAAATTGTCATCGACTGTATCATGTAATTCGGAATGCCCTCTGTCCTAACCGAATACTCAGAAGTGGCCTTGAATTGTAGATTGAAGTACTTGTCAGTCCATCCTTGATTCTTAGGGGTCCTCATCTGAATCCTTACCTTCTCAGCAGGAGCTAGTGATTCTATCTCCACTGAGACAAGGGGTATGCTGAGTTGGAATCCCTCATCATTCAGTTCATCGTAGTTGACTATCCCGACGTTGAACCTATCCATGGCGTTACCATCGTTGTACACGTCAAAGGTCAGAAGCATGTCCACCCTGGGTCTCAGTTGCATGAAAGCAACATCAGAAGCCACCCTAAGTCGGCTGAACTGCTTGATGACTGCTAGGACCTTGTAAGTGGTCGGGGTCCCGACCACAGTTATGCCATTAGCCTGGACTACCTCGGCAGTAACCGAAATCTGATGTTGGCCCTCGGGCATCCTTAGATCCGCCCTGAGGATAACCTGGAAGCTGACATCTGCCCCAGAACCAACGGTCATGGAAGCGGGGCCCGCCGAGATAAGAGACCCGGATTGTATCTGAATGTTCACCTTCTCACTGTGTATGGTTGGGTTTTGAAGAACACAATACACTATGGAAGTCCTAGTCGCACCCGGGTAAACCTCGATTGCCTGGGGGTTGTCGCAGGTTAGTGTGATGTCAGGGGTAGGGTTGGTCTGTGCGTGTACCGAAGCAGCGCCAGCCCATGTGCTGAGGAAGTAAACCATGAGAATCAGCATGCTGGTTCTAACACTTCTACGCGTGGCCATCAGAACGATGCCCACAAAGACCGTATTTGAGACTTCGCCCAACTAGTACTGTGATAATCACGGTTTTGGGCGTAATTTTGGTAGCGGTTTGGTGGACCCGACCGGATT
>DAFQ01000037.1 GCA_002497985.1 Euryarchaeota archaeon UBA4
CTTACTACTGGTTCTGTTGTGGTTGCAGTAATGGAGCTGGACACAAGCTTCGAACTTACGGATTTCCTTTCTGAAGATGAAATGGAAGTTATGCAAGTAAGGGAGGACATTTATGATTCGTATGACGCGGCTGCTTGGAAGTCTGTCGACATAATTATTGAGCCTGAAATAGGGTCTTCTTCACTATCAAATGAACGCGATATTCTGAGAGGGCTGGACTTCCTAGACACGAGGATTTCGGGAATACCGGAAGTTGTTAATCCCGCCAGTACTGTTTCTGACAGGCCTTCTTATGACGGATTGTACCCCATACTCAGGGATGCAGTTGAGAATGACCCATCCTTCGGGGAAACTTACCATCTGGACATCTTTGAAGGGGAGTTGGACATCACAGATGGCTTCAATGATGGGGACATAGCAGCAGCGGTTAGATCACTACTCTCCAACGATACCACGGGCGATGCACTGCGCGGGGCGAGCTGGTCTGAAAGGGTATCTGGACATGTGGCTCTGACCGAAGACGGGAGCAGTATCTTGTATCTGAAAATGAGCATTGATGTAGTTGCTAGGAACAGTGAAGATTCAGCTAGAGTTTCAGAGATATTCAAGAATCAGGCGAGCCTGATTGAGAATGAGGACGGATTGATTGACTGCAGGGCATATGCTACGGGGGACGTCGTAATGATAGATGGGATACTTTCAGGGCTAGTCGTCTCACAAATCGAGTCGACGGGAATCAGTCTGCTAGTATCGATAATGGTCCTATTCCTCCTGACTAGGAGGCTTGGACAGTCCCTGGTGGTAATATTGCCAGTAGGGCTTGCTGGGGCCTGGGTAGTCGGTTCGATGGCGACACTGGGGCTAAACTGGAATGTTTTGACAATAATGATTACCGCACTAACAATCGGCCTTGGGATTGATTACTCAATTCATGTATGGAGGAGTTTCGAAACTAATCGAGAAAGAGGCATGGGGGTCTGGAAGGCCATGAGAGATATGTACGCAACAACTGGGACTGCCCTCCTGATGTCCGCAGGTACGACGATTTGCGGTTTCCTGGTCTTGATGCTCTCCCCGATTCCAGTGATTAGGGACTTCGGGGTGGTAAGTTCGATTTCTGTCGCCTTTTCATTCATACTAGCCCTGTTCGTTCTCCCGGTTCTTCTTGCAGCCGAGGTTAGAACTGCAAACGGGGACTAGTTGGCGCCTATCGCACTATCAATTATTGACATGTCGAGTCCCTGTTCCCTTGCCACCAGTGCCAGAGACATCCACAGGGTCACGTTTCCCAATGACCTTCTCTTGCGTTGTGCCCTTCTAACGACTTCTTTCCCTTCCAATCCAGACTTCTCGCTAATTATCGATATCAGAACTGGAATTGATCCCTCGGCCCAGTCTGGAGGGTATTTTCCCGAATTATCGGATTCACTAATCACCATCACAGAGGGGCCCTTCCCTACACCCTCGGACATACTTTGAGCCCTCTTTGATGGCCCGGGGGAATTCATCAATTGGTGGAGAATGGGGCTCCAACCGAGTGGCGGGAAGGAAATCTCAAGGCCCTCTAATGGAGCGATTCCATCCACTGAATCTACTAACCATCCAGAATCTAGCATCTTTTCTAGAACTGACAATGCGTCAACGGGGGAAAACCAATGAAATTCCAATGACCAGAGTCTTGTAAGTTCACCACTAGAGAGATTTGTGTTTCCAGCGCCTTGGAATGTGCAGGTGATCAAACGGCGGACCTCCTCCGTGGATGCATCCCCAGACACGATGAGGATACCCGGTATGTGGTTGAAAGGTGTTGTCATCAGAGGAACAGGTAGTCAGTCAATTGAATAATGCCGGCACTATGCGCGGGTCGATACAAGTGGCTAGGGAATACATTGCCAGAGACCCCCGGACGGGCCGCCCACTGACCAGAAGTGGAAAGAAGGACGAGGTGGACATCCGACTACTGCTTCCACCCGAAGGACTCTGGAGGGTTGTTCCCGAGTCAGAGATTATCGGTCTTGCTAGTGGCTCCAAGGGGCCGATTGAGTTGCCCAGAACTGTGGGTGGGGGCTTTGCAAGGAGGCAGGACGGGATATTGGCCCTTCACAGGGTAATGGAAAGTCAGATGTTAGAAGCCCATGAAGTTCTTCTGGGATGCTTGGATGACGATTCGCCAGAAATCAGGACTCTTGCCCTTAGTTCTCTCCCATCATTCTCACTGAGGAAGCATGAGGGACTTCTACAGTGTCTATCGGACAGGCTCCTAGATGGAGATGATATCGTAAGGGGTGAAGCAATGATTGCATTGAAGAAAATGGCGCCGATTTTCCCTTCTGGGTGTGAATCGATACTGCGTAGGGAGTTAAGGGATGACCGTAAGAAACACCGGGATAGCGCATTTGTGGCTCTAAAGATGACGGCTGAGAGTTGGGCGGAAACTGGGTGCCTTCATCTTGATGAATTAATTCGGGAGGAGGATGTAGATCTGCGTAGGAGGGGTTCAAAGATCCTCAGGGTTCTTGCCTCCAAGTCTAGCGCTGAAGTTTGGGACCTCATTGGCTGGTGTCTAGAGGACGTAGATCCCGAAGTTAGGAGAAACTCTGCTAAAACTCTGAACTCATTGGCCGGTTCTGAACCACGAATAGCTGCAATATTAGTAGAGGTTGCTATGTCCGATGATGACTCAGGAGTTAGAAAGTCGGCAATTACTGCGCTCAAGAGGCTCGATATGCAAAGCCCCAGGGTTTCGAAGATGATTCTGGATGGGGCCCGGGATAGGGACTACAACCTGCGCAAGGCATGCATAGATTTGTTGACAATAATTCTCAGCGGAAATGAACTCAGGGAAACTGCTTCGGAGCTGCTCAAGCAAGAGACGCGTCCGGACCTCAGGAAGAGGCTGAGTTCCCTTGCCATAGATATTGAAATGGAGGGTTCAGAAGAGGAGAAGAATCGCTTCCTGGCAGCACTTGATACGCCGGCTATTTCCGATGAAGACGCCCCCTTGGAGGAAAGGGCGGTAGAGCGGTCCAAGGGTGAACATCATAAACAGGAGTTAGGTCGGCCGGAAAGCGAGGGAAGTCCATGAGCGAAGTCGTTGACGAGAAAGCAGAGCGATTCGAGCTCCTGTGGGATGGAATGGCATCTGGCAGATACAATCGAACAAAGGCCCTGAAATTCCGACAATACATGAGGCAGCATGTGCTCCAGAAGTTCCACAAGAGGAAGCCCACACAGTTTGCATCAGTCCAGGACAACCACTACAATCACAACTTCTCCAGTAAGGATCAGTTTCTGACTAAGGAGAACTGCAAGAAGTACTGGATGGGCGAGCTTCAGGCGGAAATCCAAGAGTCGGAGAACTTCTGATCCTGGGGAATTCACATGAGTAATACGGTCAAAGGATTTGACAGGTGGGACTTGGATAGTCACATCTCAAAGGCGATTTCAGAACGAGGATGGGAAGAGCCCACGGAAATTCAGATTGAGGCCATCCCTCATGCCAGAAAGGGCCGTGATGTCGTAGGACAGGCAAAAACTGGATCTGGAAAAACCGCTGCCTTTGGCATTCCCGCAATAGAGAGGTGCGAAGTAATAGGCAAGATCCAGGCGATCATCCTTTGCCCCACTAGAGAGCTTGCAGTGCAGGTCTCCGAAGAGATGGGGGTCCTCCAGGGAGAAAAGGGACTGAATATTGAGACAGTCTATGGGGGAACCGATATCGAAAAGCAGGCCAAGAGACTTGACGCTGGGGCCGATATGGTGGTCGGAACCCCTGGCCGGGTTATCGATATGGCCAAGCGTGGTCATCTGAAAATGGAAGATATCGAGCTTTTCTGCTTGGACGAGGCCGACAGGATGCTAGATATGGGATTCTTCCCTGACGTCCTGTGGATTTTCGAACGTACCATCAATAGGGAACAGACCCTACTTTTCAGTGCCACATTCCCCCAGGAAGTATTGGAAGCTGCTGAGGAATTCCTGAACGACCCAGTTCACGTAATGAGCGAGGACCTGGAGGTCGAAGTTCCAGAGATCGCGCAGTTTGCAATTAAGGTCGGAAGGGCGAACAAACTATGGGCACTGGGGAGAATAATCGGTAATTCTGAGGATGGTTCCCAGATTCTAATTTTCACCAACACCAAAAGAATGGTCGAATTGATAGTTGAGAGGCTGGGTAAGTTCAGGTTCAGAGCGGTTGGGCTGCATGGCGATATGCCACAGAACAAGAGGGAACGTGTCCTCGACTCATTCAGGGACGGTTCTGAATCCATCGTAGTCGCAACAGATGTAGCTGCTAGAGGACTGGATGTCGACGGCATTACGCATGTTGTAAATTATGATCTACCCGATGATACTGAAGTCTACGTGCATAGGATTGGTAGAACCGGCAGAATGGGGAAGAAGGGAGAGGCCTGGAGCTTCGCCACTGGTGCTGAAGTTACCTTAGTCGACAAGATTTGTTCGACATGGGGGCTTGAGATTCCATTTACCGAGCCACCAGCCCTACCGGATAACAGAGATAGGGACTTCATTCCGAGAAGGGATGACTGGGACGAGGTTTCCGATCACTTTGGCATGGTTCGAGTGAATATGAAGATCGGTGAATCGAAAACTACCAAGAGGGCTCTGATTGATTGGATAGTAAAGGAATCCAGAATCCCCGAGATAGCAATAGGGGAGGTGACCGCGGGAGACAGTGAAACCATTGTCGAGATTCACGTGGAGAAGGTTGCATACGTAATCGATGTAATCAAGGGAAGGGAGTTCCTAGGAAATTCTCTAGAGCCGGCAATTGTTAATTCATGAATTCATTACAATTTACGGTGAAAGGTATGAAAGAAGGGGGAAAAGTCTCCAGGACCTTGAATCTTCTAGGATTCTTCTGCCCGATTCCAATACACGAAACTAAGGCGGCCATATTCTCACTTACTGCTCAACATGAATCGAATACGGCTTGGGTTCTCGAGGTTGTTTGTGACGATCCGGAAACACTCCGTGACATTCCCACCCTGTGCGACAGAATGGGAGTAAATCTTCTAGAAGTAGTAGAGAATTCAGGAGAGTATGTATTCTTTATCAGTAACACCTCCGATAATCGTTTGAAGGGAGCTGGACAAGATGAATAGGGGCAAAGTCAGAATTCAAGAAACGGGAGAAATTCCGGCTGATGCTAGACTCCCCACAGATAAAGGTGATTTCAGAATCAGAGTTTTCAACGATTCTGATACTGGCATGGATCACGTTGCCCTGACACTTGGAGAGATGCAGGGTCCCAATCCGGTCCTACTTAGGGTGCATTCAGAATGTCTTACTGGTGATGCTTTCGGGAGCCTCAGATGCGACTGCGGACCCCAATTGGATGCTGCTATCAGTATGATACAGGAAGTTGGCTGGGGGTGCATTCTCTACCTGAGGCAGGAAGGGAGAGGGATTGGTCTTCATGCCAAAATTCAGGCTTACAATCTACAGGACAAGGGGGCTGATACAGTGGAAGCTAATCTCCTCCTAGGGCACCCGGCAGATGCACGTGACTACGGGATTGCATCGGAAATCCTGAGTTTGATTGGAATCGATAGCGTATGTCTACTCACAAATAATCCAGATAAAATAGGGCAATTGTCTTCATACGGAATTAATGTCGAGGAACGAATGCCACTTGTCGTGGGCGTGGGAGAGGAAAATCGAGATTACCTATCAATAAAGGTCGACAAGATGGGGCATGACATAGCCAACGAAGACCTAGAAAGGTGAACCTGGATCGAGATATGGGGCCGTGACCGGGACTTGAACCCGGGCCGGCGGGACCACAACCCACCGTGCTAACCGCTACACTATCACAGCCGTCTGTGGCTTCAACGGGCAAAGGCCCGTATATCAACAGTTTTGCAACAATGACTTCTGACAAGTGACCAACGGGTTGAAGCGCGACTTGCCTCCGTGTAGGGATGATGGGTCGGCAGTTGCGTGCACTAGGTCTTGCCCTAGCACTGACCATAGTGACTCAGTCGTTCGTTGTCGTTTCTGCTGACACTGTAATCACTGCAGAGGAAACCGAGGTATTTTCCGCGGGATCCTTCGAGGATCAAAGTGAGTGGAGTATAAGCGCAACTGCGGGCTTCTCCGGCAGTCCCGCTTTGTACACTGTAGGGATGGTTGCTGATGGGGAGCTGTCTTTCACGCATGATAGGCCAGATAATCTTGAAGTGGAGACTTCATGGGCCCAGTCCAGCATCACTGACTCCAATTATAGCACTGGCTCGCCAGATACATTCTACACCTGGTCAAAAGGGCCTAACATCACAGTTGGTGGATTTGACTTCTCGGGACTGCATAGCAGAGAGATCGCAAATGTTTCACTAGTCCTTCACTTTGAGATTCCAGACAACCTCAACTCGGACTCGGTTAGAATAGTCCTACAGAATGTAGGTAATGACAAGCTAGTGACGACATACACTCGGACTCTATCGGGTGTTTTCAAGATGAATAACCCCCTTGTGGTACCTGTCGATGATTTGGCTGATTGGAATTGGGGGCTGGCTGAAGGAGCTACCATCACATTCGACTATGTTTCACAAGGAGGCGGGAGTGACGATTCCGAAGTAAGAGTCGATGCAGTTGGAGTCAGAGTAAGGTACTACCAACCATGGTATTCGTTTGAGAACTCAATGGCGATAAATTCACTCCTGGGAGGCAACTCGCCTGTAATTGATGTTGGCCCATATGAAGGTTCTATCGAGGATATGGAGATATCTTCCTGCGGATTGAGCCCCTTGGGGAGTGCGCCCGGGGTGTGGCTTTTCGACGTCGAAGTCCCTCCCTTGCAACAGTTAGGCAGGATTCATACCTTCGGCACTGGAAACCACACAATCTGGGCGCTGCCCGATGATGTGGATGGAGGATATATCCAAGTTCAATCGGGAGAACTACTGGAACATCCTGAGTCGCTTCAGCATATTCGAATTGAGGTCCAAGATGGTTGCATATCTGGTGCGAGAGTGGACGTGAATGATCCCCATCTAGTAGTGAGTGGCTCTGTTGCAGGTAGCGTATCTGGGCTCTCTTCCTCTGGGAGTTCGATCAGATTCGCAATTGGCGAATATCTCGTTGAGGGGATTCCAATTGAGCTTGGTGATTTCTCCTTTGAAGTTCCCGTCGGACATGCACTTCCCTCTGCTTCTGAATCTGCAAATGTGGGTGTCGCAGCGAGATTCCAGTGGTCCTCCGATGGGATAAATGAAACCACGGTGGTTCACATAGATTCTATGAGCATATCCGGAGGTTATCTCGTGGAGTGGGATCTCGATCCGACATGCATCCCATTTGGGGATGTGGAATTGGAAGAAGACGGAGGAGGGGTACTAATCCCCCTTAGTGCCCGTTGTTCAGATGACATTACGCCCCCTCAAGACCTGACAATTAGCACATGGAGTAGTGACGTGAGCATTATTGAAACGTCTTCATCTGGAAGTGATTTAATCCTGCAGCCAGTGGCTAATGCCCATGGAACTGCTGAAGTTCACGTGGAAGTTGCAGATGATAGGGGGAATCTGTGGATTGGCTCATTTGTAGTATACATCTCAGAAATTCCAGATGAGCCGGTAATCGAGGGATTACCGCTGACTGTCTACATAGAGCTTGGAGAAAGCATGCAAATAGAAATGGAAATCACGGACCCCGACACAGAGTCGCCATCCGTCATGTCTAGCAAGTCATGGGCGACGATTGATCAACAGGGTCACTTGAATTTGGCACCAGTAGCTGTTGGTACCCACATTGTTGAAATTACTGCCAGTGATGGCATTAATCAGATTTCGCAGGAAATTGAGGTAATTGTCACCGCCAAGCCCGATCTGATCGTGGAGTCCGTAGAGGTTGTGGATGCTTCTACCTCTGGAACAGATTTCTCAGATGGGGAGGTAATCAGAATCACTATATTCGTCAGAAACCAGGGCATGGGAGATGCTTTTGGAGTTGATGTTAGGTGCCTAATCGACGGTGTTTTTGTCGGTACTACAATTATTGATTCGATTGATTCAGGGAGCCTCGGGGAAGCCGTTTGTGACGCTGCCGTATCTGGCCCCGGTACCCAATTGATCAGAATTGTAGCGGATGGAACCGATTCAATTCATGAGACCAATGAAGACAATAACGAGAAAGTTGTCCAGATTGATGTCTCGGAAAGAGACGCCAATGGTGCTGTTGACTCTGGAGTTGACAGGGGCCCTGCGATAATCGTTGGCTCAGTTGGGCTAATCGCTATTGCAATAACCGCGCTAAGGCTCGGCCCTGGAAGAGTTAGGAAGCCCTATCAAAAGCGTTGAAAATGCCCCGCAATTTCACAATAATAGAGCCTCATCCGGCCGATAATCAACTATTTTCAGGGAATAGTTATACCATGAATGCAGCCGAATTTGTATGCCGCGATGGCTACATTGGGAGTGATTTCATGATGAAATTGAAGATTAGGCTCGAAACCGAAGAATGGGTCTACGAAGAGCACGAGATGGTTTGATCAGTCCTTTGACCATGTCTGAGGGTATGTCCCTGGGGCCATCAATACGGATTTTGGTATGGCTACCTCTCCGGATTGCATTTCCTTAAGAGAGTCAGTGTCAACAGTCAGTTCTGCGATTGCGACGGCCTCTCCCTTCAAACTTTGAATGACTACTGGAGAACCTGACAGAATGCCCCCTGATGCCCTAGCAATTCCAGGCCTAGCTAAAGAAGCGCCGTGAGAAACGGCTGCTGCGGCCCCATCCTTCACCACTACAGTTGGGAATGATACCAGTACCCTCTCTATAGGGGAGATTATCTTCCTCACTGCCTTGTCATCGCCATGCTCCTTCCAGATGTGGACCGCATCAGTTAGTTGTTGCATGGTGCAAGCCATCGACGAGTCGAAGGTTCCGCTTTTTGTTCGATGTAATTCAATTAATTCACATGAAGTGCCGATCAACAATCCGATGTCCCGGGCTAGTGTTCGGATGTAGCTGCCAGCCTCGCAGGAAATCTCAATGACGAACACCTTTGATTCCCCTCCCGAATCTAGCTTCTCTATTGAGCCGAATCTCCGACTCCTCACTCTAACTTTGACTGCTGACTCCCTTGGAGGAACATTGTATGTTTTCCCCACCAATGATGAAAGGACCTGGGCGAGGGTCGACTCATCGACGGGAGTGGAGAATCTAAAGACGCCCACGTACGTTTTATCCCCGGAAAGAACGATGTCTGTCAACCTAGTTGCCTTTCCGCACAGCAAAGTTAGCAGCCCGGTAGCAAACGGATCTAGGGTGCCACCATGACCTAGTTTCTTAATTCCGAGAAGTTCCCTAGTCCATGCTGCTAATTGATGGCTCGTCGGGCCTCGTGGCTTGTTTACTAGGATTATTCCCGATTCCAGAAGTTCTTCGATAGTTCTGGAATGGGGGTCGCCCCCGCTCTTTGAGTCTGTCACGGCATTCTCATCGAAAACTAACAATTCATTCTCAGGCATTCTAAGCACCGATCCTTGAGTTGACCATTTTGAATACCCCATCTGCATCTAAAGAGTCTGCATCCACAATGAGGTTGTATGGCGTCATATCGTCCAGATCTATCCCATAGAGGGTCATGTACCTCTGCATGTCATCCTCATTTCTCTGCCTGGATGCTGATAGTGCTGAGTTGAAGTCTAGGTTCTCCCTTTCCATTATCCTTCGTGCTCTTTCTTCATCTGAGACCCTTACCCACACTCGCAAACAGTCAATTTCCATCGAATGTGCCCACCATCCAATTAGTCTACTTTCCACTATCTCCGGACATCCCTCAGACAACAATAGCTCCCTTAGCATTGTATCGAGTGACCTATCGACGTCCAGATCTTCTTTGCATAATCTGCTGAAGTCTTCAACTGATAGCCCCCTTCGGGAAGCCTCCGACCTGAAGACTTCTCCTCCGTTGATTGATTTCCAGCCTCTGGCTTCGGAGATTCTCTCGACGAGGGTAGATGTACCACTACCCGGCTTACCGCTGACGGTTAGCTTGGCCAGATTCTCACCTCCACTCATTTCGACATACTTCGCATCTAAGCTTGCCCATCGAAGTTCTGGAAATCATCTCAGAACCACAAGACGGGCATGTAGATCCGGTCTTCGGCGGGGCGACCTGTAGATTGCCTCCTTTCTTACGGTCATTATTTGATGCTGGTTGGTTGCCTGTCTTCCTAGGTCCATCCCTTCTTCTCTGGGATCTCCTGGTCCTCGAGTCAGGGCGAGCCTTCTTCTTGACCTCCTCGAGCAGATGGAGAAGTGGTTCGGGGATTGGTTCAGCAGCAATGACCAATGGGTGAACTCGATATCGATAAATCTTGATGTGCCTGTCAATGATCCTTCCGAGAGGAGCACTCATGGTGATGTAAGAAGCGATCCACGCGGGGAAAATCCACATCACTCTGTCATTTAGACTCCATGTTGGCGCCCATGGCAGACTGACGTAACCAACCCTAAATTCTTCAACGGAAATTGCCATCCAGCTAAATATCGCAATAATGAATACGATTGTGAACATCATGGGCCTCATCATTTGGGCCTGTTGGGCCATTGATTCGGGCATTAGCTCCATCTGCAACTCCTGCATCTTGCTAACTCTTGCCGTGTCCCTCTCCCTCTGCGCCTCCCTTAACTGGGAGCCTATTTGCTTTGATCTGTGGGCGTGATGGGCCTGTTTTAGAGGGTCCATGAACAAAGATCTGATTATCGTATTAACGACCATGATGCTTGAACCCACCACGAAAACCGTTGGGACGAAGTATTCCGAGTGGAAAGGCAAAAGTGGCTCAATGACTGAACCAGCACTATTGGAAAGTGAAATCCTGATGCTGTCAAACAGCATCAGTGGAATCATAATTGCGAACATGACCAGCATGGGGCCCATCATCGATGACATGGCCTGGGCCTGTGCTTCTCCCGGCTGAGGTCCCTGTGCCATGTATCTCCGCTCTCCATGGGAACAATCAACACTTCGGTGAAAAATTACTTGTGAAATTAATCAGGATTTGAATGAATACCCGCAAACGACACACAAAGAAGCTCCCAACTCGTTTTCGGTTCCACAAATAGGGCATCCGGAATCGGGCTCTGGCTCGGGCTCTGGCTCGGGCTCTGGCTCGGGCTCTGGCTCGGGCTCTGGCTCGGGCTCTGGCTCGGGCTCCGGGATTGGAATCTCTGGCAGTGCCCCTGGTTTTTTCGCCTCGGCCCATTCTGGAAGGTTTGGTTCATCGTCCACCTCGTCACCGAAGGTCGCGCCATGGTAATCTTGAGCATCTGAGACCTTATACTCAGACTCGGGATCTCCTTGAATCTCATACTGAACAGTAATCCTCTCTCCCTTCTCTATTCTCCCGACCTTCCACGTAATGTGGGTCCCCTCCCTTGCTGGCTCCTTGGTGTAAGAGGCATCCCTTTCCCCCCTGGTGCTCGACTTCACATTGGAACTCTCGAGTGAAAATGTCCCGGGAACCACATCATGAAGGGCAAGATCATCCAAAGCACTATCTGAGTTATTCTGGAAAACTAGGAGTATCTCATAACGACCTTGGCCCCCTCCTGGGTAGACTTCCTTTCCAGTTGTGAAACTCCTCCTTCTGTGAATGACGCTTATCTGGGGTGGTCTAATCACGGTCCTAGTTGCAACAGGTCCAAATCTCTCGGCACTGAAGTCGGCCCTTGCGGGAGCTGCAAGAGTTCCATTTTCCTTTGATGGCTCAGAAGCATGAAGTGGATATCTAATGACCATTGTCTTGCCTGGCTGTAGGCCCAATGGTGCCGAGGTACCCACAGTAATTCTTAGTGAGTGCCCGGGACCATCAGGTGAAATCATCTTCTCTTCCAACTGAATTCCATTAACCACCTCAACTCTGAATTGGTCTTCTTTTAGCTCTGATCCACCCATCTCGATATTTATTGAATCACTAGATGGGGGGGAGAAAACCCCGGGTATGTCATCCATTAGCCTCATGACATTTATTGTAGCCGATCCTTTGTTCTCGATAGTGATAGTAGCTTCAACGTCTGATCCAACAAATGACCTGATTCTAGATTTGTCGAATTTCTTCAGTATCTCAGCATCCAGAACAGTAAGTTTCTGTTCCTTCAGGGTCACTTCACCCCTTGAAATTGCAGAGGCCCGAGGCAATATTGAATATGATAGAGTCGGGAATGTGAATCTTGGCTGATCTTCCGATTTCACGGTCTTCACCATAGAATCCCAACTTCCCTCTGGAGGGAGGTCAACTCTCAAATCAGATGCATCCAGGATTGGTTCCTCCCTTCCAGCGAGAACCACCGTAATATCGGAAAGCGTGACTACGAATGACGATTTATTCTCGAATACGAATTTGCTATGCCAAATACCGGGTCTATCGTCTTCTTGAGGAGTCACGAATGGGGCAGCCCGACTTCTTGCAGAGACCTTATCGAAGTTTATTCTGGAAACTGTAGAATCTGCCGAATATGTAGCAGTTGCTATGCCTGCGGGAATCTTCTCGATGTCACTGGTTAGAACGCTTGGAGACAATTCCAAGGTCTGGCTCTGGCCCACGGCAAGTCTCCCTACTGACCATGACAATGAAGACTCTTCGACGATATATCCTGGACCCTCTGGAATCTCGAAATTACTGGGAAATGTGCGGGACACTTCCACACCAGTCAGCGGTACAGTAGAGGCATTCTCCACCTTGAGAACGACCTCTATCTCCTGCTTATCCTCTGAGAACACCAGAGAGAGGCTTGATTCCTGTTCTCTCTCTGATTCGGTATCGATCTTCTCGCTCAGTACAAGCATTCTGGGGCCATTTGCAAGATATGGTATCACTGTCTCTTCTGTAGCCTCTAATTCTCTGACTGTTACCAGGGGGCCCCCAATATCAGTAGACTCGAATTCGGATAGGGAGACAAATATGTCCCATGCCCTATCCTTGCGACTAGAGTTTCTCAGAATTAGTTCGCCTTCTATCGACTGGCTCCTAATACTCCCATCTGGATTCAGTGTTGATTCCTCAACCTCACTAAGAGTAGCATGAAGTTTGTCTCCTGGAATTGAGTCTATCTCAGAGGCCGACCTTAGATGGTGCGGAGTTGTTGATTCAGGTTTGATTGGTGGTTCTTCTTCGTCGATCAGTTGGTCAAGTTCTGACTCAATCTGAGAATCATCCCCCCAGATAGAGTCTTCATCGTCCATCTCTTCATCGAGTGCCTCTAGGGCTGCGAGCGAGTCTGACAGGGAGCCATCCTCGCTTGAGTTGGATTCCGGCTGGATTCCGAGGGGTTCCGGGTCGAGTCCAGGGGGAGGAGGAGGAGGAGGGGCATCAAGACCGGGAGGGGGCGGAGGAGGGGGAAGGGAGTCCAGACCTGGGAGGGGCGGAGTTGCTGGTTCACTGGCATCATTAGCGGCGACTTCTATTTCAGTTGACGATGATGAGATTATCTCGTCAATTACCTCCCTAGAGTTGTCTTGAGTAGATACTGGGGATTCCTCTGAAGCAACTTGCTCAGATGATTCCCCATCGTTGTCATCTTTCTCGAAACCGGGAGGGGGAGGAGGTGGCGGTGGGAAACCGGGAGGGAGGGGCGGTGGTTGTTCTGACATGGCTCTCCCCCTTCGAAGGTAGACCGAGACGTGGCAGCAGTTGGTATAACGGTTGCTTGTGCTCAATCTATCCGATTCTAGAGGAATCATCAAGTCCTGATGCCCTCGGGATGAGTAATGAGACCATGGATGGGACCGCGCCCCCAGTATTATTCGTCGTCGGCACCGCGGGAGCGGGCAAGAGTTCTCTCGTTACCGCATTCCAAAGATGGGCCAGATTTCTTGAAGTTGAAGCTCTGACGATTAACCTGGACCCGGGAGCAGAAAGAGTACACTATGACCCAGAGTTCGATGTAAGGGACCTGATTTCTCTTTCGGAGGTTATGGACGAGTACGATTTAGGTCCGAATGGAGCACAGATTCTTGCTGCCGACTTAGTAGCTGCCCAAGCCATCGATATCCACGAAGAATTGGACGGATTGGCTGGTGACATCATGGTTATTGACACTCCGGGACAGGTCGAGCTTTTTGCATTTAGAGAGGCCTCAAGCCATCTTGTGGAAGTCTTGGGACAGGGGAGGGCATGCTTGGCATTTCTCTTCGATCCAATGCTTTCACAGACTCCTAGCGGATTTGTTTCCCAAATGCTTCTATCATCGATAGTGCACTTCAGACTTGGACTCCCAACAGCCAACTTCCTTTCCAAGTCTGACCTGCTAGAACCTGAAGTTCTGGAGAGGATTGTGGAGTGGGGCGAGAATCTAGGGGCTCTCGAAGCGGCACTATACGCTGAGTCTGCGGATCAATCAATGGGCCATGGTGCTGGGAGTCAAAGGGCTGAGTTCGCAATTGGGCAATTGAGGATGATGCAACATGCCTCGATACAGCCCGGCCTCATCCCATTGTCCAG
>DAFQ01000053.1:0-11137 GCA_002497985.1 Euryarchaeota archaeon UBA4
ATGCTACCAACATAGGCAATCTGGCAGATGAAATCATCCTCGAAGTGATAGCCACATTAGACCTAGTAGAGGGGGATACTTCTCTCGAGTGGGGCTCCATCGGGGACTCGGCGGAAAACGTTGCAGTCAACCAGACTGTTTCACTTAGCATCAATTCATCCAGTTCTGCGGAGTCATGGAGTGGCTCATCTATGACTGTGACAGTCATTGCATCTGCTCAAGGAGAGGAAGTTTCC
The DNA here is from genome assembly GCA_002497985.1 of Euryarchaeota archaeon UBA4. Taxonomy (GTDB): domain Archaea; phylum Thermoplasmatota; class Poseidoniia; order Poseidoniales; family Thalassarchaeaceae; genus MGIIb-O5. The sequence goes on from DAFQ01000053.1 coordinate 237, forward strand.
ACATTCTCATTCACAATTGAGACGGGGCACGTCCCATCCTGGAACGCTATGGCCGACCAGGCAAATCTAGAAATCGACCCGCTCGGGTCTGAAATCCAACTGACCGTAGTACAGGATGGCAACTCCCCCACGAGGGCATATGCATCGATGTTCATCACTGGGGAGTCGGGTTGGCAGGTTGATGAGCCGGAGGACCTCCCTGTCCTTTCCCCGGGTGAAACAGCCCCCCTAATACTCAATATCACCCCACCCCAGGATGCCATCTATGGAAGGGCGGTGGAGCTTCATCTTCGCCTAAGGGAGGGGGACTCTAGCGTTGTTTCTGAGATAGTTTTCCCACTCAGAGTTGCAGTCACACATGACTTCTCCCTATCCGGGGAGGGTGATTGGTTGGTTAGCAACTCGGGAGGGCACCCCCTAGCGATGCTTGAGAACCTTGGAAATGCCCCCACAACCATCTCACTGCAAGTTCTTAGCCTCCCACTTAATTGGTCTGTCTCAGGCAGAAGCGAGGTGGTGCTCGGGGTCGGCGAGATTGTTGGAGTGCCCCTGGAGTTGATTCCTGATGAGGACTGGGACGGCAGTGTGAAGACAATCAGAATATTGGCTGAGGACTCAGATGGGAATCAACGTGAAATCAACCTTGACACCGAACAGGGGGAGTTTTCGTGGGCCACCTCGCCAGTTATTATCTCAACTAGTGGCGATCACTCTCTACTAGGAATCCACAACTCAAACTCCGGCTCGATTGTATCCGACTCCGATTCAGGGCTACTGAATTGGAACGAGTTGGGCGGTTGGTCATGGCCTGCCACCACGAGCGGAAGTGGGAGTGTTTCGATTTCCTCGGACTCCGAAACTGGAAATCTGCAATACAAATCGATCGTAGTGGTTCCACCGACCAGAAATGCAAATTGTATTATCTATGGGACGGTAGGTGAAATCTCTGCCAGTTGCTCGATAAACAATGGGACGTCATCTTTCGGATACACGGTGATGCTCGTTGACGACCTAGGCAACATGATGGGGTCGCAATCAGGAACAGTTGGAGCAAATTCTACTGGAGTCGTCAACATGAGCTCTTCCGAATGGTCGCCCTCTCCAGGGAATAGGGAAATATCAATCAGATTGTTGGACTCGAGAGGGATTCTAGTAACCTCGAACTATCAGAACTTTGAGGTCCGCAGGAGTGATTGGAACGTCGGACTGGTTCAATTGGAACTAGATGGCCAGGGTGCGAGTCAGAAGATTGAGATTTCGACAAAAAGGGATAATCATGAGTTGCTCCCAGTGGGTACCCAGTGTGCCATTTCAATTGTAGTAGAAGGGCAATACTCGTCCACTCACTTGGTTGACATGACGACGACAAATGCACTTGCCCCTAAACCATCCATTGACAGGCCGGATGTTGATGACGACGAGGAGCTTGTAGCCACCATTAGCTGTAGCTTCCCTTGGGACCAGGATGCGGATCCTTCGGACGATGAGGCCAGAATAATACTCTCTGGTGGCGAGGACATTGAAATTGGGATTAGCGACTCAAGTACGGCAATTGCGGCGGCGGCGATTGTTATTGGGGCATCTATAGCGATATCTTGGATGATTAGTAATTACAGGGAAGGGAAAGAAATGATGGAGAAGACTCGGCTTGCAGTTGAGAAGAAGGCGAACGAGAAGAGGGCATCTATCGAAGAACGTAAGAGCCCCGATCCAGTGGCTTCATCAGAAAGATTGAGTGAGGACATGGAAGGTGGGCCGACCGATACCGAGTCCAAGGATACGGAAGGAGGACCGACGGAAAATACTGAATCTGTCGGACAAGCCGCTGACGACTCATTCGAGAGCCGGTTGAACAGGCTAATGGGCGACAGGTAAGTTTGGGTGTCTAAATGTCTAGGGCACCGCCAACACCTGCGTTCTACACTTTTGACCCCATAACACATGACTTGATTGACTTGATACCCCCGATTCAATCTTCCATGGGCGGGGATCATTCTGATCTGATTTCTATGTGCCCGCATTCAATAGACATCCAGAATCTTCGCCATGGTCAAGAGGCTCAATATGATCCAGCCACCATGCTATATCTCGCAAGTGGCGACTGGGAGGAAGGGGGGATGACATCAAGGCCCCTCGACTCCATGGCAACCAAAGAAAGGCTAGGCAGGTTCCCAAGTGATGACGGCAATGTTATTTCATATCTAATTTCATACACCAGGCAGAAGGGGGACATGGTGGTTTTGCACGAACTGCTGGCCAAGCTTTGTGAGGGGCTGTCCGAAGAGAACTTGGGCGAACCGGGATTCAGGGACGGTTTTGGGGGGATGAAACTACTCGGATGGATAAATGGAACGGAAGTTAAGGAGTTGAGGATTTCGATAAGATCCGGTAGATGGACTGTATTGGCCGATGAGCCATTGGATGGGGGTGTTGACTATGGTTTCAGGCACCTTCTTTCGATACTGAGGTCGGCGGAGAAGAGGGGGTGCGGAATTCTAATGAGGATGCATTCCTAGCTAAAACGGCATTCCAGTCAATCTCTCGAACATCTCTGAATACAAATTGGCTGTTCTGGAGATTATTTCGACGGGGAGCGGTGGAATGGGCGGTTCGGTCGCGCCGGATTTCCTGGCCTGGTAGAGTTCCGTGTGGTGTCCAGTACCAAGGTAATACTCCCGGACAAATTCCTTTGATAGGGAGACTATCTGTCCCTTCTCGTAGGTTTCTGCATCCCACCAACGATCCTCGTCAAGCGTCCCAAATGAGTCGACAAGCACTGGTTTCCTACCAGCGCCCAGCGCAAACTCCTTCTTGCCATCGACATGAATTAGACCCCTGGCAGAAGCCTCCCTCTCAATTATCTCGTCTATTGCCAAGACGCAGTCCAATATTGCATCAAACTCTTCATCGGTCAAGTTAGAAATTTCTAGTGCCTCCTGCCTGTCAAGTAATCTGTCGAACTTCTCAAATTTGGTTGAAACCTCCAAATAAGGACGAGGTAGTTTCACGCCCATTTCAAGGGAACGTCCCGGCTCAAAGCCAAATTCCTCTGATCCTACGTCGCCCCTCTCATATCTCCTCCATCCGGAGCCAGCAAGGTGGTGCCTGCAGATTACCTCCAATGGAACAAAGACATTTTCCATATCTCTCGGAATTGCTCCGGGCTCTTTTATGACTTCGAATTTCCTAGCGAGGCACCTATCCGGAGCATTCATCTCGATTAGGTGGGTTTCACAAATCCCCTCCTGCTCAACCAAATTGAACCAATGACAGGTAGTTCTGTTGAGGCTCTCGCCCTTTCTTGGAACCAAGCTAGGAATTATCTGATCAAAAACGCTAATCTGGTCTGTGTACCTGAACTCAATCACCTCAGGGTCATCAGTACTCCATACCTGCTTAACCTTGCCCTGATACATCATCTCTGCCATAGCACCCTTCGGCAGTAGTACGCCGATGAACATTACTGACGTGTCTTCAGTCTTTCCTGACCGCTTCTCTAACTATGAAAATCGCGAGAATGAAAATCGCAATTATTCTCAAATCGAAATTTGATTCGCCAACTTGAGAGTCACGGGGGCCGAACAAATCGGCGACATTGGAAATTTCGGGAGACTCGGAGGATGAGACTATCACAGTCCCACCGACATGATATGGGGAGGATGAAATGAATCCACCTGGAATCATGTCTGCCGTCACAGAAGCCATTGCAATGTCACAAAGGTCGGATTGAGTTAGGTCGCTGAGCACATTATCGAATACTCCACTTTCGTGCCTATAGAGAGTCAGTTGGACCTCATAGTGGCTTGCTATACTGTTTGTAATCATCTCAGCCATATCGACCTCGAATCCAATCAATTCGCCATTATCATCAATCCTGGTCATTGAGGACTCTTGATCCAACATGCAGACTCCCATGTCAGTATCCTCATACAGTATCCTGTGTAATGTGCCGCCCTCTGTTGGTGTGGGCCAAGCATCCTCATACATCTCAAAATTTGAGGATTGTAACTGAGGCAGGTCCGCGAACCAGAGTTGGTGTGTCGAGAATGCCGTGCCCCTCTGAAATATGTCCGCTAGCGCAGAATTAACTGCGTACCTTAGCTCATCATTTCCGCTTTCCTGGGAACTGTCAGATCTAATCATGGCTACGAAATAATCCGAGATATCAAACATGTCGAGTACGGAAATTGTGGACCACTGCGCAATCATCTCGGAATCGGTCAGTAAATGGTGTGGGCCAATAACATAGTCAACATCCCCATCTCTGAGTGCCCTCATGGCGAAGGGGACATTCTCGTACTCAACCTCCTCTAGTTCGGAATTTTGCGCTACGAAATGTGAAGAGTCCTCTCCAGCAATAGTGCCTATTGAATAAACCGACTCCCCTGATGCCAGAACCCATGAAGAGGATATCAGGATCGGGACGATTAGAACGGCGGCAACCCCCCTCATGAGCGCATCAAGGAGCGTTTTGACTTAGAATTGGCGGTCCGCCTAGACTATATCCAAGGAAGAATGCCAGACATCAGGGCTCGCCATGCATGAAGCGGAATCCGGACTTCCCAAGGCAGCAGAGGGACAAGGCGTGGCCAGAGTTGTCGCCATTACTGCGGTGATTCTTCTCGTGGCTGGCTCAACCCCCGGGCAAGCGAGTGGATTCACGAGTGGTTGGGAAGTTGTTGAAAGCGGAACCTCAGAGGACCTTCTCACGGCTGCCAATTTTGGTGGCCAAGTATGGGCATTTGGTACAGGTGGAGTAATTCTCAATAGTATTGACAACGGGATTTCCTGGGAAAATACAGATTCGCCAACGACGTCTGACATACGCTACTCGGACTCTGATTTTGGATCTCTAATTATTTCTGGGGATTCTGGATTGGTGCTTCTGAAGAGCGGTGTTGATGCAGAATGGACGGACATCTCCCTTCCCGGGGATTCGCAAGTAAATGGGATATCCCTGACTGGGGGCCAGAGCGCCATAGCTGTAGGCAATAATGGAACTATTTGGGAGCTGGAGGAAGGAGAATGGACTGAGATTAGTCTATCTATCGAAAGTGACCTATTGGGGGTTTCATTTATTGATGAGAACCTGGGGATTGTGGTTGGCTCCGATGGAACCATTCTTTTTTCCGATGACGGGGGTGAGAACTGGGAATATAGAGAGGCTCCCGAGGGAGCAAGCGATTCGAATATTGTATCTGTTGAATTCTACAGCTCCACTCGGATATACGCCATAACAGATGATGGCAGTATCCTGATATCGATGAGTAATGTAGTAACTGGTACCGATGTTGGATATGTGTGGACACTGGTGGAGTTCGAAAGGCACTACCCCCCCGGAACCAATGAATATATTCTTGGTCCCGAAAACCTGGATGTCGAATTGACTTCAGTAGAAGTTGTTTCGACCTCGAAGTTACTGATGACAGGGGCCGGAGGTTACCTCTCAATGAGCATTAACGGTGGGACCATTGTTTCGCAGCAGATCAATCCACTTGGTAACGAAACCAGTTTCAATGGCATTGTTATGGTGACAGGGTTCACTGGAATAGCAATTGGGGATGGGGGGTCCATCCTATGGACCGATAATGCGGGTGCAGATGACCAGGTCGGTTTCGTGGTTCCCGAATATGGAAACTTCGGAGTCTTCGTAGACGAGACGAAGGAAATGTTCCTTTCCGGATTCATTGCGACATTGAAGATAGTCGCATTTGGAATTGTTCTCGGTTTCTTCCTAGGAGTTACCCTGGCTATGTGCAAAACCTCTCCAACATCTCTCAGGTACATTGTGGAGCGTTATGAACCTCGAAATGTCAGGATAGTAGGAATACCCATCCTAGGGGCAGGGATTTTCCAGATATACTCGGCCATTCCCGGAACTACTGATCTAGGATTGCAGGGTATTGAGTACATTTTCCTACCCGTCGGTGCGCCAGAATCATTCCTGAGGATTCTACTTGGGATTGCTCTGACATTCGTGGGTTTACTATTCCTGAGCAATGACGGCGAGTTCGCCAAAATAAGAATTAAGTCAATCTCATTGAATCCTTGGAGAGTGAGGCCTCTAAACACTATAGCGACCGTATACACGGACTTCTTCCGCAATACTCCCTTAATTGTTCAATTCTTGTTTATTCACTTTGGAGTTAGGCTAGGGGCACTTATTCAAGGGCCGGGTCTGGACATCTTTAGCTTCGAGAATTTAGAGGGTAACCACAATTTCCTAACGGATATATTCGCTAGATACGATTATTCTGAATCTAATTATGGAACACTAGTTGGGGGGGTGCTGTACGATTCTGCATTCATCAGTGCGATCTGTGCCCTTGGTTTCAATTCCGGCGCATACCAGTGTGAAACCATTAGGGGCGCAATTCAGGCAATTCCTTCTGCACAGATGGAAGCGGGAAGAAGCATTGGCTTGACCTACCTTCAAACCATGCGACGAGTAATAATGCCCCAAGCAATTAGGATATGCATACCTCCGATGGGGAATGAAATGGTCAACTTGGTTCTAAACTCATCCCTAGCGATGATTATTGGATATGCAGAACTCACACGACAGGGGAAGTTGATTGTTGCAAGTACCTTCCAATACGCATACGCCTGGGGAATGGTGCTGATATCCTACTTCGTAGTAACATGGACTCTCGCACTTTTCCTAAGGTGGATGGAAGAAAAAACCAGAATCCCGGGACTGGGGATGACAGGGGGTAACTGAATGTCAGGAAAGGTACTGGAAATCAATGATCTACACATGGTTTACTCCGGGGGAGTTCATGCTGTTAGAGGAATTTCATTCAACGTAAATGAAGGTGAATCGGTCGCTATAATCGGCTCTTCTGGAAGTGGTAAATCAACGGTTCTCCGATGTATTAACCGACTCATTGAGCCTACTGGGGGGGAGATTTACTTGAAAGGTGAGCAAGTCAACACTCCCCACACCGATATTAACAATCTAAGGTCAAGGATAGGGATGGTATTCCAATCATTCGAGTTATTCGCCCATCTGAAGGTACTGGATAACGTCACATTGGGACTGAGGCAGGTAAGAAAGATGAGTAAGAGGGAGGCGGAAGAGCAGGCCTTGGCGGTTCTAGAAAGAGTCGATATGCTTGACCGGATAGATGCTTATCCAGGGAATCTCTCTGGAGGGCAGAAGCAACGTGTCGCCATTGCTAGGGCCCTTGCAATGAAACCTGAAGTATTGCTTTTCGATGAGCCTACCAGCGCTCTGGACCCAGAGCTCATTGGATCCGTGTTGAAGACCATTCGGGGCCTTGCCGATGAAGGCATGACAATGGTTGTGGTTACTCACGAGATTAGTTTCGCCAGAGATGTAGCCGATCGGGTTATTTACATGGATCAGGGGGTTGTGGCAGAAACTGGCCCTTCATCAATTATCGATAATCCGGAAACGGAACGCCTCAAGAAATTCCTATCATCCATCAACGAGGAGAACTAGATCATTCCTTGTGCTGTCATCGCTTCTGCGACCTTTAGGAATCCAGCAATATTTGCTCCAGCTACGTAGTTCCCGGGCATACCATATTTCGCTGCTGTTTCAGAGGCGGACTTGTGAATCTCGACCATGATTGATTCCAGTCTTTGATCAACTTCCTCTCTTGACCACGAGAGTCTCAAGCTATTCTGACTCATTTCGAGGCCAGAGGTGGCGACGCCGCCTGCGTTGCTCGCCTTTCCAGGGGCGAATAAAATCCCGTTATTCAGGAAGACTTCCACTGCTTCCGGGGTGCATGGCATATTGGCCCCCTCCGCGACGGCTATTGTGCCATTCTTGACTAACATCTCCGCCTCTTGTGCATTAATCTCATTCTGGGTGGCACAAGGGAGTGCGACATCGACATCCGTGTCCCAGAGGCCGCTCAAAGCCGGCTCTGGTTCTGACTTTGAATAGCTTACTCCATCGAATTTTTTCGCGTACTCACTAATCCTTCCTCTTCTGTTGTTTTTGAGATCCATGATCCATGCAAGCTTCTCCCTATCTATACCTGAAGGATCGTGAATCCATCCTCCCGAATCAGACATGGTAACTGGCATTCCACCCAAATCTAGAACCTTCTCACAAGCAAATTGTGCAACATTCCCCGAGCCACTGATAGCAACAGTGGCCCCATCGAATGACTTCCCCTTGGTTGCCAGCATCTCCCTAGCAAAGTAAACTAGCCCATATCCTGTTGCCTCGGGACGAATCAGCGAGCCACCGTATGACCTTCCCTTACCAGTAAAAACTCCCGTGAATTCATTTGCGAGCTTCTTGTACATTCCAAAGAGATAGCCGATCTCTCTGCCGCCCACTCCAATATCTCCAGCTGGCACATCTAAATCTGCTCCAATGTGCCTCCAAAGCTCCATCATAAAAGACTGGCAGAACCTCATCACTTCAGGGTCAGACTTTCCCTTGGGATTGAAGTCCGAACCCCCTTTCCCCCCTCCCATCGGGAGACCAGTGAGGCTATTCTTGAAAACCTGCTCGAATGCCAGGAACTTGAGTATCGACTGATTCACCGTTGGGTGGAATCTTAATCCTCCCTTGTATGGCCCAATGGCACTGTTCATCTGAATTCTGAAACCCCTGTTGACCTGCAAATTCCCACTATCATCATACCATGGGACTCTGAATTGTATTATTCGTTCAGCCTCCACCATAGACTCAACGACTGGAAGGAACTCGGGGTGTGCATCGATTACTGGCCCTAGGCTATCCAGGACCTCCTCAACGGCCTGATGGAACTCGGGTTGGTCTGGATCTCTTGCGATTACGCTGTCGTAAATTGTTTTCATTTGGCTGTCCATAAGCACTCACCGGTTGATTGAACGATTCCTTTTACAGGTACCGGGCGCTTTGGCGACCCGAATCGCCCTTTTGAATGGTATCCCTTGGAGATGTGCAATAGTGCCCCTATACGAGGGAGTTGAATTAAGTGAAAATCATCCTTTCGGCTATTTCTGAGACCTTTTTCTCATAACCGGGGAGAGTCATGATGTATACTGCGGCTTGACTTACTTGACGAGTCCTCAGAGCATCGGCGATTGGTGTGTGCTCCTTGAACCACCTAGTCTTTCCATCATCCCCGATTATTCTGATATCCACTTGCGACATCCTTGGTTCAGCGAGAAGGAGTTTGATATTCGGGACATCGACGGCAACATATCCGGGCTCCAATCCTGACCTCTGAGCCATCTCATCCTCGAATGATCTCCTCTTCTCAGAATCAGTGGCAAGTCCGGCTAAGAGGCTGATCTGGTCTTCACTCAACTCTTGCCTCCTTCGACTAGCGCATACCTTGAGCAGTTGCCTGTACTTTAGTCTCCTAATCATATCCCTAGCATAGTCCCCTGCGCCATATAGGGCCTGCCATATTTCAGCATCGACTCGTCTTTGAAGATCAACTGAGTCGGGCAATAGTTCCTCACTGCGTTCAACTGCCCTTGACAACATTATCTCCGTGACCCTTGTTACCCTGTGGAAGTACACTGCACTATACATCAGACCGCGTGCCATCAACATCCCCTCCAAGGCAGGGAGTCCCCCCTCCTCAACAGCGATGTCGCCACCATGCCTCTCGAGGCACATGATAAGCCTCCGGTAGTCAATAACACCGTGGTTGACCCCAGTGAAGTGCGAGTCCCTCAGCAAGTAGTCAATCTGATCGCAATCAACAGGCCCGTGAACTATGTGAGCGAGGGTATTATCTTGCTCGACAAAATCGGAACGCCCCTCGGACCACGTCATAAGATTCCTCTCCGAACCCCTGGCATCTGGGCCCCTGATCAGACTGGCGACCTCCTTTGGATCAATTCCATATCCCTCAAGAATATCGGGAATCGCCTTCCTATTATTGATTGAGTTGCCCTCCCCCTCCCTGAGTACATCGTAATCTCCAGTTATTATTCCCTCTGTAATGGACATGTGATCCATTCCACCCCTCTCATGTAAGATATGCTCTAGTGTGTGAGAATAGGGGCCGTGACCAACGTCATGCAGCATTGCAGCAACCTGTACAAGATCGGTCTCAGACTCATCTAATTCCATTGATTCAGCCATCATTCCAGCGATATGGGAGACTCCCAATGAATGCTCAAAGCGAGTATGGTGAGCCCCTGGGAAAACCAGGTGTGCGAGGCCTAGTTGCTTAATGTGACTCAGCTTATTCATCTCAGGTGTCTTCAGCAAATCATTCCTGACTCCATCTATCCGAAACTGGCCATGGATGGCGTCGTTGATGGTCTTCATGCGCTTCCCTGCGGCCCTCCGAGAGTATGCCTGCCCTTGAATCACACTCCCATCGGAAGTTGGGAACATATTACGTACAATGGAAACTAAGGTCCAACTCAATGTATTTCATTTGCATTTCAATTGAGATACAATTAAGACCCCTTGCCCCTCTGTGCAGTTTGGAGGAAGCAAGTTGGCCGGCCACAGCCCCATGGTTTCGCTAAGGATACCAGAGGACCACCTGCTGGAATTAGACAGGCTGGTTGGCCTTGATGGAATGAGGAATAGATCCGATGTAATTCGATATGCCCTGAGGCAGTATCTTTCATCTGAGCACCAAATTTCGGGCGACAGGGTACAAGTAGATCTGGGTCCCGACCTGAGTGCCAGGATTAGTGACTACTGCAAATTGCACGGGGAGAACCCGGATGTTGTCCTTAGGCAGGCAGCCAGAGAACACATCAGACGTGTGGCAATTGAAGATGCCACAGTTGAGGACCTCCTGGCTGCGCGGATGGATGCCCTCCGCGCAAGACATGATGATGATTCAAACGCTATTTGAGGCGAGGGAAATGTGTGAGGACGGGATGCACGGAACCAACGCGGGGGGGCGCACTATGCGCCCTCTCGCACCCAATTTCGAAGGACTTCTGTCAAGAGC
>DAFQ01000053.1:11529-14566 GCA_002497985.1 Euryarchaeota archaeon UBA4
CACTTTGAACCCAATCTTCTTGGTCGTTCTACTGACAGGACGGTTTCCATGACTACTCCCGATGCTCCTGGACTAGGAGTTTACTTGGCTCATGAGGAGATGAGGGAGTCGCAAATTGAGATGATCTTAGACGGTATCGATTCGCTATCAAGTGGAGGGTTTCTTTTGGCGGCAGCTCCAACTGGCATTGGCAAGACTGCGGCATCATTGGCCTCTGCATTATCCGTAGCAGGCAGTAGCGAAGGAACTAGCCCGAAAATCATCTTCATGACAGGGAGGCAATCACAGCACAGAATTGTTGTTGAAACTGTCAACATGATCAACTCCAGACTACCTGTGGGGATCCCCAGAGTGAAGTTGGTTGACATTATCGGGCGAGAAGGAATGTGTGAGTTAATCGATAAGTCGACGGGAAGGTGCAATTGCGAACAGAATACGACAGAGGAGGGCAGGCAAGCAAAGAGAAACCGAATGAAGGACGCCATACTTTCTGAGCCTCGACATGTGGAGTGGAGCATCAACTACGGCAAGCAGGAAAAGGTCTGTTCATGGGCATCTGCTAGATCCGCAGTCAGGGATGCTGATATCCTAGTCTGTGACTACAACCACGTTTTCATTGAAGGGGTGAGGGAAAGTTCCCTTCCTGCAATGGGTATTGAGCTTTCTGAGTCCATACTGATTGTCGACGAAGCACATAACCTCCCTGATAGGATAAGAAATGGCCTAGAAAGGAGGATAACTGATCAGGTATTCAGAAGGGCCCTATCCGACATTCAGGAATACAAGGAAAATCTCGAGAAAGTGGCGGTGCAATTGGATACAAACGAAGCCTATGGGTTTAGTGATGCTGTGAAACTGGAGGCACAAGTTAAGGCCATCAAGGAAGACAATGGATTGAGGAAATGGTTCAATCAGAAAACTCAGGAAAATGAAACTTCTAACTGGGATGATTTGAGGATAGACACTGATGAATTTCTGACAATACTTGGCAGAGCCATCGAAGACGTAGGAGATAATCCGGAAAATGACCATATCGCACAAATTAGGGAAATGAATAGAGGACTAATGAAAGTCAAGATAGACGAAGACGATTCATTGGATGAGGACGAGCAGAATGACTGTGTTAGACTTGCTGAGATGCTGGAAGTTTGTATCCAATATAGGAATAGTGATGCTTTCTCGCTCATTTTTGACAACGTTCTGGATGAACCTAGAATTACTAGTCACCTACTTGATCCAGGATTAGTTGGGCGGCCCATCTTCGAAGAATGCGCTGGCTCCATACTAATGTCCGGCACACTATTCCCCCCTGTCATGTATTGCGACATCCTAGGAATTCCCGAAGATGGTTACAAGGGAAAGGAGTACAACTCTGGATTTCCGCCCCAGAATAGACACGTTCTAATTGCCAGTGACGTGACCAGTAAGTTCTCTGAGAGGGAGGCTAGTTATTCGAAAATAGGTGAGCATGTTACTTCAGTTTTGAAGAATACTCCTGGGAATGTTGCAATTTTCTCCCCTAGCTATTCGATGATGGAGAGGGTGGTTTCAGACACCGGATATATCTTCGGGAGGCATCGCCTTAAGGAAGAAAGAGGGATGTCAAAGCGCTCTGTTGACGGCATGGTCAATAGACTCCACGAATTGAAATCTATGGGCAAGAATTCTGTGATCTTCGGAGTCCTCAGCGGGAAGCTCTCAGAGGGGATTGATTATTCTGACAATATCCTTGATGCAGTGGTCTGCATAGGCCTCCCACTCCCCCCTCCCAGTGCCAAACAAGATTCTCTGTTTGAGTACTACACGAGTAGGTTTGGAAGAAGCAGGGCATGGAAGTATGCCAGTCTGCAACCAGCCATTAACAGTGTCCTGCAAGCACTTGGCAGACCCATCAGAAAGGCCGAAGACAGGGCGATTGTGGTTCTACTGGAAAAGAGGCTTCTTGATAGCAGGAGCAAGGACTGTATGCCCGAATCAATGGACTCCCTAAGGACTTCTAGTCCGAATAGAACTGGTAAGCACGTCGAGCGCTTCTTCAGAATACCTCAATCAATGGGTTCATCTTAGTCGGTCTCGTGGAGTTGATGATAACATGGCATGGAGGAGAGTTGAGATAGGCATCTCCGATGGAGTCGAGGAGGGTGAATCAGCATCTCCGAGTTCGTCCCTTGGTCTCGATATTTCTGCCTCTGAGTCACATTCACAGTTTCTAGCCGACTCGTCGAACATCTCTGAGGTTTCAAGGGAGCATGGGGACTTTCTCAATCATATTGGAGTAATCCCTGAGTCGTCAAAGATGGCCTCTAGTGAGATTCTTCCAGTTGGCGACCTAGTTGCCTATCTTGGTGGTTCGGTTAACGGCGACTTCATGGAAATACCAATGCCGTCAGCGGATAGACGAGATGTGGTTCTGGAGGTCATGGAGGGAGAATTGGGGAGCTTGGCCAGAATAATGTCACCGGGCTCTTTTGGTGGCGTACTGAGGACTTTCAGACTTCCATCTGGTTCAATTATTTCTGGTGCGACTTGGAATGGCCATACATTAGGGCTATCACTGGAAAATCATTCCTGAGGGACCAATGAGTTTTCCCTTGATGGGATCTCTTCAAGCTGGTCAATCTCCTGCAGAACGGCACTCAATGCCATCTGGGCACTCTCCCTGTGTGGCTCGCCCAATACGTGGCTAGAGTACCTTGCCTCCTCGAAAATCCTATCCAGTGAGAGCAATGCCTGCTCGCTAATCGGGAGGGCGTTCCTTATTGCAAGCTCGAACTCCCTGACTGTCTCGAAATCCCTCCTCAGGAAGCCTCGACTCATCAGAATCTGGCAGAGCCCCTCGTAGCAGTTGAATATGGCCTCCCTTACCTCGTCCCCTGCGGCTAGGAGTTCTGCCGTGTAGCTGAACACCCCTGCCAACTCGTCAATGGCGGCCTGCTTTCTCCTCCTTACGAACATCACCCCTGCTACGGCTAGACCGATCAATACAATCGCAGTCAGGGCAGTCAACGCTGGCCCCATCAAGGATGCTCCTTCCTCT
>DAFQ01000051.1 GCA_002497985.1 Euryarchaeota archaeon UBA4
CCACGGGCACTTGGACGTGCGTGTATGGCGAGTCGTTGAACTCAGGAGAGTCGAACCACTCCTCCCAGCTCTGGTTCGTCTCCCTCAAAGGCCACTCTGTGCGTCCTTCCTGCCCAAGGAGGAAATATGCGGAGTCGATATTCGAGGGTGCTATCATTTCAACTGATTGAACGCCTGAACCACTGAAATGAAGGGTGGTCCCATTGACCACGAATCCGGATGATGTGTCGATTACCAGATAGGGGATGTGGACGCTCATGGAGCTCGATGCGATTATCTCGACGTCTTGCAACTGGGCGCCTAATAGAGTCCCTGGACTGACCTCTAGATCTTCTGCGGGGATGAGTGGGTCGTTGGCCTCGGAGGTGAGGCAACCCTGCAGGGTACCTGAAAAGATGACCAGAGCGAATCCAATCGCAGCAATACGTCGCATTGGGTACGGATATGAGTGACTCGTATATGAGTTGGGCAGAACGAGTCAGTTTCAAGACGTGTTGTCCACACGCAGGTACCTCAGACACGGCCCCTCTGCGGGATTCGGAGTCGGAGGTGAGTACTTGCAGAGTCCCGTGACGAAGATTGACCCGGTTATCGCCGCACGCCTTTCCAAGCAGAAATATCAGCTGGTAGGAGAGCATGGCGGAGTGAAGACTTGCCACTGGACAAAGCAGAGCCTGATCGCTGACAGGTCCTGCTACAAGGGAACTTTCTACGGCATCGAGAGCCATGGCTGCATGCAAATGGCGCCTAATGTGGATACTTGCAACCTGGGGTGCACATACTGCTGGAGAGAGCCTCACTCAGACACCCTGAACAAGATTGACGATGACCCTTACGAGTTGTACCTGGAATCGGTGAGAGGCCACAGGAGGCTACTAACAGGATTCGGGGGGAATCCCAAAGCGGACCCGGAGAAGTTCGCAGAGGCGCAGAACCCGAAGCACGTCGCGATATCCCTGAATGGGGAGCCCACACTGTATTCCAGACTCGGAGAGTTCCTAGATATATGCCACCAGCATGGCACCTCCACGTTCCTAGTCACCAACGGCAGCCTGCCCAAGGTGATCGAGAACCTCGACCCCCTTCCCACTCAGCTCTACGTCTCAGTGGATGCGCCGAACAAGGAGATTTTCGACAGGATTTGCAAGCCCAAGTTCGACCAAGGCGCCTTCCACAAGCTCGAGCAGACGCTGGGGCTTCTGCCGAGCCTCGATACGAGGACAGTGTGCAGGCACACCCTGATCAAGCACGAGTCTCTGGGCCATCACGAGGACTACGCACGTTTGGACAACATCGCTGATCCGGACTTCATCGAGGCGAAGGGGTATGTGAACGTCGGGAATAGCCGGAACAACCTCTCGATAGAGAACATGCCGACGCACCAGGAGGTACTCGATTTCTCCAATGCCCTCGCTCCCCTAGTCGGGAGGGAGGTGCTTTCTGACAGGAGGGAGAGCCGAGTAGCGCTGATTGGCAGGGAGATGATCCCGGTAACCCTCCCTCAGAAGGTTAGGGACCTGCCGAAAGACCTCGGCATAGCCAAGCCACAGAGATTCCTGCTGCCTCAAGCCTGAACCATGGGCCTGCTGGAGCCGCACTCGGGGCATCGCTGCTCCACACTGTCACCATACTCATACTTGCAAGCTGGGCAAGTAGCCGCGAGCTTCATCTCAGACTTGCCATCGATATCTATCCTCTCTTCTGATACCCTCTCAAGGTTTATCGAATCGCGCACGATATCAGGAATCTCAAATCTACCAGGGCCACCAATTTGCGTTAGTATGTCTGGGGGCAGGGTCACCGTTCCTGTATCGTCAATGATTAGCTCACGGCTGCCCGATAGGTCTCCGATATCAACATCTGTTCCGTGTTGAGCGACGAAGCGTCCGTCTCTGAGCTCAAGTGACCGCTCACAGAAGGCGGCGACCTCCCTGTTGTGAGTAACTAGGAAGAATGCTACATCCTCTTGCTTGTGAAGTGTTTTGAACAGATCTAGGACCTCTCTGCTGGTAATCGGGTCCAGTGCTCCTGTCGGCTCATCGGCCAGAATAAGTTTGGGCTTTGTAATTAGTGCTCGAGCTATCGCAACCCTTTGCTGCTCGCCTCCGGATAGTTCCTCGGGCATTCCGCGAGCCCTGTCCCCCATACCAAGACGGTCCAGTAATATCTGTGCCTTGGCCCTGGCTTCTCCGGGCAGGACACCCTGATGTCGTAGCGGCTGGGCAACATTGTCCAATGCGTTGAGATGGGGTAGCAAATTAGAGTCTTGGAAGATGAAAGATACTGTGTTCTGACGGTGTTCGACCAATTCATGGCCAGTCATTCGAGTCAGGCCCTTTCCAGCTAACGAGACCTTTCCTGCGGATGGTTTCATCAATCCTCCAAGGCTCTTTAGAAGTGTTGACTTTCCTGATCCAGATGGTCCGATTACTGCGACCGCTTCGCCGTCGTAGACTGTGACATGAATCCCCCTCAATGCCACCACGTTTCCATCCTCAGCATTGGATTCGTATACGTGATATAGGCTCTCAGCCTTCAGAATCTCGTTATCGTGTGTACCCATTTCACTCCCCCTTCAGTACCACAGCCAAATCCGCTTGCAGTGCTCTCCTCGTTGTGTATAAGAGAGCCAATACAACGGCAATCAAGACAGAGAGATTAACTAATCCCAAATCAAACCAGGGCCAGACTAAATCTCTGCTAATCGTAGTCGATTGACCCCCGAAAATCTGGAAGATGAATCCGAAAACCGCGAAGAATCCGTTGAAAGAGTAGGCAACAGCCAATCCGAGGGCGACACCCATGGCCATGCTTGCCATGATTATTGATAAGATCTCAAACAGAACCAATCTAATCACCTGATTTGAGCTTGCTCCGATTGCTTGCAGAATCGCCAACTCGCGCTTGCGTTGGGTGAGCACTAGAGAGAGGAAAACAAATGCCGAGGCTACAGAAGCCAGAGATGCGACCACGAATTGCAGACTTAATAGCCCCGGGGTGCCGAAAATCAAACCTCCATTTCTTTCTACTTCCCTGTGAGTTGAAGACCAGTCTGTGACTGAAGAGGTTTCAGCGTCGGCAGTTAACTCTGCATTGAGTGTTCTGAGAGCATCTCCACAGTTGTCATCGGTCTGATCGCATAATTCGAAGAACCATCTGCTGGAAGAGAAAGAATCTGCTACAGAATCACCAACCATTTGGCGGTATGTCTTCTCACCAACCATCAAAGATTGCTCAGTCTCTGTTGTACTTAAGCCGGGAATCCACTCATGTTTCCCCATGTATGTTAGGTTGGCCTCAGTCACAGTAACGGTGATAATTGGTACGAAATCGGGGCTAAGCCCCTCGAATTCATATGTCTTGTACTCGAAAGTGAAATAGACCTCATCAGAATCAATGTCGAGGATTTCGACTGCTGCTTCTCCTGCTGTGAATCCATTCCCTGACCATTGACTGACGACCATATCAATGTCATCACCGGGAACTGATTGCTTGTCCCAGTGCAAGGTATCCTCGTGACCATCAAAAACAATCCAGGTAGTAAGGACGGCTCCTTCTCCCTTTGGATTGGTGAATATACTGGATACCGCGGTAGCGGACTTGACTTGCTTCACCTCAGGATCGTCGGCACGAATAATCGCCTCAGTGACTATGGCAATCGCTTCCTGCTCGGTCACTGGTTCGGTGAATTGGACTTGAATATCCGCGCCGGACTGGGCTGAGGCTGTCCTCTCATCAACTACCGTACCGGTATATCCCTGAACTGCAGCTAGTGTTACAATTGACAGGGTGAGGAGCATGATGACTGCCAAGCGACTAACTGACTCGCTGGAACCGGATCCGCGGAGTCCCCGCTTGATGTCTGAAATTGCCGGTGACCATGAAAGCAGTGCTGAGAAGATCTTTGGCCCTGCAGCTCCGATTCTGCCAAGAACAAGAGCACCGCCAATCCACAAGCAGAAAGGTCCGAAGAGTTTGACAACTCCATCAATGAAAAACCCGGTGAGTATCCCCTCTGAACCAGGGTTTGTGGATTCAATCCAACTATCGGCGAATGCCAATAATCCAACGATGAATATAATCGTGTGTAGCCAATATTTCGGTTTGCTCTTGGCAGAGACCTTTCTGACACCTTCATCAATCTCGATATTGAGGAATTCCTTGGTTCTGCCATAGCCTAACAGATAGGCCAGTCCAACCGTCAAAAGTACTGTGAATATGGTGGAGAGTATACTGAGGACGGGATTAACATCGATTTCAGTGGCCCTGAATTCTAGGAATCCGACAGCATCCAAAACGAGAGGAACTGCGAGCATCGCAATTAGATATCCTGAGAGCCAGGCGACAATGCTGAATACGGTTACTTCCGACATGACCATGCTCGTAAGCCCGCGTTCGGTTCCACCAATTACGCGGTGAATGGAAATCTCCCTCTTCCTCTGTTCGAGGGATAGTATAAGTCCGTAAATCAGGACTGAGAATGAGAGTATGACAATTGGAATCATCAGGATGTAATCAAACAACTGAATCAATGCTAGGAAGAATTCCAAGAATCCTATCGTGGAGGAAATAAGATCATTGTATTCCACTTCAATCTGAGCATCTGTGTATGTAGCAGATTCAATCTCCTTCTTGATTTCACCTAGCCAGTTCTGGGCATCATTGGTTGAACTAGTGGGAACTAGATTACGATCTACTGCAAGCCCCAAGTAGCCATGATCGTTTTCCATTAGGATTAGTTTTTGTTCATCACTGAGAACTGAGTCTGTGATGATTAGCGGATTGAATAGAAGAGTTGGATTTCCTGCTCCTGCCTCGGAAAGTATTCCTGCCACTCTGAGGTTCTCTACAGTCATGTTTACTCTACAGAACATGTATCCGCTTTGCTCGATTCTCGCTGTGCCTTCACAGTCACCAAATCCATCATTGATATTCTCAAACGAGAGATAATCAGTGACATAGGTGAACGTGAGTGAGTCAATCGTATCGTTTACGGAGACGCCTGCCTGAGATGCGATTCTGAGTGGAAGCAAGATAGAACGGTTTGAGGAAGCGTCATCGGGAAGAGGCCAGGTGCCATACAAAATCTGCTTGGCGTGTCTTTCTCCTAACTCTCCGTCCCAAATCCCGTCTCCGTAGAAACGAACTATCCTTTGATCATTTATCGGAGGTCCGAAATCACCGGCTTCGGGATAATCCCAACTTACATTGGCCCAATCGCCCGTCGATCCGGTGGCTGAGATTACATTCAGTGGCTGAGGGACCACAAAACCATCATCTCCGAATCCCCCACTCCATCTGACTCCTTGACGCCCATACACAATCCCGCAGTCTGAGAATTCTTCCATTAGTACGAAATCATCACACATTGACTCCCACAGAACTGAATCATTGGTTCTGGCATCTGCATCTGGGCCGGGTTCATCAGCAAAGTCCACCTTAGCATCGAAGGTATCGTTCTCAAGAGAATACTGCAGGAATGCCTGAGAAAGCCCCACAGAGTAGGCTAGAACAGTGGTAATGACAAGTGAAGCTAGGAACACTCCAGCGAATATCGCCAGTCCTCTCTCCCTTCCCCTCCAAGCACTCTTGACCGCCATCTGGAAGTTGTCAGGCATGGAGAGCAAGCGTTCCTTCATTCTCCGGCCTCCGTGTCTACGCCCCAAGCCGAACGGATGTCGGATGCTGCAGTGACTCCATCTCGTAGTAGCAGCATCCTGTCAGCCATTGAGGCTAGTGTTGGATCGTGAGTGACCATCAAGACGGACATGCCGTCATCCTCGCACAGTTGCTTGAATAGGTGGATTATATCGTGACCACTCTTCACATCGAGATTTCCTGTCGGCTCGTCAGCTAACAGCAGTGGGCGTGAGCCAGCGATTGCTCTAGCGATGGCAACCCTCTGCTGTTGACCTCCAGATAGTTGGTCGGGGATGAAATCTAAGCGATCTGACAAGCCAACTTTGTCCAAGGCTTCTCTGGCCTGTTCTTCTGCCTCGGCCGATGGCACCCCGGCCAACTCCAAGGAGAAAGTCACATTGTCTAGGGCGCTTAGTCTGTCTATCAGGTGGAAGTCCTGGAAGATCCAGCCAACCCCCCTCCTCCTGACGTCGACCACCCTGCTGGGGGACTTTGTCCCGTAGTTGAACTCCGAGAGAGAGATCGTGCCCGAGTCTGCCTCCAAGAGTCCCCCGATGATGTTGAGCAGCGTTGACTTTCCACACCCAGACGGCCCCATTAGAGCAACTAGCTCACCAGACTTGATCTCGAGGTCTATTCCCTTCAGTACCTCAAGCCTTCGCCGGCCAGACCCGAAGCCTTTCTTGAGGTCCTCTACAGTGAGCACAAGATTTCGTAAAATGGACTGTATTTAATTCATTTTAACTCGCGGAGTGATGCTCGATGGCTTGGTCATAGGCCTCGGCAAGTGCCTTTCCATGCGAATTGGGGCTCAATAGGGCATTTACATGACTCATCAGCTCCTCATCGGGATGCCTGGGGACTCCCCCTGCCTTCCTCCACTCGGAGTGGATTCTCACAAGCTCGTCGACCCAATCGACGATGCTTGTCGGATTGAGGAGGCAGCCGCTTGGGATGATCTCGTTGTGAGCGGTGAGGTCCGAGGCCATCACGGGGCATCCAGCTGCCATGGCCTCGGCAGGAGGGTACCCGAAGCCCTCGGACGCGCTGGGGAAGAGCAGGACCTCGGCATGCTGGAATGCAGCGACGAGCTGCTCGTCGGACACCTTCTCCTCGCTGCCTATGTGTATGACGTTGACATCCTTCGATACCTCATCGGGGAGTGATTCTATCACTGCCCTAGCGAAGTTCAGCCTCTTCCTCGGCTCGTCGCTCCCAACCGTGATGACTAGCATCTTTGATTCATCATCCAAGTCCCCGAGAAGCTCTCGTGGCTTGGGATTCTTCTCCGGGCTCCAATAGTCGATATCCACCTGGTGCCTGACGAGAGCCGTTGGCTTACCGGGGAAGGTGGCCATGACGTCCATCTGGGTGCTCTCCGATATGCAAATGAGAAGGTCGGCCCTGTTGAGTCCGGATCTGAGTCTGGAGAGGTCCCTCTTTCGGATTAGACCCGGACTATGATCCCCCACAGGTACGATAACGTCCCCGCCTCCTATGTTCCTCGGACGGATGTGAAACAGGTCATGCACAGTGACAGCGACAGGTATCTTGCTGCTCCGGGGGACGAGGTGCGCCTGCTCTTGGTCGGTGATGTGAAGCAGGTCGGCAGGACTTCTCTCAGCCTCGTCAGCGACCCTCTGTGGATGGTTCCTCCACCTGGTGAGGATCCTGTCGAACGATGACGATGTCTCGTCGTGCTCGATTGTAGCCACTTTGGACCAGTTTGGGACTAGTGCCTTCTGGAGGAGCGACTCGACTGAAAAATGGGCCCTGCCCAGGCCCGAACTCTCGGGAAGGGCGGCCCCTCTAGCCAGCAATACTCGCCTCACCACGCCATCAGCAAGGCGTATCGGACTTAAACGAGGGCGGGTGATGGGTCATCGATGACGGGCAATCGCGAGGGACAGGGCGGTCCCCGGACAAGGCTCCTGGTTGCCAAGGGTAGTTTCGTCGCCATGGGAGGGGCAGAGAGGGACCTGCTACGGAATCTACCCTCCATTGCAGAGCTGTTCGATGTAAGTGTGGCCACTCTTGCTAGCGTCAAGGAGTTGGACTCACTATGCGAGGATCTTGGATTGGATCTGATGTGCCCCGATAGTTCTTGGTCGGCCCCCCAGGGAGCTCTCTCTTCAGTGTTGGATAGTGGCATGGATAGTGCATCACGAGCGTGGTCTTCGATGGACAATCTGATTGGTGCTATTGGGGACTTTGATTGCATTCACCTAACTAGTGGCGATGGCAGCCTGGCCCTTCTAGATCACGTTCCAGATGGCGTAGCCGTGCATCTGCATCTTCTCGAGCCTCACAGGGGACTGCATGAAGACGTCCTTCACAGAGGGATTGACGGGAGGCCAAGGAGGAATCTGGGTTTGACTAGGGCTATGCTATCCAGAGCCAGGCGTCGTGACATCTCCGCCGTCAGGGACCTTTCGGGGAGGGAGAAATCCTCCATCAGTGGGAACTCCTCGTACACCGCTGGGAGGATCTCCGAAGTTTATGGCATCCCATCTGGGGTGCTGATGCCCAGTGTTGTTCCAGACGAGTTTCCAACGGAGGCTGATGAAGGGGAGCCTCAGGGCGTTATGGAAATGGAGGGGGAATACGTAGTTACCGTGGGAAGGGCCAGTTGGGCCAAAGGCACGTGGGAAGCGATTTCCATGCTCTCTGGAAGCGGTGTCTCTCTTGCCCAAGTCGGAGGGGGCTCCGACAATGACTTACAGAAGCTGCGAGAGCACGCAATATCCGAGGGTGTGGGTGTATGGTTCGCACCAAGGCTTTCCTCGCCAGAGATGTCCTCCCTCTACCGTGGAGCCCTTGCAGTAGTGAGCATGGCTCATGGAGAGCCGTTTGGCCTGACTCCGATAGAGGCACAATCGGTTGGCACGCCAGCCCTTTTCGTTGACGAGGGGGGTTTCAGGGAGACTGTCTCTGACGGGGTCTCGGGGAGGCTGCTCCCGAGGGGCTCATTCGAGCAGTGGCACCAAGCACTGAACGATGCTAGAGATGAAGGCAATCGGTCATTGTGGGCAACGAATGGGAGATCCTCGATTTCAGAGGGGCGCCTCGGGCCACAGGGGCACTCGGAGAGGCTGGCAGAGATTGTTGATGGGATCATTGGCGACTAATCCAGCGAAATTCTCTCGGCTCGTGGACCTACCTTGAACACGACAAGCAATGCTGCCAGACCAATTACCAAAAGTGCTGCCGAGGCCCAAATGGGCAATACCACAGCGCTATCTGATGGGAACCAAATGGGCAGGACGTCGAACAAAGATTCGCCCCTCACCAATTTCCCACCGATGGATGATGCCATAGTGGTCATGAGGAAGGCTATCACAGCGGTTACCGACTGCAAGAGTGATAGATTCCTGACCTCCCAGATTCCTGGTCCCATCCTGATCCTGCCCACTACGAAAGCGGCCCAGAAACCTAGTGCTAGCCCGCTGTAGACGAACTTGTTGTACAGAAGCGCGTTTCCAACGACGCTGTCTGCAGCTAAGTTTCCGCTCAAGATGGCGATTGGCATGAAGAATAGGGCCATGCTGGCACCTGCAATGGATGCCTTGTCCATTGTTATCATCAGTGACTCCCTCCTATCTTCAGAGACCGGGATATAGCGTATCGATGCGCAGCCAACGGCACAAACGGTGGCTAACACCATGGTACCAACTACTATCTCTGCCATGGCCACATGGAACGTTTCTGCTCCAAACATCATGACTCGCCCCCTTGGAAATTAGGATCCGCTACCCACTCTTCCTCGACTGGGTCCCAGAGCCACCCCGGGTTCTCCTCGGAATGAACTAGCCTAGCCAGGTATTCCTCGGAGGCGGCTTCGGGCTCTTCCTCCATGCCAGGTGGCGGAGGAGGAGCCTCTCCCTCTGAGTCTATGACTTCCTGGGTTTGGTCCAACTCATCCTTCCCATCCCAGGGGGATAGTCTCACTTGTAGGGACACCATGAATGAAAGGACCAGGAACGCGAACGCGAAGGATTGGACTCTCGCATCCCAGATATCGCCCTCGAATGGGGCTGGTCCGGTGCCCATCGTCAGCCACGGGAGATCCATGGAGAATGAGCCGTTGAGGACTGTGATCTGATATTGTATCCTAGTATCCCCCATGGTTGAAGGAAGCTGTGCCTCCCAAGTGTTGCAGACCTCCATGTCTTGGCATTGTGAGCTTACCTCCGCGTCATGGGGAGACCACTCTCCTTCGAGCATCCACTGCACGGAAACTGAAGTTGTGTTGACAGTCCCGATTTCCAGTGGATCGTCATTACCACTGGTCCTGTAAGCAGGTGCGGTCCAATCTGATGACAGGCCTGGCAGACCCTCAGGAACGGGCATTACGTCAATCGAATACCCGCGTGAAACCCCTGTGTATGCAATGCCCTCGTAATTGGGCTCTGAGCCGTGATGCGTCTGTGCGAACAAGTTGTGCACCCCGGTTTCTTGGGGTGCGAGGAGCACCCATGTCAGAGTTACCGAGCCGGTAGAGGGGACTACCGTCTCAACGTAGTTTGAGGACCCTCCGTTTGGGTCCTGTATTACGTGCCAACCATGGTCCTCAGGATGGTCCGAGTTTCCGTCAATCGACCCTAGGATGAATGTTCCAAGCAGCCTGTTACTCGAGAGGGACATCCCAGCGACGTTGACGTGGACCGCCACAGCATGCCCCGCAAACACATCTCCGTCTTGAGAAATTGATATCGTGCCATCCGAAGGCAGGCTCATGGAAGGGTCACCGTGGCAGGATCCTCCGCATGTGTAGTCCCTGTCTGAGTCCCCGTTGCCTCCGGGGTTGGCCACGCTGGAGCTGGAAACCATGAGAAGGGCGACTACTGAGGCCAATACTAGTGCTCTGGACATTCTCAGAACCCCCTTCTCTTTCTTTCAACCATGGATATCCCAATGGCTGCCGCGCCCAATACGAACAAGATTGCAGATATGGCGATTGAAGCAACAGGGGTTGAGTCCTGAGACTCTGATTCTGATTCCCCCGCCATACTTGCATCGACGCTGACGTGATTCAGGCCATCCATCACCCATACCACTTCATCGCCATCGACAACGGTTGTCACGACGTAATAGAGGGTGGTGGAGACAGGTGCCTCCTCGCTCCATGTAGTCAGGGATGTTGTTCCTTCTGGGCTCATCTGAATGGGAGCTAGTTCCCCCCAACCAGGCGTCTCGTCCATGGAAGTCAGGCCTACGACAGTGGATATGGGGCTGGTTGATCTGTAAACCCTGAACTCCTCGGATGAATCGCTCGACCACGAGAGGGTGACGGTGCTTCCAGAGATTGTGGCTTCGAGGGAGTCCACAGTGATGACGTCCCCATACATTATCTGATTCGAGATGGTGTTGGACATTCCCATATCATCAATTACAGTCAACGACACAGAGTGGGTGCCCGACGGAAGTAGTACATCGACTGACTTACCAGTTAGTCCGACACCATTGATTAGCCAAATATATGACGAGATCGTACCATCTGGGTCGCTTGAAGCCGATGCATCGAACGTTGCCATCGCACCTGGCGTGGGCGGGGATGTCTCAGATTCCCAAGACGCGATTGGAGGGACGTTTGCAAGAACTGTCTCTGTGAAGGAAGTGGATTCCATCCCCCATGGGTCACTGGCGGTGACCTCGACCCCCCAAGTTGCGCCGGGCTCGAGTCTTGACTGGTCGACGACTGACTGGCCATCCAGTTCGGGGACGTGGAAGCCGTTCCTGAACCACGTGTACGTGTAGGATACTGGTTCGCCATCCGGATCGTAGGATATGGCTACCGCAATCATGTCCGACAATGAGTCGGGCTGTGCGGAAAGAGCGCCTATGGGTACGTTCTCAAGAGACACCTCCGGGGAGGAGGGGGCTGCGTTGTCTATTGACCTGGATGTGGTCTTCATCGACGAACCAAGGGACTCACCGTCCCCTGGAATCACCTGTACGGACCAATGTTGGTCACGTACTGTTAGAGAGGCTGGTATGGTGGTCATGTCGTCATAGTCTCGGGCCCATTCCCCGTCGACCCACCACCTAATCTGGCTTCCAGACTCCTGATCGCCATCGATGTCAGTCTGCTCCCAGACTACTGACAGGTCTGTGGACGTGGTGAGCGGGCCTTCTGGAAGCATTGTTATCGATGTGACCACGGGTGGCGTGTTCCCAATCAAAACCGAGCCGGTCTCGAACCACTCGGACCATACCAGTCCGTCGAAAACCCTGACTTGCGAGTACCATGTCTCGCCCTTAGATGTGAACGATGGGTCGACTGTCTGCGCGTCATTGAACGCGGAAACCCTGACTCCATCCCTGTACCACCTGATCTCGACGTCCTGGATAATGTCCCCATCGGAGTCAAAAGAGGAGTATGATAGTTGGAGGGCATCGGATGTAACGGCGTTTCCGGGTGGGTTGACGTAGCCGTTTACGGTTGGCTGGTTGTTGGAGGAGCCGATGATTATCTTCCCGCTGGTCACTGTGTCACCAAAGTCAGTGCCATCGTGAGGGGTGATTGCGACCTCCCACTCATCATCGGACCTGATCATGATGCTGGAGACCGATGGCTCTCCATCCAACTCAGTTACCCTTGAGCCGTCTAGGAACCAGTGAATGGTTGTCTGCTGGGTATCCTGAGGGTTCCCATCCAAGTCGTAATACTCCCAGTCCAGGGTGAGGTCGTCTATGTCCAAGGGAGCATTTGGAGAAACTGCGAGATTCCTAGCAATCGGAATCGTGTTCCCTATTGTTACAGGATTCAATGAGACCGTGTCACCCTGATCATCCCCATCACTTGGTGTCACCTCGACCCTCCAGCTCTGACCCCTTGCTATCCAACTATTGGGGACATCCGTCTGGTCGTCAATCTGCGAGACTCGTAGGCCGTCCCTGTACCACCTGATCGTAGTGCCCTGCTCGGAGTCACCGTCTGCGTCGTCATACGTGTACGAGACTCCGAGTCCCGTGGCCTTGGTTGGGTCACTGGGAATGTAGTAGACATTGGAGG
>DAFQ01000047.1:0-3099 GCA_002497985.1 Euryarchaeota archaeon UBA4
TTGAATAGATGGCCCCTCTTGGTTGGCGGGTATCTGACATGGAGGTGAATTGAGGCCTGTTGGTCCTCGACGTCCCTAGCTTCCATCATCTCGCTCTGGAGCCATTCCCTGATTGAGGAGGCTGCCTCTCCCCTGTCCATGGCCCTCTGGGGCAGTAGGCCCTATTTGAGAACGACGAGTGCGGGTTCTATTTCCCCGATGAGCGCCTCTAGCCGCTTGCCACTCTCGGAGTTGGCCAGTTTGGAGCGTTTTAGGGAGGTTCTGAAATCGACCCACAAATCATACCCAGTTAGGAATATGAAATTTGAAATCAGTATGACTAGGAAGGCAACCGCGAACTCGACTAGTGGGTTCGCCAATGAAAATATGAAGGTGAAAATCAAAGATGCAATGGGCCAGAAAAGCAAGGGGGAGAGCACTGCTCCGATCATGTGATGGGTGGTCCTAGCATCTATGCCTTCGTCCGAATGGTCTCCTTGGTACCATCCAGCCAATGATTGAATCCCTGAAGAAACCACGACTATGGGTGCTGTCATTAGCATGAGGAGCAGTCCCCCAAGGCCGCTTGCAAACGCCTTCTTCCTGATTATTTTCCCAGAGTGGTCTAGAGACGTGGCGTCCAGTTCCCTTGAGTGTAGTAATTCAGCGGCCTGCTTCGCATTTTCTAGAACTGGTCCGGGGGGGTTTGATTCGCCCACCTCCCTCGCGGCCAATACCTCATGCTTGAGGGAGGGGAGTTCTCTGTCCTCCTTTTTCGCGGAGAGGTGCCCTAGTAGGTGCCATGCCCTATACGTCTCCCAATCGGGGGAGTTTGGTGTGATTGACGAGAGCTTCTCGAATAATTCGTCGCGTAGTGGAATGACTTGGTCGGCCGGTGGCTCTGTCCACTCGCCTTCGGCTAGTTTGGCGTTGTGGAGGGGGTCTTCGACCAGGGGAATTTCGATTGGCTCTCCGAATTCGATATATGCCTCCGTTCGAAACCAATGATGGCACCTGTAATGGAGGCCGACCGGTTGAATTACCGGGAGGGGGAGGTCCTTCGCATGGGCTATGCTTGCTGCGTTGAGCGTGAATCTGAGAGTTCCTGTCCTGAGTGCGTGAAGTTTGGAATCTTGGTGTGACTTGCCCTCGGGCATCACGACTGCCGGATGCCCAGAGGCGATGCAGTTCGCCATCGTGAGCATGCTTCTCTGGTTTATTCTGGCTGCAAATTCGGGGTCGCTGACACCCCCCTTTAGCTCAGCCCTCCTAATTACTGGCTGGGATCCCATTCTCCTTGTCATCCAGCCAATTACAGGCATCGTCATAATGTCGTGCCTGCCTATGCTGACGAAAGGCCTGCCCTGTGATTTTACTATGGCCAAAGGGTCCACGAGGCCGTTGATGTGAATCGACGCAAATACAGAGCCTCCGCCTGATTTCGGGGTTTCATCGAACTGCGTCTTTCTGAAAATTATCGCCCATGCGATATCGATTGCAAATAGCAATACGGCCCAGAATGACTTGCTCCCAGGGTGTCTTCCACTATGATCCCAAGGGACCCTCTCGAGTTTTTTCGGATTGATTTTCATTGCTCCGCTTGACAGGGCCGGGTCGAGGTCCGGCGCGTC
The DNA here is from genome assembly GCA_002497985.1 of Euryarchaeota archaeon UBA4. Taxonomy (GTDB): domain Archaea; phylum Thermoplasmatota; class Poseidoniia; order Poseidoniales; family Thalassarchaeaceae; genus MGIIb-O5. The sequence continues at coordinate 1,611 of DAFQ01000047.1, forward strand.
TTGGACATCTCTCACGCGCAAGGCAGACAGGGTCAAGGTTGAGAAAGCACCGATTCTAATCCATCGCTTCTGAAATGCTTTCTGCGAGTTTCGAGGCGTCCGTGCTGTCTATTTCCCCATATTCCCAAAGGAATGAGTGGGTGGATTCTGGGTATCTGGGAATAATGTGGAAATGGACGTGGGGTACCGACATTCCTGCCTCGCGGCCGTTGTTCTGGACCAGGTTGTATGCCCTTGCACCGGTAACGGCCATGACTGCTCTGCAGATGGGAGGGAGTGCCCTGCCGAGGGCTTCAGCGTAGGTCGGACTGAGTTGATCTATTGACGGGGCAGGCTCCTTGGGAACTACTAGTGAGTGCCCCCGTGTGAGTGGCTGTATGTCCAAGAAGGCGATTACGTGTTCGTCCTCGTATAGTTTGTAGCATGGCAATTCTCCTTCGATGATTCTGGTGAAGATGGTTTTTTCATTGACCATCCCCATCACCTACGAATCCACGATGGTTTTTGCTATCGTCAGGAGTCCATCCAGATGGAGGGCGGTTACGAGTTCAGTGTTCATCGACCTAGAGGGGTCAGTGACTCTGATTCCTGAGTTTCGGATCTCGTTGATGCCTGCCATGGCCATGGCCAGAGAGGCCTCTTCCCCGCTTCCATCGACGTTTGACATTACGGAGGAGAGCGCTCTAGATACTTGTCCTACGGGACTGCCATCGCCTCCGAACATCGAGTCTATCTTGCCTATTGCGTCTTCTTTCGCTGAAGAAACTGCATCCTGGCCTCCGTATGAAGCGGTGGTGGCCCATGCAGCGGCATGGGATCCGGCAGACGCTCCTGTGACTAGGTCTTCGAGGAGGATGTTGCCTGGAAGGTTTCTGGATCCGTGCATGCCTGTGTGACATGATCTTCCAGCCGCATAGAGGCCTGTGTGCCACATCTTCCCCCCATCGAAGACCGCTCTTCCATTTTCATCCACTGGAACTCCTCCGATTGTTGCGGGAATGCTGGGGGACAGAGGTAGGACTTGCGATGAAATATCTAGGCCGGTTCTGTCCCTGACTCTATGGGAGGTTTGGGTAAACCACTCCGAGGCCTCGTTTTCCATGGTTCTCAGATCGAGTACGCATTTCTCTCCGGACAGCGCTGTTTCTGTATCCACATCTTCGCCCGTCTCCCTCCTTATCCTGCCTCCTGAGCCGAGGACCTCCATTGGAATGGAAAGATCGGTGCCACTTACTGTCAATGCATGCATAGGAACGTTTTCCATCCCCGAGAGTGATACACCCGAAGCCGCAGAAATCGCTACCCCTGTGCCTGGGCCGTTTGCTGGGTTGGACCAAAGTCCCTGATATCCGTCTGTGGCCAATATTACGGCTTTGGATTGCAACCCAATGACCTCTCCGGACTCGATATCCAGGGCCACGACCCCCCTTGCCTGACCGTTGTCCATTACGAGGGATATGGGGAGCATGTCTGATCTTCTCGTGATTCC
>DAFQ01000047.1:3503-13025 GCA_002497985.1 Euryarchaeota archaeon UBA4
GTGTGGCCGTCGACATGAGATAGGTGGGGGAGCCCGCTGTCATCCCTTCGGAGGACTAGTCCCCACCTCTCTAGTTCCGCCAGGGTTCCGACGGCCTTGTCACATATCCTAGCCGCAGAGGACTTGTCAGTCGTGTCACCGCCTGCAGAAATGGTGTCTTCTATGTGAGAAGAAGGGGTTGTTTCGTTTAACGAGGCAGCTATTCCTGAAAGTGGAGCAGCACCTGATCCAGATGCTATGGAGCCTCCATCTATGATTAACGGGCTCGCCCCAGCGTCTGCTGCAGAAATCGCTGCTCGGAGGGCTGCGGGGCCTCTACCAAGTACAATGACGCCCCATGACTCCATAGTTACCGGAGTTGTCGAGGCGGGGACGTGCCAAGAACGTGACGCTTGAGACCCTAGAACGATGCTGCTCACTCGCCGATTGGAATTGCTATTCTTCTTACTGCCTCGGCGGCATCGGTCATCCTAGCAGCGGCACTCTCTGGATTGACGCCCGAGGAGAGTGTTGTCTGTACAATGATGGATGAGAGGGTCTCTCCAGATTCCCCCTTGAGCGTGACCTGAACGGGATGAGGTCCGTATTGCGAGTCCGACCAAGCCAATCCTATCCAAAGCACGACCGAGCTGTCCAATAGCCGGCCGAGCGAGGACACCCCATCGGGTCCTTGCTCTGATTGTGTTCTTGAAGATGGGGCCTTTATTCTGAGGCTTTGATACGCCGGCTCGCCTTGGGCGGCCAGGATATCAAGTTCCACTGTCGAGTCCCTTCCGGTGTGATTGTGTAGCATGACGAAAAGGTCGCCCTGCCCCTCCGAACACCGAGGAGGGAGGTCTAGGTCTAACCTCCACGGCTCCGCTGTTGTCGTTCTTTCGGCAGCGAGGGACTCCTGCAATCTATCTATCAGGCGGAACATTCCGGGCGCCCATGCTCTCGTATGGGCTAGAAGTGCCCTGAGCGAAGAGATGTTGAATTTTGATTCTGAATCAAAGAGTGAGTCGGTTGCTGCTACCTTGAATACAGACCTGACCTCTGACTGCAGTCCTTCTCGATCAATGATCCCTCTGTGCTCCAAGTGAATCGCCTGGAGAACGTGTTCAACTGCAGAAATGGGGGTCTGGGAAGTTCTGACTCTAACTTCCAACGAGTCCAGCCACTCGTCCCACTCGCCTGCTGTCTGTGGATCAAGATGTGCTTTTAGGAGATCCGTGAGAACTGAATCTAGAGTGCTATCATGGAGTGTGGGTGCGTGTAAGGAAAGTAGAGTGAAGTCATTGGAGCGCATTGGCACGGAGCCTTCCAGTATCAATGAGTTCAGGACGCAGACTGCACCGCAGAAAACCGCTGCTGCGAGTAGCGATGGCGTTAGGACCTCTCCTGGATTGAAGCTCCAAATGGCATTCAGAGAGAATGCAGCAAGCATTGCTGAAATGAGTCTGATTCGCTCTCTTACAACCCTGTCTCTGAGTGTATTCAGTATTCTCTCCGACCCAGGGTAAGACCCCTTGGAAGCGTGACCAAAAACACGGAGGGTGAGCCTGTCTCTAGCGACCATTGACGAGTACCACGAAGCCATGTTTGTCGGGAGGTAGAGTATGGAGAGGAGAACAAAGCTGGTTATTGAGAGCTCGATCGAAGAATATCTCCATCCCACGAGGAGGCTCGCTGAAGAAATGGTGGCTATTGCGGACAACATCATCCTGATGCTTGGAGTCGGCCAAACGGTCGATGCCCAAATCCAAAATCGCCTGGCAGCGTCCCTTCTTGCGATAACGCGCGATAGTGCCCTGTCATTTGCCGGCACAAAACCGCTGCCTTCGCCATAGGGAGTGGGTAGGGGGTTTCCGTCATCCACGGCTGTTCGGAGGTGTTTTGGTGCTTGATGGCATCGGATGGCGGGAGTCGGAATATCGGGTTTGTCAACGCTAGGCTTCTTGGGGAGGAGGCTTTGCGGGAGACGGGCGTGTAGCATAGCCTGGATAATGCACTGGCCTCCTAAGCCAGGGACCGCGGGTTCGAATCCTGCCGCGCCCGCCACTAACTAAATGCCAGACCATGTCGCTCTCCTGCGGATGACACACGGTGTAGGAACCTCTCCAGGGGGACTCTCGGTTGCATCGATCTTCTCAGACTTGTATCGCATTCGGCGAGGGCAGACAAAAGCTCCTCGCGGAGTTTGTCGGAAATTGACAGCCTTCTTCCAGTCAGAACGTCATGCAGCTGTGAAACTACGTCTTCGGCGTCAAGTCCGTGGTGATTCATCAGGCTGTCGACTTCGGCGATGGCCCCTGCTAGGACTCTCTTTTTACGCCCCCCTGAGTTTTCCCACCTCCATTCGACAACTCTCCCTCTCAATGCCAACTCCATCACATGCCTGCCTGCTTGGAGTGTGGTTGATTGAACCAGTCTGTGGACAGCGGCCCTATCGCTCTCTAGTCCCCTTAGTCGAAGCATCTCTAATGTGAAAATTGCTTTCCTCAGGTTTCCATCGGATATGTAAGAAATATCCTCCAATACTCCCTCGTCCGGCTCAAATCCCTCTTTGGCGGATATTTCCTTCATCGCATCTAGTACCTGTTCTCTACTGGTTCCAGGAATCCTGATCATGCGGCTTCTTGACCTCAGGGCGTCGATTATCCTAGATGGGGCCCTTGCTACGAGTATGAATCTGGAGGCGTTTCCAACTGTTTCGAGCATCCTCCTGAGGTACGCCTGCCTTATTGATCCCAGATGATCCGCGTCTTCTAGGACTATCAATCTGCTAACTGGGAGCGTCCCTTCAGGGAGTTGGGCTTCTTCTCCTGCAGGCGGGGGGTCGTCGACGCTCGATACCATTCCCCTGTCAAAGGCGTCGAGGCTGAGGCGTCCTGCTAGGGTATCAACCGACCCCCCGGGTCGGAGGAAGTTTTCGAACGTGGCCATAGCACCTGCCTGGCGTGCGAGGTCTCTGCATTGCAATACGTGTGTGGTGGACTTCCATCCTGGGCCTAGTACCTGCCTTGCTACGAGTTTCCAGGAGGCGGTCTTGCCAACGCCGGCAGGTCCCGTGATTAGCAGGTGAGGGGGTTCCGCGCTAATGCTCGACGATAGGAGCGCTTCGCGTGCGGCACTTGGCACAGCTAGATCTTCAAAGGTCCTAGGAGCATGATGCTCTAGCCAGCCCGCCACGGGTTAGCGTCGGGGCGGCGGGACTTGAACTCCGCGCCTCAAATTGCCTTCAGAGTCTTGTGTGGCCTTCCTTGGCTTCGGGGTTTTGCGAATACCCGATATCCACACTTGTGGCAGGACTTGCCTGTGGAGCCAGCCTCAATCCATGTTAGATGGCCACATCGTAGGCACTTGTATCGAATCTCAAGGGGATCCATCGTTGATTCGCAGTGTGTGCACTTGGGTGGGTCCGTGGGTGTCCAGGGCCTCCTGTCTGTGCGGTTGCACTTCCTGCACTTGTGATTCACCGTGTGCTCTGCGTCCTTTGCCATCAGGGCGGCGACCTGCCTGCCCTTCTTCAACCTGTCCTATACCTCAGAGAGCCCTACGGGCTCGTTCACATATGTCGACGAAGTTCTGGAAAATGTGCCCTCCGAACTCAGAGTCATTGACTTCTGGGTGGAATTGGAGGCCGAACCTGTCCCCCTCCTCGTTCTGCATCGCCTGAACCAGGCAAGACTCGCTTTGAGCGGTAATAATGAAGCCCTCAGGAATTCTGGAAACCTCGTCATTGTGGCTCTCCCAGACAACTTGCGTGTCAGGGGTTCCAGCGAAGAGCGGTCCGCCCCCATCGATCAGTTCGATGGAAGCGGCGCCGAATTCCGGTGCTGGGGCCTCCCTGGCCTCGCCCCCATAGTGGCCTGCCATGAACTGGTGACCGGCACATATCCCCAGTATCGGGATTTGCATTCCGAGGTACTCCGCGCAGTTTCCAAGCTCTCCCGTGAGGCCTACCCTAGCCGCTCCTCCTGACAGTATCAGGCCGTCCACGTCCCTCATTTCCGTGAGGGGCGTGTCATTGGGGAGTATCTTCGTGTCTACACCCATATACCTGAGCATACGCCACTCACGATGAGTCCACTGGCCGCCGTTATCTATGACGTCAATGACGAGATTGGAGTCCCCCATGAGCCCTCGTTACGCAGGAGGGAGATGAATGATGCCCCCTCAAAGATTGAAAAAGAGAACCCATGTCGTAGGTCTCCAAGCCCCGATGGTGTAGTGGCCTATCATGCAGCCCTGTCGAGGCTGCGACCCGGGTTCAAATCCCGGTCGGGGCGCCACTGATTTACGGCTCTGGGGAAATCCATGCCTCGAATGAACACAGCCTTAGTGTGCTACTGTAATCCCTTTTGATCACAAGCGAGGGTTCAGTATGTCCTTCTAAGGTGGTCGGCAAAGCTTGTCGAATCGCCCTGTTCGCCTCCTCTATTGCATTTTCCTCCACTATCACCCTGCCTCTGACCAAAGATGGTGTGGCCCTATCCAATAAAGGAACCAAGGAGGGCAGGAACTCTATGGTTCGATGTGGTATATTTACCAATAGAACGTCCCACTGCCCGGCTATGGATTGGTCTTCAGGGAGTTTTAACGCATCTGCAAAACCGACTATCCTGTCGTCGTAGACGCGTGTGATCGGTGCTGGGTCCTTCGGATACTCCCTCTTGTCCCATCTACGGAGGTTGTCCAATAGCATCTCAATGGCATCGGGATTTAGGTCGGCTGCCAGCAAGCTTCCAACCAATTCTGGCTCGGTTAGCAGTGTGGACAGTGCGGGCCCCACCCCACAGAACGGATCGCAGACCCTCAGGGGGCGTCCCAGTTTCTCCCTGAGTTCTATCGCGAGTTTTCTTGTTTCCAGCCTCTCTGCCTGTAGTTTTGTTGAGAAGTAGGCCTTGGTCGGGTCACAAAGGATGTTCTTTCCCGATTCCCTGACCATTACCCTGGTTTCGATAAGGCGAGGGGGGAAGTCGGAGGTCAGGATGTCTTCGCCGTCTCTACAGCCTATTGGCTCAATATCCCGAATCCTGAGTTCTCCTTGGACCCCCCTGTCTTTCATTACCAATCGGACGTGTGGGTGAGATTGCATCTTTGCTTTCACTATGGCTTTGGTGTGCTGGCTCACAGCATCATCGATTCTCAATATCATCATGTCCCCAATGAATTCGTGGTTTGATGGCCATGCATCCCCATGCAGGGCGACTTCTGCTTCACCGAGGGCATCCGTGAGGTACTTCCACCAGTCGGTGCTGGGCCTATCATCCAGTAGTCCCTCGACGGCTACAACCTCGTAGACAGGGGTTAGCCCATCGAGCAATGGGGGCGCTCCTGGACTTATTGGAATCAATCGGTGGTGCCCCTCCTCATCAGACATGACTCTGTACCCAATAGCGAGCCACTGCTCGGCCTTCATACGCCCAAGGACGGCTTCTACCAGCCCGTTCGGTACTCTGAGGTGTCGCATCACGTTCATGACGGGCAGCGGGGCAGGACGCTTCACCATGACGGATGAGGGGACGGGGACTGGGCTCTGGCTGATTGGGCTTGGGCCGGGCGATCTAGGTATGATGGCTGCTGATGCGATAGAACGCGCCAGAGGCTGTGAATACCGATTTCTTGAGGGTTATACGGCAACCCTCCCAGAGGAAGAGGAGGCTCGTTTGGAAAGTGTGGTTGGGAGATGGGAGAGGGCCATGCGCCCCATGGTTGAAAACCCTGAAAAAATTCTTGCAAAGGCCAAGGAAACTTCTGTGGCATTATTGGTTGTGGGCGACCCCATGCAAGCCACGACTCATATTGATTTAGAGAGTCGCTGTGCTGAGCAGGGCATCAATTTTTCAATTATTCCGGGCATATCCGCTACTTCTCTAGCAATATCTGTTTCAGGTATGCAATCATATAGATTCGGCAGGCAGGTAACCCTTCCCTTTGCCTATGGAGAATATCTTCCAACATCTCCTCTCGAGTTGATTGATGCGAACTTCGTTAACAACCTACACACCTTGGTGTTGTTGGATTTGGATCCAACTGGAATGGGGGTGGAAAGCCCTCGACCAATGAGTCCCTCGCAAGCAGTGGATATATTGCAAAAAATGTTTGAAAAAATGGTAGAAGAAGAGGGGGTTGTTCGTGAAAGTATGTCAGACCCAATTGGAAGTTGGGATGGGATATTGCTGAGTGATCTCGGTACTCGTGAGCAGCGAGTTGTTTCCGGTAAATTGGAATATCTGTCTAGTGTAACTGGTGGACGGATTCATTGCCTCATTCTTCCTGCTTTATTCACTGGGATGGAAAGAGAGGCCTATGAACGCCGGAGACCGCATAGGTGATGGGTCAGGTTATGTTCGGAAGGTAAGAGGGGGACTTGAAAATGGCAAAGCCACCAGCAGAAGTAAGGTTCCCTGGAGACAGGAACCGAAGGAAGAAAGTCAGAGTCAGGGGAATAAAGCAAGCATCCAAGGAAATTCAGAAGAGGTTGGAGAGTAACCTGGAAGGCCTGATGGATGACCCAGAGGCGTTCGTTCCAGAAATTACAGGCGAGTTGGGTAAGGTTTCCTTCTTTGGGTCGAAGGACAGGCTCGCAATGACTCTCAAAGAGATCGAGGTTGTGGCGGCGAAGCGTAATGATCCACGGTGGCTAAGAAAAAGAATGGTGAAGAAGGGCGGGGACGAAGTGTGCAAGTCCCTAGCAGGCAGCCTCCTAGCTGCGAGCGAGGAAGATTTGTCTACAGTCTCAGTATTCAAGCACCCGTTATATGGAACTGCAAGCTACCTCAGGAGAGGAAACGGCAAACAGAGCCATCAGGCGGGGATTCAGAACTTCACTCATCCCAAATTGAGGTTGCTTGTGTGGGATGGCCATGCGAAATCAGGACAGTACTTCTTCTCATGGGATGGTGGTTTTGTCTGCACTTGCTTAGAAGCCGAGGCGCCTCCGGAATGGATCAACTGGGTACTGGATAAGTCATCTGTGGATTTGACGGGCAGTGATGTGAGGTGGACGGTCGGACTAAGTGAAGATGTTGTCTCAGAGGGCCAAAACACAGAGAGTGGCTGGCTTCGTTTGGCGTTCCAAGATGGAACCACCGTTGGCGTCTCGACATCTTCCCTAGCGAAAACTGAGGTCCCATTGGCACAGAGCATCGCCATTTCGATGATGCCCCCGAACAAGCTGGGTGCTGTTTGTGATGCCAGTTGGATGTGGAGGCCGGATGGGTGGCCCGAGGATCGCCCCCTCCCTGACGAAGGCGAAGAGCGTCTGGGAGAGGCCCTGGATGCCTGGTTGAAGATGTCCTTGGAGGACGCTGCCCTTTCGAGAGCATGCAGAACCAGTATCCTCAATTCAATCTCTGATGGCTATGTTGTGGGGAACAGCTGGTTTGCAGCGGACGATAGGGATGGTTTCCTTGAGCACATGGGGGGGACCGACGAGGAGAAGGGTGCCCTCTCCTGTATTCTCGACTCCCTGGAAGGAGGGATTCACGTGAGGACAGATGGGCTGGCCCTGGACATCGAGGATGATGTGATAAGGTTGGAAGAGTCTTCTTGCCACCCCGTGCTGGTCGCGCTTTGGCCGGAGCATGGAATCAAGGTTCTCAATGAAATGTATGGGCTCAGTGGGGAGGAGGCCGAGGACATCCTGGCGAAGCAAGAGAGGCGTAAGCAGGGGTTCGGTGCATTCCTCAGGGAACTGGGCGAGAATCTCGATACCGCACAAAGGTTGGATCGTTTGCCATGGGAGCAAAACTCACTCCCTGTGCCCCTCGGTATGGCCGACAGGTTGGTTCGGAAGGCGGTTGACGACGGGGTTGCATCGACCGTGTCGATCGCGAGGAAGGGCAAGGGGCTGGAGTCTGCAATGGGTTGGGCTTGGTTGGTTGTTCATGACCGCACCGAGTCCGATGCTTGGAGATTCGATGAGTCAAGCAGGGACAAGGGAGGAGACTGGGTGCCCGCACTCAGGGCCCTTTGGGACGCTTCAGAAGACCTTCTTCTCAATGACAATGAGGATGCGGTAGAGGACTATAGGAATGCGATGAAGTGGCTGGCTGAGTCCAGTGGCTCAAAGTGCCCGGAATGATAGTCAATGAGGCAATGCTATCCAGATTGCCACTGCTAGCAATGAAGCGCCCATAAATCGATTCAGCGCTGTTGCAGAACCGGGAGTTGTGAAGACCCTTCGGAGGACGGAGCCGAACGCAGCCCATGACATCACCGCGGGAAGGCCGAAGAGGAGATTCAGGAATACCAACGCCACTTTCGCTGTAAAACCCGGCCCGAATAGTCCACCAAATGCTGTCATCAACACCAGGAAATGTATCCATGCCTTGCCATTGACCACTTGCAGCGTCACCCCGGTGAAGAGGCCCAGACGATCGTTGCCTGCCTCATCGGAGGACAGTGGAGGAGAGGTTGCGACTTTGTATCCTAGGTATGCGATGTAGGCGGCTCCAATGTAAGTCAGAATATCGAATGCGGACTTGTTGTCCTCGATGAAAACCGTGGCGCCACCAACGAAAATCCCCAATGTGGACCAGCCGATTGCCATGCCAGCTATCAGAGGAAGCGACTCCCTGAAGCCGTGTTGGGAGCCGTGGGCCGCGCAAAGGACATTGTTTGGCCCCGGTGTGAAGCACATTGGAACGATAAACGCCAACGTAGCGATTAGCAGCTCGGTGTCCATGCGGGCGCCTCAGGCTCTTGTTTCTAGAAAGTCGTTCGCGGCCTTCAGAGCGCTGTCTATGTCCTTCCAGAGATCCTCTACATCTTCGATCCCCACGCTCATCCTGACGAATCCGGAGACCACGCCCGCTTCGTTTCTAACGTCCTCGGGGACGAACATGTGGCTGGAGTTGAACGGGCATTCGACGAGGCTCTCCACCCCACCTAGGCTTGTTGCCTCGAAAACCATATCCAACGATCTCATGAACTTGAGGGCCGCTTCGTCCCCTCCCTTGACTACGAAGGCCAACATTCCACTTCCCTTTGGCATTATTCTCTTTGCAACCTCGTAATCTGGATGCGAGGCCAAGGAGGTGTGCCTCACGCTTTCCACCATATCGTGGTTATCGAGCCTCTTGGCGAGTTCGGCTGAATTGGCAGAATGGATTGGCATTCTGGCATGGAGGGTTCTCATCCCCCTCTCCAGCAAATAGCACATGTGTGGGTCTGCAGCGCCTCCAAAGTGGATCTTGTTGAAGAATATGTCAGCAATTAGCTCCTTCTTTCCTGCTACTAGGCCCGCTATTAGGTCTGCATGGCCCCCTAGGTATTTAGTACCGGAATGGAGGACTATGTCGAAACCCATGCTTACTGGGTTACACCCCCAGGGAGATGCAAATGTATTGTCGACTACGGAGATGATTCCGTTTCTCTTGGCTATGTCTGCCATCGCTTCCAAATCGCACACTTTCAAGACCGGATTTGTCATAGTCTCGACATAGATGACCTTGGTGTTGTCCTGTATTTGCTCCTCGTATGAAGACGTGTCACGTAGGTCGGCCATGGTCACCTCTACCCCCATACGTGGGA
>DAFQ01000050.1:0-742 GCA_002497985.1 Euryarchaeota archaeon UBA4
ATTTGGCCATTTGATTCTGGAATCTCGCTTGGCGCTACGACTTCTACTTCTTCTGCTGCCTCGGATGTGGGTTGAATCAATTCAACGTGTTGGGTGGCGATCTCCTCCAGTGGTTCGGGTTCTGAATCAGGGACCTCGAACTTGGTGACGAACTCGGGTGCATCCTCGGGCTTGAGTTCGTAATCCTCTTCCTCGTTTTCATCATTTTTTTCCGGGAGGTCCGCACTGAGGGCAAAGGTCGGCTTTTGCTTTGTAACAACGGAGTCGTCCTTTCCATATTGTTTGACGTCGATTGTAACATCATCCATTGTGAAGGTGGTTTTTGACCAGTCCACTACCTCCTGCTCCTCGTCTTCCTCGAAGTCCCCCAGCAACTCGTCAAATAGATCAGATGCAGCCCCATCATCTACGGATGCTTCTTGTTGGTGAGTCGCCTTCTGAAGTTGATATGAGCACCTTGAGCAGCTATCTGATCCAGAGGGGTTTTTTTGTTGGCAGAGTGGGCACTCTATGCCATCTTCGTCCTTCTTACGATTGAATTTGAATCGGTCAAACACCGGTATGCACCCCCCCCGTGAGCTGCTTCCCAGAAACTCATCGTATAATCCTCACGGGAAGGTGCTCGATATGCATCACTGGAAAATGGAAGGTTTGCCTCGGGGAATGGTGATGGGGCGTCTTCTACGCGTCGTATTGTGGAAGAGGGGCCCGAGGGACTGCCATCTAGGTTCAAGAGGAGCCA
>DAFQ01000050.1:1077-3565 GCA_002497985.1 Euryarchaeota archaeon UBA4
CATGAGGGTTACCTGAAACTGATAAGATTGGAGTTGGAAGACGAGCTCGCATCTACAGAACGGAGGCTTAGGAATTGGCCCAAGGAAAGGCTGGTATCAAATGGGGTAGCGATCTTTGATTTGGTAGCAAAGCCAGATGGTTGGCTATTTGATCAACGTGTGGTTAAACTAAGCAAGAAGGGGCGGAGGGATCTGGGATCTCATCGATTCAGGCAAGGTGACATCGTGATGCTCAGTAGAGGGGATCCTCTCTCGGAGAAGCCTGTTGAGGCGATAGTCAGTGATAGGAGGAGGGACTCAATAAGAGTCGTGCTACCTGAGCTTCCTTCTGACATTCGAAAGGATAGCTGGAGAATGGACAGGGGTGCCAACAGAGTAGCATTCGATAGGATGAGAGATGCTCTAAATTCGTTGTTCCAGGAAGAGGGGGGAGTTCCATTGAGGGATTTGATACTTGGATTGGTACATGACCCCGGAGGAACTGCTTCTCTACCGCCCCAACTTGGAGGGGTCAGAGGGAGGGGATACTCTCTCGACACGAAGTTAAACGAAGCCCAGAGGAAGGCGGCGAAGGCGGCTGTAGAGCAGCGCATGACTCTCATCCAAGGCCCACCGGGAACCGGGAAGACCCATACTGCAGTTAGGATACTCGAGGCTTGGGCCCAACAAGACCTGGGGACCGTCCTGGCAGTTGCCGACTCCAATGTGGCGGTTGACAACCTGTTGGAAGGTTTACTGAAACTTGGCGTTAGGGCAGTCAGATTGGGTCAGCCCGTCAAAGTTAGGGAGGAGCTTCGAGAGGCGACAATGGATGCACTGATGGAAAAGCACCCCCTGAGGAGGGATCTAGTAGATCATCTGGAGCTCAATGAGAAGTTGGGGAGAAAGATCAAGGGAATGAGAGGGGGGAAGGAGAAGGGGCTTGCTCACAGAGACCTTAGCAGAGGGTGGAAAGAAGTTCGCAGGATTGAGGGGCAGATGCGTGACGACATTCTTGACAAGGCCCAGGTGCTTTGCTGCACTTGCATAGGGACTGGTCATGAAATCCTTGATGGTCGACGCTTTCCCCAGGTCCTGATTGATGAGTCTACACAGGCAACAGAGCCGTCATCCCTTGTGCCCATTGTTCGTGGCGCCAGACAGTTGGTTCTGGTCGGAGACCACAAGCAACTCCCCCCTACCGTTATTTCCATGCGAGCGGAGAAGGGGGGACTGTCGAGATCGCTGTTCGAGAGAATTATGGATATGGGTGTGGAGGCTCATCTGTTGAACACACAATACAGAATGCATCCAGCGATCTCGTCGTTCCCGAACAACTCATTCTATGAAGGTCGCCTGATCGACGGGGTGGAAAGTTCAGAGAGGCCTTCTCCAGCAGGAATTCTTTGGCCTGACTGGGACGCACCCATCGCGTTCATCCCCGTTGAAGGTGGAGAAAAGGTAGCTCCAGACGGTGAGTCCAAGGAAAACTCCGTTGAGGCTTCCTGGGTCTCAAAGATAGTCGAGGGACTAGTGGATACTGGTGACGTTGTGATGAGTGACATCGGAGTGATTACCCCCTACGCTGCCCAAGTTAGGGCAATCAGAGACGTTCTTCCTGAATCGATGCAGGAGATTGAGGTGAAAACTGTTGACGGGTATCAAGGACGTGAGAAGGAGGTTATCGTCTTCTCATGCGTGAGGTCGAATAGTGATGGGAAGGTTGGCTTCCTTTCTGACCCACGAAGATTGAACGTCGCCCTGACTCGTGCAAAGAGGGGCCTGATTGTGATTGGTGACCCGTCTACATTGAGGCATGACGAGAATTGGGAGTCCTGGCTCAGACATGTGAGGGAACGTAACCTTGAGGCTTGGCACATGCTCGGAATGTCCTGAGGAGATACCATGGTCGACCACGATTCCCCCATATCGCTGTCCCCCTCTGGTGGAAGCACATTGGCAAAATCGATAGTTTCTGGTCAGGCGGACGAGCATTGGAATCTTCCAGAGGGGGTAATATTGGCTTCAGGGGTCAGAAGGGGAACTTCCCTAGTGATTGATATCGTCATTGTAACCACCATCCTCATGCTCGCAACTAGGTGGGAACTGTTGCACGTATGGATTCTTGATACCTGGTGGATCTCCCCTCAGCACTCCTTGGCGTACACATTCGTTCTTCTCGCCTCTCACTGGTTATACTGGAGAGTGACTGGTTTGTGGTACTCAAGATCATTCGGACAGAAGATGATGGGTCTTGCGATTGTCTGCACCGATGGAAGTGCGGTAACCAGTGAAATGTGGGACAGGCGTGCTTTCTGGAAGCTTGTTTACCTAGTTCCACTGGTAAACGCTTTGATGGCAGTCTACGAAGTAGCAAGGATCTTCCAACGGCACACCCATCAAACAAATCTGGATCTCAAGGTGGGAACTATTGTCGCTCATGCCAACTCCCTCCCTCCGGGCATTAGGAAACACATCAGGTAGTTGCAATATGGAAAGAGCGGTAAAT
>DAFQ01000059.1:0-16158 GCA_002497985.1 Euryarchaeota archaeon UBA4
AAAAGCTGCATGATGATGGAGCCAGTAACTATTGGGCCTATCCCTAGGTGCATGATTGAACCTGATGCCCCAGCCATTATCGACCTGAAAGACGAGAATATGTCGAGTGTTGAGTCCGATAGACCGTAAATCATCACATTGGTCATCATGAAGTAGATGATCAGTACCAATGTGGTGGTCCACAACTTCTGGTTGAACCTTACGTGGCCGTCGGGCTTGGTGATGCTCGGGTAGACATCGACAAGCCTGGATAGTGCGTATAGTCTGCTGGACTCCGAGCCCGAGTAAAGGAGGCATGCGATTGCCAAGCCCGCACCGAAGCCGAGTAGTGCTACGCCCACCAGCAGGAATCCCACCGCTTCTGGGTCCTTCCAACCCCAATATGCCAGGAGTAACACGAAAACTAGCCATGTCACTGGCTTGAATGCGCGACCTATGTAGGGGGCCTCTCTGATATTCTCAGGGAGATCCGACATAGTGCCCCATATCACGAAACCGACGTATGGGAATGAAACCAGGAGCATTCTCAATGCGCGCATCTGTTCATCTTCGGCGCCATCCAGTAAATCGGACCTAAGCCAGTAGAACAGGGCGCCCCAATATGTGAGAATCATTGCGGGGAGGCCTATTTTGCTGGGACTCCTCTCAACCATCGTATCGCCCCGTTAGAGTGTTCACTCTTCCTCCCACTCTCCGAACTCGTCATCGTCGTCAGTGGTAACGGTTCCGCCAGCGGCCACGACCTTTTGCATGGCTCCAGCGCTAGCCTCGGAAACTGTGATGTTGATCGCTCGGGAGATTGATCCCTTGCCCAGGAGCTTGTCATAGCCCATATCTGTGAGGTTGATTGAGTCTCCATCGGCCATTTCCTCGACTTCGCTGACGTTGATGGACACGTTAACGGTCCTCAAGCTTGGGTGTCTGTTGAAGCCATGCATGCCCCAATGCCCTGGCATGTACTTGTTTCTGAACATGACCTTGTGCTTGCCTATGCCGGCTTTTCCTCGGCCTCCTCTCTTTCCAGCTCCCCTTCCGGCTTTCTTTCCTCTGCCGTGGTAACGGCTTCCGCGGAACTTGTTTGTTCGTGATACCATTCTTCTCGCCTCACATCATTCTCTCTGCTAGATCGCTGATGGCGTCTCCACGGAATCCCAGAGCGCCTCCGACCGTGTAGGCACGCTTGATGCCGCCCCAGCCCTTGCTCCCCCTAGGGGGGTGGAGCCTGAAGATTGGCTTGAGGCCATCTACATCGCCCATTGAAGCCTCTCCGGAGGCTAGGGCCTTGGAGAAGTCCTTGATTCCCTTGAAGTCGCTTCCCTCCTTGATGGATGCGTCGGTGACGGGCTTGTCCCCGGACATCCTGCCCCTCTCTCCGATTAGCTTGGCGATTGTGTCTGCATCTACCTCGCCCCATGTTACGTAGTCCTTCGACTTCTGCAGCATCCCCCTGTACGAGGGGCTGTCCGTAACGATGGTTGCGTGATTTACCCGGGTGAGGTTCAGCATTGACATTGTGTCTCTGATCTTCCTGGTGACCCCACGGTCGCTCCTTGCTCTGATTACTAGAAATGTCAACTGAGTTCCCTCCCTCTGATTATGTTAAGCCTGCGGTGATCGGCTTCTGTGAGTCTTGTCTTATTCAGTTCTACTAGGGCATTGAATGTCGCCTTGGCGAAATTGATTGTCGTCCTGGTCTGTCCGGATGACCTCGACCAGACGTCAGTGACGCCAGCCAGGTTCAGAACCCTCCTGCCGTAGTCGCCGATGACGAGCCCCTTCCCCGCAGGTGCTGGCATCAGGGTGATTCTGGTTGAGGCCGATCTACCGGTGACCATGAATGGGACGCTGGTGCCTGGGCCTTCAGATGACTCCCATGACCCATTGCCCCTCATTACGGGGATTATGTTCAGCTTGGCCTTGTCTATTGCCTTGCGAATTGTACTGGCGACTTCCTTGCCCTTGCAGACCGATAGTCCGACGTACCCATCGCTGTTACCGACAACGCACAGGACGTTGAATCTGACTCTTCTTCCTGAGTCGGTCATCCTCTGAATCATGTTCACTGCGAGGACGTCGTCGGTGATGTCAGGAAGCAGGGCATCGACAATCTCTACCTCTCTGATTGGCAGCCCTGTTTCCAGTGCGTCTTCGTAAGTTAGTATCTGACCGGACATGACCATCCGCCCCAGTCTGGTCCGAGGTTGCCATGCTCTGAGCGCGGCTAGTGGATCTGGCCCCCCTCTCCTTCTCCCTCGGGAGTCGGATTGGACTTCTTCCACTGGCGCTAGGGCCTTTGCGAGGCCGGGTGCCAGTATCGGGACTTCCGGGGCGGGGTTCGTCTCGGGGCTCTCTTCGGTCATTCGAATGCCCCCTCAATTGCCTTCTTAGAAGCTTCAACGGTTGGTGAAATGGAGTCGGAAATGTGCGCCCCGGTTGATCTCTCGTCATCGGGGAGGACTGACTCGCCATGTGGTATATCCAAGCCTGCTTCGACCATGCCCTTCAGAGCGGAGAAGACTCTGCTTCCCGATGATGAGGCTGATAGTCCGATGTCCAAGACTGCTTCCTTGTGGCCTGCCGAGATCGCTGCCTTTGCCATGGCGTAACCCGCGAGGTAGCAGGCTGGCACTGACTTTCTTGATGCGTCCAGTGGCCATGAGTATGAGTCCACTAGAGTCTTGCCTGTGATTGAAGCCAGGATTCTGTCGCCATCTGTGCCGAATTCGGCGAGCTGGCATGTGACCTGCGTGTTGGAAACTCTGACGACGGCTCTAGGGGCCCCTCCTCGAAGTAGCTTCATCCTTCGACGGTAGTCGGTCTGTCCATTGCGTCGGCGCTTCATCCTGAGCCTCTGACTCTTGCCGTGTGCCATCATTCATCGCCTCCGATTTTGATACCGTCTGTAACCATGTTTGTTCTCATGTGGGCAATGGAGCGGTATGAGCCGCCTTTCGCCTTACGGTAGTAGTACCTGTATTCAGAAGGAGTGAGTGTTCCTTCCTCCCTCATGCCCTTCAACTGTCTCCTCTGTGACCTAATTAGCTGCATCCACTTGCCCTTCTTGGGCGTCCTTGAGTTGGCACTCCCCTTTCTCGAGCCCTGGCCCTTCCTTCGGCCCTTCGACTTCTGTTCCGCGGCCTTCCTTGCTCTGGCCCTGCTAGTGCCCTTGATTGGGCGTGCCTTGATCAGTCCTTCCTCGATTAGTCTCCTGACATCGTCCTTCTGGACTGCGGAGATTACTTCATCGAGGTAGTCGGGGTCTATCCAGACTCGGTGAACCCCTACTGGCCTGCCTTCCTTCTGTGACAAGATGGCCGCTGCCATTCTTCGCTGATTTGTGATTATCATCAGAGATCACCCCTTCTCTCGATGCGCCTTCTGTTGAGCACCCTTAGTCCGAGGTCGTTAGCCCTCTCGTGGATTGAAATCCTCTTTCTGTTGCCGACAGTTGCCCCTATCCTGACGGCTTGCCTCTCTGGGTCGAGTCCGTCCATGTCTGATGGCTTGTGAACCAGGACTTCCTGGAATCCCGATGGGTGTAGATCCCTGGCGGATGCTATCTTCCTGTAGCCGATTCGGGCCATTGGTGGACGGTACTTTCTGTTGAGCCTCATGCTTGAGTGCATGCCTTTCGGCTTTCTCCAGCTTGATCTTGCTAGCCTTCTGTACCTGTACCACTCTTGTCTGCGGAATGCTGGTTGCTGCTTCTTCTGTGCTGCCCTGAATTTCAGGGCGTTAGTTGTTTCATCGTCCAGAACCGGCTTCTGACGTGCGGTATGCAGATCGTCCCAATCGTCCTCGTCCTCGAAGAAGTCGTCCTCGTCCTCGAAGTCCTCTTCGAATTCCTCGATAGTTTCGGGCGCTTCTGGGGCATCGGCTTCTGCAGCTCCGGGCGACTCTTGTAGGCGGGCGATCAGTTCTGCCTTCTTTCCAGAAACTGGAAGGCCCCTCTCACGGAGGACGTCCTTTAGCTGGGCGACTGTCATATTTTCAAATTCGTCACTCATTCCTATGCCCCCTTCGATGTGATGTAAATTCCGTCTTGGAATACCCTTCTATCCCTATTCCTAATCCTGCACGCCCTCTCTATATTGGCAGCGGTTTGCCCGACCTTCTCACGATCGGATCCCTTGACTGTTACTTCGGTCTTGTTTTCCACTTTGACTTCCACCTCGGAGGGGGACCAGGGCAGCTTGGCGACCCTTGGAACCTTCTCGCCGAACAGGTTGTTGATTGTCATGCGATTGCCCTCTACCTTCAGAGTCATAGGAAAGTGACTGTAAACGGCCCTGAGCTTGTACTCGAATCCTTCCTCCAAGCCCTTGACCATGTTCCTCAAGTGCGCAGCCCATGTTCCGGCAATGGCCTTGTCCGCCCTTCGAGGAAGGTCACAGAACACCACTAGTGAAGAGTCGCCTTGCCTGATGGTGACCTTGGGGTGCCTGAACTCCCTGCTGAGGGACTTGCCTTCATTTGAAACCGTGACTACGTCTCCAGCTATGCTTGAGCTTGAGCCCTCTGCGAGGTTTATCTCGTGGGAAACGTGATCTAACTTTGGCATTCAATTCAACTCCTAGAAAATATATGCGAGAAGGCGCCCTCCGACGCGCTCCTTCTTGGCATCGTAGTGATCCATTATTCCTTGATTAGTAGTGACAATGAGAAGTCCGAAATCTCTTGCGGGCAGGTACCTCGACTCCCACTTGTCGAAGTCCGAGCGTTGTACCGAATGCCGTGGCTTGATGACTCCGCATCGGTTAATTGCCCCGATGAGTTCTATCCTGTAGGAGCCGGAGCGGCCATCCTCTATCCTCTCGAACTCGCCGACATATCCTGACTTCTGCATGATATTGAGCATGCTCCCCAATAGTTTGCTAGCTGGGCTTACTGAGACCTCGTAGTGGCCTGCCTGCTCCGCGTTGAATATTCGCGTGAAGGCGTCGCTTAGTGGATCGAATTGCATTATTTATCACCTCATGAGTATTTCTTGAATCCTATGTCGGGAGCGGTGTCTCGGAAGCACTGGCGGCAGAGCCTGAGGCCGTGACGTCGGATCATTCCCCTCTTGCGCCCGCATCTCCTGCATCCAACAGAGCGGCCAATTCTCTCTCCGTGATCCTTTGCCATGGTTACTCCTCCTCCCCGTAGCCGACTATCTTGAGTTCGAAATTCTTGGAGAACCACGCTCGTGACTCTTCTGGGCCCACGCGGTGGCTCACTGCGACCTTCCTGGCATGTCTCCTTCTGCGTGAGACGCGGTGACCGGGCCTTTCCAATACCACGTTTACATCCATTCCATAGATTCCAATGTCTGGATCGTACTTCTGGCCGGGGAAGTCCGTATAGTCGGTTATTCCGAATGAGAGGTTTCCAGAGGAGTCGAAGTTGTACGAAGGGATGGTGTGCTGGCGGACCCAGAAAGCGTCCTTCAGGAATGCTTGGATTGATTCCTGGTCCCTTATGGTTACCTTGCACCCTATCGGGGAGCCCTTCCTGGTCCCCAGATCCCTATTTGTACTGGTTGCCAGGGTCCTCACGGGACTCATTCCTGTGACCATCTCGAGTGCTTGCTCGGCTAGCTGTAGCCTCTGGCCGCCCTCTCCTACGCCGATGTTCACAGTTACTTTGGTGACCCTCGGGGCGAGCATTGGGTTGGCGGTTCCACTCATGATTCGTCCTCCAGTGGAATGTCCGACTTGTCTCCAATGACGAAAACGTAGTCGGAAACTGTGCCGAAATCGTCGAATTTGGTCTCATTGGCCTTTGAGGACCTCTTTACATCATGGCCCCTTATTGTGGCGGTCTCGCCTATGTGGCTGCCTCCTGTGAGGTATGCAGTGGAGCCCTCTTCGAACTTGTGGTGGGCCTTGATCTCCTGCTCTGGCAGGGATATAACTAGTGAGTCTCCGGTCCTGTATTCCGGATTCTCGTCGAAAACCATGTTTCGTCCGTCATGGAGGTGAATCTGTGTCTTCCCTCCCTTGATGGTGTTCTTTCCCGTAACTCTGCAGGTCTTGGTGGAGGCCTGCTTTGCTGGGATTGATCTGTATCTGAGTTTACCGTTTGTATCCAGTATGCACCTGTAGTTGTTGTCGCCAACGGTTAGAACGTCCATCAGTCCGACGCCCCTGGCTGAGTCATATTCGACACTGCCATCGACCTTGATGAGATTTGAGTGGGCTATCCTCTTTGCTTCACGGCGAGTCTGGGCCACTCCCAGTATGTCTCTGAGAATGACTCCCAGTGGCATGCAGTGCTCGATTGAGTGCCCACAGGGGTTTGGCTTCTGGATCCATATGGTGGACTTTCTTGGAAGGGGCCAGCTCCTTGGCATGGTTAGCCTCTTCATGTGGCTGCTACTCATTCTTCGACACCCCCGGTCCTCTCTAGTAGCCTCTTGAGTCTGAGTGTGTCTCCCTCGAACAATTTGGTTACAATTACGTTTGAGGGGTGGATTGGGACAGCTTCTTCCTTTCCATCCGAGGTAGTGCTAGTCACACCGTCGATGAAGATCATTCCACTGGTGGAGTCGACCATCGCTATCTTCCCGGATACTCCGGACCGCCCCCTAGATTGCCCCAGTCTCTTGCCACGAGTATCTGACTTGGCGCTGTTTGGGTGTCCGAAGTCGCCCCTTATGACCTCGACTTCGTCTCCGACCCTTACTGTGACTCTGCGAATATTCTGAAGCTCGGGGTCGTCTGAGATTAGGCGTGAGCGCATCCTCTTTCTTCGGATGTGCATCGATGCGTCCCTCTGCCCTAGGCGTTGCTTGCCTGGCTTGCTGCTTCTCGTCATCTTTCCACCTCACACAATTTGTTTTGCTGTTGCCGCGATCCTAGGCCACCTTTCTGCGGCCTCACGGCTTACTGGTCCCTTAATGTCGGAACCCTGAACTTCCCCTCTCTCGTTTGTTAGAACGCAGGCATTGTCCGAAAACTGGACCCATGTCCCGTCTACGCGCCTGAAAGGCCTCGCCTGCCTGATAACTACGGCATTGAAAATCTGCCTGCGGGTCTCTGGAGTCCCCCTCTTGACGGTGACCTTTGCCATGTCGCCAACGCCTGCTGCTGGGTATCTCCGTGCAACGCCTCCTTTCTTGAGAACGGTGATTATCTGCACCGTCTTTGCTCCGGTGTTGTCCGCACACTCTAGCTTGGCGTGGGTGGGGAGGGCCTTGGTGACCTTGCCTGGTATTCCCTTCACTGGTTCACCTCCTTCTCAATCACACAGAATTTCACGGTTTTGGAGAGGGGCCTGCATTCCATGATACGCACACTGTCCCCTACCTCTACTCCGTCAATGCATGATGGTAGGTGGGCCGAATAGCTGCGAGTGCGCTTCTCGTACCTTTCGTACTTCTTCATGTATCGAGTTATTTCCCTCTCCACGACTATCGAACCTGACATCCCGTTCGAACGGACTCGGCCCTCGATGATCTGCCCACGGAGCCTCAGGCTTCCGTAGAAGGGGCAGTTTTGGTCCCCGTCCCATTCTCCCGATGGTTTGGCTACATCAACGCCGATATCCCTAATCTCTGACATTACTTGTACCTCCTTCCTATTCTGTCCTCGGGGCGTTGAATTACTTTGGATCCAACTATCTCCCTGCTTGAGTCTATTGTGAAAGTAACTACATCCTTGGGGATGGTGAGTTCGCCGGAGTCAGTTCTGATTCGAATTGTCCTTCGCGTCTCGTTTGTGATCATGCCAGTTATCCCCACTAGTCCCGGATCCGATGATCCTGTGACTGAGATTTCGTGAGCGAGCCAAGGTTGGTTGATGATGTCAGACATTTATCGCACCTCCACCCGATAGCCATTCTGCTCGAGGACCCTCGCAGCCTTCTTCTTGTGATCTCCCTGTAGCTCTATGGTTCGGTCCTTGACGGTTCCACCGCTCGCACATGCTCCCTTGAGAATCTTGGCGAGTTGGCCAAGATCGATAGCTGAGTCGTCTATTCCCTCGACTATTGTGACCATCTTTCCATACCTCCTCCTTACGACCGATATTACCGCCTTTTGCTGCTCTTTGGCAATTTCCTGGCAGATGCAAAGCTCCTGAGGGAGTCCACATGTGTTGCAAATGCCAGATATCTACTCGTCCCCCTTGTTTTCTTCTTGGCTGATCTTAGTTAGCAGCCTTGCTATGCTTCTCCGAGTCTGCTTGTACGCCCCAGAGTTTGAGAGGGAGCCGCCCAATGCCTGCTGGGCCCTTAGTTGGAGCATCTCGTCACGGAGCTCCTCCAGTGTTCGGAGGCGCTGCTCTTGGTTCATCGTGTCGATGTCCCTTGAGCTGATGTGTGACATTCACTCTTCCTCCTTTTCGTCAGTCTCGATCTCTGCCATCTTCTCGATTGCGGAGTCGATAACTACCTCTGCATCTGGCTCTGAATCCTGGGACTCTTCCTCTACATCTACATCCTCTTCTGCGATGATGTAAGCAACTTCCTCAAGCGGGGGAAGCCCTGATTCGTGCCTGTCCTTGATTACGACCTCGTGAGGGAGTTTGACACCGGGCCTCATGATCCGTACTGTGCAACCGACCGTTCCGAGTTTCTTCACTGCAACTGAGTAGCCTACGTCCATGAACTGCAGCGCAGTTTCTCCACAGAACTTGATGTGTCCCTGTTGGAACTTCTCCACCCTGTGCCTAGCACCGGTGATCTTGCCGCTGAGGATGACCAGGCAGCCCCTTGCGCCGGCATCCATGATACTCTGGGCGGTGCTGTGGCCAGCACGTCGGAAGAACCAGCCCCTCTCAAGGGAGCTTGCCATCCTACTTGCCATGACCTGGGCGTTGAGCCTTGGCTCTGTAATTTCCTCGACCTCGAGTTTTGGTTCTTGGAGCTTGAAGTCCTCCTTTAGTCGGGTTTCCAACTCCCTGATTACCTTGCCCTTTCGACCGATTACCCTGCCAACTTGCTCAGCATGTAGAGTGACTTTCGTTCCCTCGGGGGTCCTCTGGAATTGTAGGTCCCCGAATCCTGCCCTCTCGGTTTCCCTGAGGAGGTATTCGCGTACCAGTTGTCTCTCGACATTTCGGTGAATGAATGTTCTAACGGTGTTCTGCGACATCAGAAATCATCCTCCTCATCTTCGTCTCCGAAGAACTCCAAGAAAATCTCTAGATTGACCTGGTAGTGATTCTTTGGTGTTGCCCTACCTTGGGCCCTGGGCCTCCAATGCCTCTGAATTTGGCCACGGTGTGCAGCCAGATGTGTGATTGTCATATCTTCTGGATCTATGGTATCGAATCTCTGTCTGGCATTTTCCATTGCGCTGTTAATCAGTTTGATGAATTCCTTTGATGCCTTGTTGGGGTACTTCCCTGGTCCCATCTTGCCCTTCCTGTGTCCGGCCATTGTGTTTCCACCACGGCCCCTTCTGGATCTCCTGGTGTAGGGGATGGCCCTCTTCTTTTCTATTACGTCCTCGAGGTAACTGATTGCAGCAGCCGCATTCATCCCCCTCAGGGCCTTGGCGATGTGATAGCAGTGCTTGTGGTGAGCTTCGATGTTTACTGCCCTAGCGGTAACTAGGTTGGAGCCCTCTAGCAGTTGCGTGTAACCGCTCTGCGAGTTTCCGGATCTCCTGCTCATTTCTTCTCACCTCACTTACTTCAATGCCACGTGTGTAGAGGACCTGGTTGCCCCCACTCCTGGACCAGTATGGGTTACTGACCTTCTTGTAATTGCGAATTCGCCCAATGCGTGACCTATCATCTCTGGGACTATCTCTATGTTGACGAAGTCGCGTCCGTTGTGAACTCCAACGGTCGTGCCTACCATCTCGGGCAGAACGCATAGACTTCTGCAATGGGTCTTGACTACCTTCCCGTTCTTGTTGGATCGAATCTTCTCAAGGAGCTTTTCGCACTCTGGGTTGAGGCCCTCGTACATCCTGACGATGGATCTCTTGGCCCTAGATGGCATCAATGAAGCGATGCTGATTGCCTCATAGTCATCCTCTGGAGGCATGAGTGGCATCTCAAGAAGTTGGTCAAGTGTGTAGCCGCGCCATAGGAACTCCTTCTTCCTGCGCTCACTGATCTTTGACCTCCTCTTGCGTGCCTGCCTTCGGGCGAGCTTTGGCGAGCGGAAGGACTTCTTTGACCTACGTGCCATTTCACTCGACCTCCTGTTGGCGTACTCTGCCTCTTCCGGTTCTGCGGGGAGCTATGTTTCCGACCTTCTTCCCTGGAGGTGTGTTTCTGCTCACGGAGTTTGGTCCGTGGACGGCCTGATGGTTTCCTCCGCCATGGGGGTGGTCAACAGGGTTCATTGCTACCCCGGAGACTGTTGGGTAGAGCTTTCCTCTTGCCTTTGCCCTGTGATGAGCGGCACCAGCCCTCATCAGTGGCTTCTCCGTCCTGCCATGACCGCTTAGGACCCCTATTGTCGCCCTGCATTTCCCTGGCAAGTCCTTGACCCTTCCACTAGGTAGTCGAATTCTCACGCGATCCCCGGTTCTGCTCTCTACTACAGCCGAGTTCCCGCCTGAGCGAGCGAACTTCCCGCCGTCTCCTGGCCTGGACTCGACGTTGCAAACGGGGGTGCCTTCTGGTATGCCACTGAGATTTGTGACATTACCGGGCCTGAGCGTGACGTTTTCTCCGAAGGAGACCGGTTGACCGACTGAGATTCCCTCAGGCGCGGCTATGTGCCCTTCGGTACCATCCTCGAACTTGATCTTGGCTAGTGGTGCGGTATGCGCCGGGCTGTGGACCAGGTCCACTACCTCTCCGATCTCCTCGCTCACGCGTGGTAGTCTGTTGGCCGCAGGGAACCTGTGGCTTGATACACGGTTCTTTGGACTTGAACCGCGACGTTGTGAACGTGTCCTCTTGCCCATATTATCACCTCATCAGAAAGCACCCAACTTGAGTGCTGCCTCCTCTGCGTCGTATCCCTCGGCGAGACGCACAGATGCGTGCTTGCCTGTAATGGTAATTCTGGTGTTTACTTTGGCCACCTTGACTTCGAAAAGCTCCTCGACGGCTTCTCTGATCTGCCTCTTTGTGGCGTCCCGATGGACGATGAACTCGATTCTGTTGTTGTTCTGTGCGTATCCTATCTCTGGATCCGCTACCCTCCTTGCCTCGAGTGTCTTTTCGGTAATCCATGGCATAATGATGATTTCAAACGGATCTACCATAATTTCACCTCATTGCCTCGATTGCGGACTTGGTCCAAACTGTTAGTCTTCCTGGATCTCCACCGGGTGCCAAATCTTCTGCGCACAGGTCCTTGGCAGCCACTACGTCGACACCGGGAATGTTTGCGGCGGCCCTGTCAAGACCATCCCTCTGAGCGACGACGAGAAGTACTGACTTTGGCGTCCTTCTTCGGCGCCCCCTCATAGTTCCCTTTCCAGCTCTGACTGCGCGGCCATCTTTGGCGCGCCTGAGATCTTCACCGAGTCCGATTCCCTCCATCATGGCAACGAACTTGCGCGTTGAGTACTGTAGGGGTATAGACTCAATGTCATACTTCTCTGAAGCCCCTTCTCTGTCCTCGGTGTAGCCATCCAGAATTATTGGGAAGCTGACCTGATCCTCGAATCTGTGGCCCCTCGAGGCCACCATTTCCGAGTTTGCAGTTGCTGCTATTGCAGAGTCTCTGGCGATCGTTCTCTGCTTCGAGTTTAGTTTCTGTGACCAGTCCTTGTCGACCTTGGGTCCATGGGCACGCCTCCCTCCCCTCGTGTGGGGGTTCTGAGCACCTGTCTTCTGCCCTGTTTTCCTCATAATTCTGGAGACACCTCGGCCCTTGCCCCACCACTCAACGGAATGCTTCATTCCTGCCTGAGGGGCCTTCTTGCCATCGTGCTCCCTGTGGCCGTATGGTTGACGTCGGTTCGCCCTTGAAGAATGGACAGCGGAACGGATAAGATCCTCTCTAATCTCCGAGGAGAAAACGGCTGGAAGGTTTACTGCCTTCCCTAGCTTGGCTTCGACGCTGAATGACTCTGCAAGAAGTCCAGCGTCCATCTCCTCCTGCTCGACGGAGTTGACCAAATTGTATGCCTTTGCCTTCATTGAATCACACTCCCTGCTTACTCGAGGTACTGACGTAGGTGAGGACAACCTCTGGAAGGTCCCCCCTTGGTCGGATTGGATCTCTGAACCTCAGCATCCTCTTAGCTGGACCTGGAAGGCTTCCCTGAATCAAGATGTATGGATTAGTAACCTCTCCATAGTGCAGGAAACCTCCTGCAGGAGTGATATCTGACTCCTCTGGGTTTGAAACTCTGAGGATTCTCTTGTTTAGCTCGGTACGCTGGTGATATCCCACCTGCCCGGCTTGGGGAACTGTCTTCCTGACATAGCCAGTTCCGAAGTCACCAAGATTCCCTGCCTGACGTCGGCGCTTGCTGTTCTTGTGGCTGAGCAGTTTGACCCCCCATCTCTTGACGGCCCCCTGCCAACCCTTGCCTTTTGTGACGCCTACGACATCGATATCTTGGCCGGCTTGCCATACATCTTCAACGGTAATCTCGCCGCCCAACCTCTCACTGGCCCACTCGATCTTCGAGGAGTTGTCTCCACCGGTCAATCCTACTTCCATTATCTCTGGAGTCTTTCCGGGGACGCTCTTTACGAGAGAGGGTTGAGTAGCAACAATTAGTCTGACTTCGCACAAATCGGAATCCTTCAGTGAATCCATCGCTTCGTCCGGGGAGCCTTCCCTGCTTGGAATCCTGCCTCCTCTCTTTGCCGGCTTCCTTCCCTGTTCTGCGTCCCTCTCGCCACGAGTCTGGTTTGCGAGCCTGGGCATTAGCCCATCTAGACCGGACTCGTTCATGTCAGCCCAGACCTCTCCAGCGGTTTGCATGCCATATGGAGTCATTCTGTAACCCCTGACTGCTAGAACCTTCATTGGAGGTGACTCGACCACCGTAACCGCCTTGCGGACCTCTTGCCCTGCTGATGTGGAGTTGCTATTGGTGTCCCTGAGAAGTACGTGTGTCATTCCCGCCTTCCAGCCTGCGAATCCCAGAACTCTGATCTCCGAGTCGGAAGTCTCGGGCCATGCCTGAATGCGACCGAACTTCCTGAGTGCCCTCTTCCGAGGGCTAAAGCCCATGCTACCTCGGCGGGGTCTACTCTTGTCGGCCATTCATTTTCCTCCTTGTATCACCGATTTAGGCCGTAAACGGCCGTCTACCGGGCTAACCACGTAGTGGAGGCACCGTGACACCACACCAGCTTTCCGAGTGGTCGGCTGGTTCTGAGGATGCTTTTGCAGAGCCTTCAGGTGTCTGGTACCTCACGTAGTGAGCGGCCTTGCGACAAACATGCCCTATATGAACGAATCGGGATGGGTTCGGTACACCCCTAAGGGGTGGGATGGGCAATATCCCCGTATGAAACAATTTTCAACCCTGAGTTTGAATTGACATATCCGTGCGACCGACTGTGTGCCATCCAATGCTCTCCGACGGGGAAATTGAGGCCAGGGCATACCAGCTCGAGGCGGTCGATGAAGCTCTGACGAGTTCCATGATGCTCGTCCTGCCAACAGCGGCCGGAAAGACCGCTGTTGCTTGGATGGCGATTGGAGAGTCGCTGAATAGAAATGGGGGCTGGGTACTGATGATAGCCCCCACCGTTGCACTGGTTCAGCAACACCTTGAGGGGGTGTTGGGGGCAATTGACCTTCCCGATGGAGGAAAACCTGTCTCAGTTACAGGGAAGGATCCGCCTTCCAAGAGGGAGTCGATGTGGGGGTCATCGAAAGTGATTGTAGCAACTCCACAGGTAGTACGCAATGACGTGGAGAGGGGTGTTCTTGACCTATCTGAGTGCTGCTTACTAGTACTGGACGAGGTGCACCACTGCACTGGAAGCCATGCCATGGCACAAGTCTCCGACTTGTACTTGTCAAAGGTGGATTCGCCGTTGATTCTTGGGGCCACAGCGAGTCCCGGTTCAAGGCCGGAAGATGTCAGAGAGGTCTGCTCCAGGATGGGTGCAAACAGGATTCACATCAGGGGTGCTGAGGAGCCCATGCTTAGTGGGTACCTTTCCGAATTGGAAGTGGCTGAGATTACAGTTAGGGTACCTCAGGAAATCAGGGATATGGCTGAACCCTTCAGACTTTGGCAATCGGGCATTGTAGACAGGCAGAGGCGTCTGGGAAGATACGTTATGCCGGGGGTGATTAGTTACTCTGGCCTTTCTAATGCCATGGATAGGTCCCAGGTGGCGATTTCTAGGGGAGAGTCTAGTGCATACCAGTCCGTGTCGCAGATTGCCACGGCAATGAGGCTCCACCACCTCATTAACTGCCTCCTAAGCCAGGGAACATCGGCTTCAAGGGAGTACCTCGACCGGATGGAAAGGGACGAAGACGGAAGTAAGAAATCTGTCCTATCATTCCTCAGGGACCCACGAATTAGGGAGTTGAGGGGGGCTCTTTCGGGACTGAGTGAGTCGCACACAAAAATGAGTGCAGTAAGGAGGCTGGTAAGGGAGAGGATCAGGAGGGAGGAGGGTTCCAGAGTCATTGTTTTCGCTAACTACAGAGATACGGTATCCTCACTCGACGACGCACTGATTGGCTTAGAGGGCATTAGATCCGTACAGTTCGTCGGGCAATCGAGCAAGGGGGGCAGAGAGGGGCTTTCTCCGAAAAAGCAAGTTGAGAGGCTGGATAGTTTCAGGTCGGGCGAATCCAATGTACTACTGGCCACTTCCATAGGAGAGGAGGGGCTAGACATACCAGCTGCTGATTTGGTGATTTTCTACGAGCCAGTTTCTAGCGAAATTAGGACAATCCAGAGGAGGGGGAGAACGGGACGCAGAAGGCTTGGCGAAGTTGTTGTTCTAATCGCCGAGGATACTCGTGACGAGGGATCAATGGCAGCAGCTAAGAGAAGGGAGAAAGGGATGCAACGTGCCGTTCACAGAGTCAGAAGAGAGCTTCCTCGGACTCACCACTCGGACCTAGCCAACCTTGGCTCTTTCACGGTTCTTGATGGTGCTGAAATTACCGCATCTGAATTCGTGAAGTCTGAAAGGGAAAGAAATCGACTAGAGATTACTGAAGAAGACCTGACCGGGGACGGGGATACGGAAATGCCAAGAGTTGGGGCGCTGGAACCTAAGACGTTCAGGCCCCGTGGGCAGTCAGGCTTGGAAGATTTCTGATGGTCGGCTCAATCCCCGATTACAGCCACCCTTGTCCTTAGTTGGGCGAATCTTGTGTTGTGATGGCCCAAGACGAATGAGAGCATCTCCGTTAGGTGAATTACAGGGATATTTGTGCTGGTCCCAGAAATTCTGCCTGCCTTGCCCTGGTATATGTCCAAGACGGAATGGGAAAGATTGCAGGCGCTGACGATTATCTCCGCCCCCTCCTCCTTGGCTTCAGAGAGTACAGCTGCCGCCTGTCTGAGAACTGTCCCCTCCTCGGAGAGTAGCCCTGGTGCACCTACACTGTTCGTTCGACCTTCCCATTGCACGGCAGAACCCCCTAGGGCAGATATTAGCCTCTCCATGTAATTCGGGTCGTGCACGTCGTCTTCGCCACATGCTCCCTCTCTCTGGATATATGGGCTATAGTAACCCGCCACTTCCATGTTAAGTGGATTGATTGCCAATTTCTCGATCTTCTCCAGGCCTATTTCATCAACCAGCACGTGAAGAAGGTGTCTTACCTCGGTACCCCCAGAGAACGTCATGCCACATGTTCTCGATAGTATGTCATTGACCTCTTGCAACAGAAGCGGGTCCCCTCTCAGCGAGTCAAGGTCCTCTTGCAGATTTCCAGCGGTTGCGGCGCAAGGAGTTAGTATCTCGAGGCCGAGAGACTCGGCCATAGCAAAAGTTCGTGCGTTTAGGGTTATCTGCAGCTTCCTATTTGCCTGTCTAATGATTCCCGCTCCACAGGAAGTTGCCCCCTCAAGGGGAGTCAGGATCAACCCCATGGAACGTGCGACTGGCCCCATAGTCTCTGCAACCTCGGGAGAGCCGCTGTGAGCAACATTTCCAGGGTGGTATGCATACTTCAGAGCCATCAGAATCTACCATCCATCTCATTGAATATTGCGACGACCTGGTGGTGGCCCTCGACTGAAGTGTTGAACTGCCTTGGCATCTTTCCAATTCCGGCTGGTGGTGCGACCATTCCGAGGATGTCGTTCAGAATGCTCCC
>DAFQ01000059.1:16542-20509 GCA_002497985.1 Euryarchaeota archaeon UBA4
GAGTCCTATGGGTCCGAGCACCTGACGGTAGAGAACAGTATCATTCACCTTCCCACTACTCTTTACGGTCCAGCAGTACCACCAAACGTGCTTGCCCAGCAGCCCATTGAATGAGTCATTTTCTAGTGCCTTCGTCCTAGCTTCGAGCAGACCCTCAGATACAGCACCAGAATATCCGCCCCTCCTCGAAATTGGTGCTAAGTCTGTTTCCGCCTTTATTCCGTTCTTCGATCCGATGATGGCCTCTATGGAGTCCTTCCTCTCAGGTGCGGTCCTTGGATCGCACCTTCTTGCCCAGGAGCTTGCTAGGACAGCTGGTCCGAGGAACCCATTTGCGTATGGGACGGCATCGGAGCTGGCATGAAGCAGGGGTGCGCTGTCGTAGTCCGCGAGAGAGTGCAGCCTGGTCGCCACGACTGGGTGCATGGTGCCAATGACTCCCTGTGGGGCCTGGAACCCTTCCCTTGTGGAAGCGACCATCCATGGCTCGGACGACTCCCTCTTCCTCTCTAGTGGCCAATGGTCCACTACGAGGTCACGAATCACCTCTGAGCCGGGGATGGGGTCGATCCTCATCCTGGCCATCCCTTCACTGGCGCTTACAATGGAGTCGATTCTCGACCGGCCTGGAAGGACTATTCTGCCATTGACTGAGATAGCCGTAGATGGATCATCACTTGAGCCGTCTCTGAAGGTAAGTGAGCCATCATGTGTGGCCTTTATTGCCCTAAGTGCCTCGATAACCGAGGTGTGCCCAGGAAATACGCAGGCCCATGAATCAGAACCGGATGAGGCAGACTCCGGATCGTATCGGAAAACAGAGACCTCCACCTGGATGGACTCGGCCTGGATGGATGGTACGGTGAATCCGTCTTCGCCCTCTGCCCCTGAAGTACCGCTTGCGAGCTGATTAATTGAGTCCACCATATCTTCGTGGAATAGCCCGGTGCTATCCACAGCAGCAAGATTCGGCAGCACCTCCAAAGTCCACTCGGCCGCAGGTGCGTCATAGTCGACGTCGCAATCGAGTCGCTCTACAATCCTGGTAGCTCCGAGCTTCTCGAAGACTCTGTCCCATTCCTTTCCTGACTCGCAGAAGAACTCGTAGCTGGTATCTCCGAGTGCACATACCGCGAAGTGGACCCCCTCCATCCTCGAGGCAGCATCGGAGTTAGCGAACTGCCAAAGCTCCTCGGCATTGTCTGGCTGCTCGCCCTCGCCCCATGTTGAACAGACGATGATGACCCTCTTCTTGGCGGATAGGGAGTTGAAATCGAAACCGTCCATGTCGTGTACCTTGCCTTCCAATCCATACGACTTGGCCTGCTTGGCGATCTTGGCCGCTAGGGCCTCTGAATTTCCAGATTGGGATCCGAAGAGTATGTCCAAGGACCTATCGCCTGATGCCAGAAGCTCCTCCACTCCTTCTCCGACTAGCTCCACCTCATTGGCAGTCGTGACTGATTCGTCTGATGACTGGGACTGAGTGGCGGAAGAGTCCTCGGAGGTGGTGCCAACATTTGCTTCGACGTAGATGCCATCCGCACCTACGGCGGCGAAGTGTGAAAGTGCCTCGGTTGTGAACTCGGCTGCAGGTTTGTCATAATCGACATCGCAATCAAGGCGTGGGACTAGTCTCGTAGCTCCTTGCTTCTCGAACCATCCATCCCATTCTTTCCCTGACTCGCAGAAGAATTCGTATGACGTATCTCCGAGTGCACAAACGGCAAAGTGGCATCCCCCCATAGATGGGGCGCCATCTGCGGAGGCAGCCTGCCAGAGGTCCTCTGCATTGTCTGGCTGCTCTCCCTCACCCCATGTGCTGCAGTAGATCAATACTCGCTGAAAGCTGGGTAATTCGGATAGTTGAATCTCGTCCATTCCCTTGACCGTGGCTGAAAGGCCGAGTTGGGCGCCCTGCTTGGCGGCCTTGGAGGCCAGGTCCTCCGCATTGCCCGACTGGGACCCGAAAAGAATCAGGAGTGGGAGCCCTTCAGACATGGAATCGCCTACCCAGCCTTAGGCTGGGTAATCTTTCCAGTGGACATCGATTATTGAACATGATGCCTATTCAGTCTGGACATTAGCCCAAGTGGCCTGTCGAAAACGGTATTCGATGACGGCGAGATGGATCACATATCCAGTCCGTCGAACTCACCGGCACCGCCGGGAGGGACTCCTCTGCTGGATATCACATCATCAATCCTGAGAATCATCACAGCTGTCTCTGAGGCACTTTGGATTGCTTGTTCTACAACTCTACTCGGCTCAAGTACCTTGGATTTTGACATGTCTGCCACACCACCCTCATACACATTAACGCCGAAGTTTACCTTGCCTTCAGAGTGTGCCTTTCTCAGGTCTATGATGGTGTTAACAGGATCGAGTCCTGCATTTTCAGATAGTGTCCTTGGGATAACTTCCAGTGCTCCAGCGAATGCCTCTATGGCCATCTGCTCTCTGCCTCCAATCGTCTCTGCATGTTGACGGAGGTCTCTGCTTATGGCGGCCAAGACTGAGCCGCCGCCAGTGAGCACTGCTCCGTCCTCGTGAGCTACAGCCACGACTCCGACTGCATCGTCGAAAGCTCGCTTTATTTCGTCGACCACGTGCTCGGTGCCCCCCCTTATGAGGACTGAAACGCTCTTTGCCTCTGGGCATCCCTCAATGAATACCATGTCTGAGTCGCCAATCTTCCTCTCCTCAACATTTGAGGCGATTCCTAGATCTTCTGTAGACAAGTCATCAATATTTGTGACTATTCTTCCCCCTGTGGCCTTTGATAGTGCCTCCATGTCGCTCTTCTTGGCCCTGCGGATGGCGAAAATCCCTGACTTGGCCATATAGTGCTGGGCCAAGTCATCGATTCCCTTCTGACAAATTACCGCCGTTGCACCAACGTCCTCGAACTTCTTCACGAGGGACTTCAGATACTGCTCCTCTTCATCCAAGAACTGGGAAAGCATGTTTGGATCGGTAATCTGAATCTTTGCATCGACTTCGGTCTTCTTGACCTCTATTGCAGAGTTCACCAGGGCTATCTTTGCATCTGAGACTGACCTTGGCATTCCACTGTGGACTCTTTCCTTGTCCAGAACTATCCCATCGACCAATGTGCTGTCCCTGATAGAGCCTCCTTGTTTCTTCTGGATTTTGATGTCGTCAACGTCGACCATGGTTCCATCAGAACTAGTGTGGGCCACGGCCATAACCGCATCCACGCTGATATCGGCTAGGAAATCCTTCACGGCGCCCGCGCTCTTGCCAGTTAGGGCAGTCTTAGCGACCTCCTTCAGAATATTCTCGTCGACCTTGAGGGCGTGTGACTCAATGAGGTCCGATGCCTTCTCCGCGGCTAGTCTGAAACCCTCGCATATGACAGTTGGATGCACGTTCTGCTCTATCAGATCCTCGCTCCTCTTGAGGAGTTCACCCGCGATCACCACAGCACTAGTGGTTCCGTCGTAGCAGTGCTGCTCCTGGGTCTTGGCGATTTCAATAATCATCTTGGCTGCCGGATGCTCGATGTCCATCTCCTTGAGGATGGTCGCTCCGTCATTCGTGATTACGACGTCCCCCATGCTATCAACTAACATCTTGTCCATGCCCTTGGGACCGAGGGTCGATCGGACAGCATCGGCGACTGCCTTGGCGGCAGCGATGTTGTTACTCTGCGCGGACTTGCCGCTAGTTCTCTCTGTTCCTTCCTTTAGGATGAAAATTGGCTGTTGTCCAGTGTACATCTGCTCTCACGCTCGGGAATTGGGAAGTGGGCCACCTTAGGGGGGGTCATAAGGACTCGCACATGATTTTCAGGTGGAACAAAAGAGAAATGGCCTATTTATTCTGGTCTATCCACCTTTGCCCGTAGTGAGCCCACTGCTCCATGGTCCAACCCTCGGGAAGGCCGTCTTCAGGCAGGGGCGGGGCACCGGGAGGCACCTCGGGCATGGCCTCTGGCTCGGGC
>DAFQ01000059.1:20864-28746 GCA_002497985.1 Euryarchaeota archaeon UBA4
CGGGCATGGCCTCTGGCTCGGGCATCGGAGGCGGTGGCTGTTCGAATATTTCCTTGGCACCCCCATACATGGAATTGGCGACTTCATCGGATGAAGGCAGGGATGGGGCCTGAGGGACCTCACTTCCAGACCAGCCACTTCCGGAGACTGTCATCTCATAGTCATCAAGAGTCGATATCTCCTCAAGGGGAGAAGTTGCCGATCTCAGGGTTCTAGCAGCGACGAACAATACTCCCAGCATGACAACCACGCCTAGCAAGAGGAACACCACATTGCCCCCGAACAATGCGGCTTCTTTGGCAGTAGGGCCATCGTCAATCGGCACGGGCCTCACCAGAGTAATCATGACGGTCCTGGAAATCTTGTCTATGTCAGAGTCCACATCCAATGTTAACTCAAAGGACATCTGGTCCTC
This sequence comes from Euryarchaeota archaeon UBA4, assembly GCA_002497985.1. Taxonomy (GTDB): domain Archaea; phylum Thermoplasmatota; class Poseidoniia; order Poseidoniales; family Thalassarchaeaceae; genus MGIIb-O5. The sequence goes on from DAFQ01000059.1 coordinate 21,280, forward strand.
GGCAAGTGTGTCTAGGTTTTCCTGAGTGACGTGGAGAGTTACAGTGACGAGTCGGGTCGCCCCAGTATCCAGTACGAAGTCCCTGTCCTCTTGCTCAATCCTGGCATTTACGATATTGAAGAATAGGTCGGAGTCCCTGTCGACATCGGTCCTGACCAACTGCGAGTCGGTTGGGTGGTTATTCTTGACCGAAAAGGTGAGCTGTATGTCATTATCCTCTTCCGAGATGGTTACATCCGAAGGAGGGAGCAGCACTATCCAACCTTGGTCCCCAACATGGAACTCAGCTATTCCTGAGCTGGATGAGGATGATCCGCTGACGGCTGCCTCCTTGCTGGTGGCAGTCATTGTAATCGAACGGTCTCCGAAGGCCTCATCAGCGAATGAGTATAGGACAGTGATGTTGAATGAACCACCGGCTGGAATGAATGGTGTTCTATCTCCATTGCCATCTGTGACGAGATTTGAGGCTTCAACCGAAACGTCCGACAGGTGTTCGAAATCTATGTAGAAGGCGTCATCGACGTTGCCGTCGTTTGTAACCTCCCAGCTTACTGAACGAGGTGGGTCGCCACCCCTGAAAACTTCCTCAAGCATGTCAAGGTCCTCTACATCGACCAAATGTGTCTCGGGCACAGCAAGGTAGACCTTCTTCTGCTCGCCATAGCCTGGGTCACTAACGCTCCTTGCATTGATGGTGATCTCATATGTTTCTGGCTCAATTCCGTATGGCATCGGCAGCTGAAGGAATACAGTTGTGTCGCCCCCAAAAGGAGTTATGCCAAGGGTCCTCTGGGTGTTTAGAGACAGTCCCAAGTGCCAATTCGCGTCCAGATACAAATCATAGGACTCTTCCGAGTTGCCGTGATTGACAATCAATATCTCGATTGACCTGAAGAATCCGTCTGCTGGTGCCTCATACTGAGTTACAAAGGGAATGATCTCTATGTCGTAGCTAATCGGGACCTCTATGTTCAAGTTCCAAACGGCCATGAAATTGGCTGGCGCTCTACCACTGGCGATCAGGGTGATCTCGTATACCCCGGGTGAAATCTGTTCTGGGGCGATTATCTTTGCATTCAATGGGATTTCCTCGTTGACCTGTAGCTCTAAGCTAGTCACCAGTTGCCCTGAGGAATCATACCACTCCATGTTCTCCATCCCCCAGGTAGTATCGGCAAAGGACGCCCCGAGATTCCAAGTTGCGACTTGGTTTCCTGTGTTCTTGAATACCATTGGAATGGTCCCATTGGCCCCCGGCTCCAGAGTTGCAGCTGGATTGGAAATGGTCACGGGTTCGAGTTTGCACGAGTAGGCCGCCTGAACTGAGACGGGAATTGTCAACGAGGCCTTGGAGAAATTTGTGGTCCCATCATTGATATCAACATACCATTCCATTTCTTGGACCTCTGCCCCGTCTGGTATGGATAGGTTGAACCATGCATCCATTACAGTTAGTGCTTTGACTATATCAGTAACAACGTAGTTGTCGTGATCCACGTTATTGTTGGAGTCGATCCTAAGTGGGTAGCCATACATCCAGGACTGGTTTGAGACCTCTGTGTACAGTCTCAGGGTAACATCGACATACCCATTGTTCCTAATTCTGCAGTGAAGGGAGGGCGGATGAGGATCCGCTGGTATTACGAGGTATGCATTCGGGAGTGGGTCATCACAGTCCGCCTCAATCGTATACTCGGGAACTCTCTGAATTGCAAACATCAGGAAAGAGTCGATGTGGATTCCCTCAGTTGCAGCGGAACCATCTGAATCAAACTTGAAGGCCATGGTGAATTCACCTGACTCGTGGAGACCTGTCATATTCCAAATCTGACGCGACCAATCTGAGTCGGCTGTTGAAAGATTGAGTGCAGAATAGTCGAAGTACTCGACTGATGAGGCTGCGTCTGCCTCTACTCTGAGAGTGTCGTTTTGCGACATCTGCCCCCATGCAGATGTTATCAGGTGCATGGATATGAAGTCGAATCCCCTGATCTTGATCTTGCAGAATCTAGAGCCGTATGCAGTCGTAACAGAGGAGTCCAATGTCCCGTATCCGAGTCCGTGACCGGGGTCGTCACAGCTATCGAAAGGAGTGAACCACCCCCACCATAGCCTGTCATGCCGGTTACTCGCGTAGTCCGCACCGGGTCGTGAGACCCTCCAGTGATTCTCGCCCTCGCTTGAGGATGCATTGGTCATTCTCCAATGGCCGTATGTGTCAGGATCCGAAGAGATTGAGTTGTCAGCCTCATATCCAGCGCCTACCCAAATAGGGGTGTTTGCGTATGGGATGTTGGGACAATCGTTCACATTGTCCCCATCTACATCTCCACAAAACCCGTTCTCCATTGGGTCATGCCAAACAGCTACTGGGATGTCCCTGGAAAGCTCGTTATTCTGGTCGTTATCATCAGCCAGACCACCATCAATAATCCCCAAGAGTGTGATTCCGCCGTACAAGTAGCCATCGTCATCGATGGCACTGTGAGCAGCCGAGGGAGTCCAGATGAATTCCTCCCTTACGGACTGCAGGCCGGAGAGTGTCATGTTAACTTGGAATTGCGTTATTATGAAACCAACTGGATGCCAAATCTGCAGCCAGCCGTCTGCGGTAGCTGGCTGGCTCGACGTTCCCGCCTGGGTGAATGTGACATTGATTTGCACGGTCTCATCACGAATGATATATTCCGCTATCTCGCCATTGGGCTGCTCCCAATCCATGGCATCCCTTGATGAGTTGCCGACCTCGATGGACGTCACCTCAAAGTCGATCAAAGCTCTAGGTTGGGCACCCCTGTCAACCGTGTCAAAATCCAGAGAATTGCCAATCAAGGCGGGCGACATGCTAGTGGCAATTAGCAGGAAGCACAAGAAGAGCGGATATTGGCTACGCATGATGAACGTTTTTGGGGCCTTAACTACCTGTATGAAGGTTGGGACACCAAGTTCGCCAGAGAGATAGTGGAAATTCCGCCCCCATAATTTTCCACAATAAAATACATGATAACTAGTATGGGGGAATGAAGGACTTATGATTGCATGAGTTTGCGTGTGCACATGAGCGATACGGAATCCCTACGTCACAGGGTCGCGCTGTCGTTCCTTGTATTTCTCCAAGTCACTCTCGTGCCCATCTTCGGGTTCTCAGCCACCTACCTTCTCAAAATCGACAGTGAGGCTTTCTCCGTCTCCGTCAGGACCGAGTTGATCGAGTGGATAATTATCGCTGGTCTGCTTTATGGCGTATTCTCACTATCTCTCGCACTGCTGCTTGGTGGCTACAAGCCCCTTTCAGTGGTAAAGAGGGGTGGGTGGCTTCCCGTTCTTGGCCTAAGCAGACGGAAGGGGGACCCGGAATTGGTCGACCTCTCCAGAATATCCCTATACTCCAGCCCATATGGGAGGATGACCAGATTGGTTGACAAAAAAGTTAGGTCGGAGGGGATTGATCTCATTTCGGTTCATGGAGGTTTACAACTAATTGCCGTTCCAATACAGGTCCTCCTGATAGCGGTTCCTTTGGCCATTATGGAAGGTGTTCCGGAGTCCGTGATGAGGCCAGAGCGAGCTTTCGAATTAGGGATGGCTGGATACTTGGTTTCCCTTTGGCTAGCGGTTAGAATGCAACCATTCATCTCCCAGCATCTGGTTGTTTTCGCAGCAATGTTCAGGACTGTGATTTGGAGGGTATCGAGGTTTTCATGGATACTTCCGATACTGATATTCTGGTTCACAGCCAGATTTCTCCTGGAGGCATCGCTGGATTGGTTGGAGGTTGACTTTTCCAAGTGGAACGAGATTCATATCGAGTCCCTCGTGCTTGATAAAATTGCACCGGATGCTGAAGTTCCCCCCAAGGCAATAATCGACTTCCTGATTGCCATCTCAGTATTGCCTCTAGCCACTTTCACCTCAATTTCAGTACTGGGCGGATCGAATGGGATTCCCAGTTGGATGCTTTCTGCGGAAGATAGGATGGAGAATCTACAGATGGACCTTCTTGAGGCCCCTGATGAGGATGTACCGACTCTAGACGATCTTGGAGTCGGCGGAATTCTCCAGGAGGATGAGGGGGAGGACGATGACGGCGGAATGATAGATATTCCATTCGAGTTGTTTGATGGGAGCTAGAATGGGAAAATCATGTCAACTGTCCTATTCAAGAAGTACCATCCAGAGCCAATTATAAGGCCAAAACCCAGAGAACTGGGCCCCCACCCCCATAACAAGACGGAAGAAAGGAAGACGATGATAAGTGAGGGTGCTAGTTCCCTAGTGACATCCTTCGAACCGGGATTATCCAGCAATGACGATAGGTACCATGACAATGCCAAGGAAGCAACAAAAGTGCCCAGGGCGACTAGCATCTCCGGCCCTCAGTCCCCACGTAAATCCGAGAGCACGCTCTCGACCCGATCCATTCCGCGTGAGATGTCGTCTCTGGAAATTGTGTATGCAAATCTAAGGTGGCCCTCTCCAGCGGCTCCGAAGGCAGTGCCAGGGGAGCACAAGACGCCCCCCTCCAACAATGCCATGGCGATTTCCTCGCTAGTCATACCGGGAACTTCGACTTTAGGGAAAACGTAGAACGCGCCCGTCGGCACATGACAGGAGACCCCTGGCATTGCATTGAGTCTTTCACATATCAGATCCCTCCTGCCCTTGAACTCAGCACACATTGACTCGGGGTAGTCGGGCGCCTTTTCCAATGCCTGCAGTACTGCGTGTTGCATTGCGTCATTACTGCAAGCCGTGACATAGTACTGCATCTTTGTCAATTGTGCCATTGCCTCCTCGTCTGGAGATAGCAGGTAACCGATCCTCCATCCAGTCATTGCGAATGTCTTGGAAAATGACTGGACCATTATTACCTTGTCATACCCGGCTCCCACGAATGAAACGTGTGGTGCGTCATAGACGATTCTGTCATACACCTCATCCGTAATTACCCAGAGGTCATTTTCTTTGGCGAACGCAATTAATTCGTCCCTCTGCTCTTCGTTGACGTTCCCACCCGTTGGGTTGCTTGGGAAGTTGTACAGAATCGCGACTGTGTTTTCATCTAATCTCTCCTCGAGATCAGCCACAGTGGGGACGAATCCATTCTCGAATCTACAGGGATAGAGGTTTGGTTGACCTCCGCAAATCTCAACGTCGGGAGGGTAGAGTGGGAAGTATGGCTCTGGAATTAGGACGTTGTCGCCGGGATTGACGAGGGCCAAGAAGATGTCCAGAAGGCCATTGGTCCCACTCATCGTGATGCAGACGTTGGATTCATCAATTTCGGGCAGCAAGTGATGCCAGAGCGTTGCAATCTTGGCTCGCAAATCTGGATGTCCTGCTGTCGTAGTGTACTTGTTCCTGCCATCCCTCATGGCCTGGTCAAATGCCTCGATTGCCAGAGGGGGCGGTTGGAAGTCAGGTTCTCCGAGGCCGAACTGGATAGCATCGTCCCCAGCCATGTCGAACATGCGCCTCACCCCAGTAGGACGGATGCTGTTCGCACGGTCGGAGAATCGCACCATGGCCTGCGGAGGGAAGACCTATGATTTGAATAAGGCGGCTCGGAGGCCTCTATACTGCTCTACAGTGGGTTTTCGTCGACTATCTCTGCGACCATGACTTCATCATCTGTAATTGTGTTTGATTTCCCACTCAGTTTGGAGATGATTGACTCTATTTCCTCGTCCGACCTTAGCCTAATGAAGGCCAGTGCTGCAACCCAAATTACGAAGGCGCCGACGACCAAGGCGATTGCTGCTGGAGGGATCGCCATCGAGTCGCCTCCGCCCCCTGTTCCATGAACAGTTGCCAAGACTGGAAGTGAGTAGCTCGTCCCGGAAACCGCCCTAACTTCAATCTCATGAGATCCCAGTTCAAGTTTCTGGGGATTGAGAATTACGTGCCAGAGGAATGGGTCGAGAGGCCCTATCTCCGAAGGCGTCTCTGAGTATTCGGCTTCGATCCATTCTCCGGAGTCGACCCTGTACTCGACCCTGTCAATGCTCCCCATCTGCCCCCATGAATGACCTGTGGCATTGATCGTTCCATTTGAGTCCACCAAGTTGAGCAGGTGATTCTGTACTGAGGGGTCTATCTCCGCTAGATTTTCTGCTTCGTTGAGGACTAATGCGAGAGAGACCGCCGCATAGGCGTCCACCATCCCATAGCCGAAGTCCCTGTTCCAGTACGGATCTACCTCGGGAGCGCTCGGCTCCCCCCTCCTCTCCGAGGTTTGCTTGAGGACTTCCTTGATCTGGAGGGGGGTGAGGTTCTCGTTGGCCTCCATGACTAGGGCTATGACGCCTGTAACTGTCGGCGTGGCATAGGATGTTCCGCTTCCCCTCCCCGTGTAGGTGTTCCCAGATGCGTCGCCACCAAGGAAGTTATTGCACCCCCCACTGGAGACACAGCCCTCCGCCTGAACAATATTGGTCCCAGGGGCGCTAATTTCCGGAATCAACTCGTTCACGGGGTTTCCATCCCCGTTGTCCCTCCTTGGGCCCCTTGATGAGTAGGAGGCGATGGTGTCATCGTCCCGGTTCACTGTGTTCTGGTCATCCGTAGCAGCTACTGTGATCGATAGGGAAGAAGCGCTCATGCCAGAAAGTCCGTCATTGTCAGGTCCCGAGTTTCCTGCTGCGTTCGAGACGGTGACGCCCGCCTCCATAGCATCATCCAGAATTCGACTATGCATATCTGAGCCATCCGATTCGCCGTTTTCGTGGCTCGTTATACCCCATGATAGGGAAATGATGTCGATTCCGTGATTCGATTCGTCCACCCCTGGCCAAGCATCGTCCCTATGATCGATGATCCATTGTAGGCCGTTCATCGCCGACTCGTAGAATTCTTGCTCCAATACGTAGTTCTCGAACGGGCCCGCGCCGACATCGGTACCGATCCTGACGTCTACCAGGGAAGCGTTCGGGGCCGAGCCGTAGAAATCCGATTGGCTCCCATCCGACTCAATCCCCGTTGCGCTCGCCATCCCCATGCACGCAGTCCCATGCTGGTTTCCATCATCGGGGTCGAAAGAGCCGTCCTCGGCCCTTCCTCCCGAGAGTACGCATTGCGGGTCGGAATGGACAAAGCAAACTGCATCATAACCTGCAACAAACTTTCCAGATAGCCCCGGGTGCTCGTTATCCACTCCCGTATCCGTTAGGGCGATATTGACCCCCTGTCCACTGAAACCTAGATCCCATGCCCCATCGGGATAGTCGGAAGAATTTCTGGCCTTCACGGCAGGGGTCTGGATGTCCCCGTGAAACACAACTGAACCGTACCTCTCGACCATTACCACCCCATCTAGTTCCGATAGTGCTTCAACCTCAGAGATATCCACAGGGCCGATTAGAACTGCACTGATAGAAGGAAGCTCTACTGTGATGGTGTGGCCCATCATCTCCAATGATGAGCGGTCGCCATCAGTAACAGGGCGGCTGAAGGAAATGCCGATGT
>DAFQ01000010.1:0-16604 GCA_002497985.1 Euryarchaeota archaeon UBA4
TCCAACCTCTGCTTGACACGCTCGCGGTGTGTTTCCAACCAATCATGCCTCCCCGTTAGGCCTGCCAGGAAGCCATGTTGAGCGGGGGTCGATGCGCAGAGACGGCTGCGTAGAAGACGCTCGACGCCGTCCCTCACCAGGGAGAGCCTGTCCTCGGGGTCATGCCAAGCCATGTAACCAATGCGCCACCCAGGGGCGAAGTATACTTTGGAAACCCCATTGAGGGCGATTACAGGTACGCTGTTTGAACGTGAGGCTGCCGAGCATAGATTTCCGGTGAAGTCTAGTCCGTCGTATATCTCGTCGGCGATTATCGTGCATTGTGGATAGTCGCTTGCTATTTCTAGCAAGGCATCTATCTCCGAAGCGGTTGCAACGTTTCCTGTTGGATTATTGGGATTTATCAGGACAAGCAGACGGACGCTGTTGTCCATCTTGGATCGGATGTCATCTAAGTCGATGCGCCATCCGTCATTCGGATCTAGGCGATACTCGATAGTTGACGCACCGTACATCTGTGGATAGGCCATGTATGGCGGGTAGTGTGGTCCGGGAGCTAGAACTTTAGTGCCCTCCTCTAGGAAGGCTGCAAAGATTATCTGAAGTGCCTCGGTAACTCCATGAGTAACGTAGACATCATCTTCAGAACAGGGCCACCCCTTCCCACTCTCAGCTGTCGCGATTGCTTGGCGAAGTTCTGGTAGCCCGTATGAGGGGCCGTATCCGTTGTCTTGGGAGTCTAGCGCGCGCTTGTACGCGGATACCATGTGATCGGGAGTTGGCAGACCCTCGTATGCAAGTGGGTCTCCGATGTTGAGCCTGATAATTTCGTGGCCTTTCTTCTCCAGTTCAATTGCAGGGACGACCACATCGCGAATTGCGTATTCAATTGCAGCGGCACGGGAAGAGACATCGACCTTTTCGACCATGATCTCACAACCCAAGCAACTCACGAGCTGCATCTAGGGCCGCAGGTATTCCATCTGGATTGGACCCTCCTCCTTGGGCCATGGTTGGACGGCCTCCTCCCCCTCCTTCGATGTGAATTGCTATCTCATTGAGAATCTCAGTGGCATCGTGTTTGTCGGCTGCAATGGTTCCCTCGGTGCATGCGATGATTATCTTCCCACCGCCATCCCTGCTTGCCAAAACTGCCAATGTAGGTTTAGAATGGTCTCGTGTAAGTTGTGTGAGCATTCCCATCATCTGCTTCTGACCACCTCCCACTTCCATCAGAACGTACCTGACGCCATCGACCTCGACTGCCTCTTCGCCGCCTCCCGATGTTCGTATTCTTACCAATTCGGCCTCTAGTGATTCGATCTTCTTTTGCTGGGATTTCCACTCCTCGAAAAATCGACTGACTGCTCTTGGTAGGTCTTCCGGTTGCACCCCAAGAGTCTGGGATGCCTCGTCCAAAATCCTCTCCTGCCGCCGGGCATGCTCCCTCGATGTCTCTCCCGCCACGACTTGCAGACGCTCTACCCCGTCTTGTACCTGACTGGACCTGATAATTCGCAATTCCCCTACTTCCCCTGCATTGTCATGATGGGTTCCACCGCAAGCTTGAGTGTCGAAGTCGCCTATTTTGATGATTCTTATCTCCTGATGTTTGGGAGGTCCGCCCTGGTAAATCTCGAAGCCGAAGCTTGTGTCCGCTTCTGATCTGTCCAAGAGGATCTTCTCTATTCTAGGATTAGACGAGACTACCTCGTTGGCCCTATCCTCTATTTTGTCGAGTTCCCCCCTTGAAAGCCTGGAGTAGTGCGTGATGTCAAGGCGTGCATACCTCGCACCTTTGCTGGATCCTGCTTGCCACACATGTGGCCCGAGTAATTCCCTAGAGGCGCCTCCGACTATGTGAATTGCCGTGTGGTGGTCCATTAGCTGCTTTCTCCTCGCCCAATCGACCTCTCCCCTGATCGTTCCAGTATCCAAACCTGTATCTGTAAGGTGTATTACAATGCCATTCTGTGCCCTGGTGTCCAGGACCCTTGCAGAAACACCTCCCTGCTGCAGGACTCCCTGATCGCCCAATTGCCCTCCTCCTTCTGGGTAGAAAAGAGTGCGATCTAGGATTATGGCGTGTGTTGGAGTGCCCCTTACCTCGGATGAGAGGGAAAGAGAGCTAAGCTGTTCTTTGGAAACTTGTAGGCAGCCTAGAACCTCGGCTGTGAATTCTGTTGATTTTGTATCGCCATAATAATCCGTGGACGTTGCTCCAAAGTCCCCCAGAACGAAGATGTCTGACTTCTTTCTTGCCTTTGCCGCTGCCTTGGTCATTTTGGCATTTCTTGCGGCCATATCTGCTGCAAATCCCACTCTGACGGAGAGGTTTTTCCAACCCATTCCCCTAGCTATGGAAACGACCATCTCGGGATTGAGTCCCCTCTCCTCTGAAAGTCTGAAGAGAGTCTGGTCGTCAACGCCGACAGAATCCTTTGGCGTTTCCTTGAGGGCGGTTCTGACTGCTGCCTCTCCCTTGCGAAGCATTTCATGATACCTTGATTCCTCCAATTCAAGAATTGCCAGAATTCCCTCTCGACTCTGTGCAAAGGGAGACATGTCCAGGTTACAGTCCATGTGGTGCGCTGCGAGTTCGGAGAGGCTGACTTGGATTGAAAGCGAGTCCTTCATTCGGCAAACTCTTCTGGCTAGCATTCTTGATAGGTAGCCCGCCTTGGAGTTACTTGGCACTAATCCATCCCCTAGCATATTGCAAATTGCATGCATGTGATCCGGAATGGCATAAATCGACGATAGGGGCTCCGTAACTCCCTTCAACTCCTCAACGGTTACTGAAATCCCGCTTTCTGAGAGTCTCCCCGATAGGTTGACGTACAATTCCTCTGCGTCCGTCCCGACATCGATATTCAGTATCCCGGCTAGTCTCGATAGCTCCCCTAGCAAGGAGTCCATGTTGACATCAATTTCCATGGATGATAGGATATTATCAAATCCGGATAGTTTTTTCAGCCAATTTACGGATTCCGGATATATTGCCTCATATATCGTTGGCGTTCCGGCAGCTGCCCAGCAGAATCTCTCAAGGCCATAACCGGTGTCAATAATTTGTAAGTCCATTTCACTATATCTCTGACCTTTGATTTCAATTTCCCCCGAGTCGTCCTCCTCCAGACTCATGAAGACCAGTGTTGCTAACTCCAAACCTCCAACTATCACCTCTAGGGCTGGTCCAGCATTGCCTCCTCCCGACCAAGGGTTCTCAACGTAAGTTATCGAAACTGGATCGATTCCCAACGTATCAACTAATAATTCATCACAGAATCTTACGCATTGATCTATCCAATAGATCACATTGCCCTCTTTTGGCCTGTTGAATGCGTGGTGAGCCATCATCTCAAATGTGGAGAGGTGCCTCCCAGACCTCCCTACGGCAGCCACATCAGTTAGTCTGATGCATGGTTGGCTGATTGTTAGTGGGTTCTCCGGAGGCGGGACTTGGCCACTGGTGACATGAGGTTGGAAGTCGGCTATACTTGCTATTGTTAGGTGAATGTCATCCCTCCATCTGGCAATTACCGGGTAAGGGTCAATTCTGGAATGTTCTCTTTTCTCGAAGAAAGACAGGAAGACCTCTCTCATCTCGTCCTTGAGCTTCTTCCCCCTTGAATCGAACCCCTCGATAATTGGGTTTCCGATGAATGTGTAAGGGTCATCCGAGGTGTCACCGCAGGTGTCCCTTTCCTCGTCCCTAGTCCAGAACCTGAGTCCAGAAACTCTGCATTTACGCAGGAGGTGTCCGGACTCTTTCCAGAAGGGTATCTCGATATCTCCAAAGGTCACCGTGCGTCGCTCCTTGTTTCCGCATTGTAGGGTTCGACTTGAATTCGATTGTCGTCAGACGTGCGTCGCGTTGAAAGCCGGGGATAGTCAGGAGGTGCCATGGATTCCACTTGGAGGGAGCACATCGAGAATGATGGCCCCGGAAGAATGCGTATTCGTAAGCATGGCAGTATGCGTACGGACGCGATCCTAGTGGCGGAAGAATCGCATATTGGCGAGGGTGTCGATGACAGGTCTCCCTCGCAACTTGTCAACACCGCCTCAATGCCGGGGATTGTTGGAGAGGCTTGGGCTATGGCCGACTGGCATTTTGGATATGGTTTTCCGATTGGCGGCGTTGTCGCCACAGATATCGACTTCGGGGAAAATGGTGGTGCGATTTCTCCGGGAGGGGTCGGTTTCGACATAAACTGTGGAGTCCGGCTTTGCTCGACTGATCTCACCCTCCAGGAAATAGAAGCGAAGTCCCTAGCTGCTGAACTATCAGCTTGCATCCCTTCGGGAGCTACCAGCAAGGGCGGAGTAATTCTTTCTCCCGGGGAAATGGATTCAATTCTTTGCTCGGGCGCCTCTGCTGCTGTTGAAATGGGCCTAGGAGAGTCGGTCGATCTTTCAGCGATAGAATCCAACGGCGTTCTTGATAGCGAGGAGCGAGATGTCGGAGGGAGGGCGCGGAAGAGGGGTTCCAAGTCCCTTGGAACGCTAGGATCGGGGAATCACTTTCTTGAGTTGCAGGTCGTTGACAGGATAGTCGATCAGAGGGCAGCCTCGGCCTTCGGCTTACGCGAGGGACTTGTTACTGCCATGATTCACACTGGATCTCGAGGACTCGGGCATCAGGTCTGTTCCGAGCATGTTGCCATTATTGAGTCGAAGTACAAACAGCAAGGGAACAATTGGTACTCCAGTGAATGGGACATTTCCCTGCCTGACAGGCAATTAGCAGCAGCGCCGATACACAGTCGGGAGGGGGCTTCATATCTAGATGCGATGAGCGCTGCGGGGAACTTTGCATTCGCGAACAGGTCAGCACTTACGCATAGACTCAGAGAAGTATTACGAGGGAGATTTGGAAGGGATGGGGATCTCGACGTCGTCTACGACGTTAGCCACAATATTGCAAAGATCGAAGATCATTCGGTGCATGGAAAGTCATGCACATGCTGTGTACACAGAAAGGGGGCCACTAGGGCATTGGGAGGCGATCACCCCGAGCTTGCATCACGTTTCTCTGGAGTCGGCCAGCCGGTTCTAGTACCAGGGGACATGGGGACTGCATCATGGGTCTTGGCTGGACCGCGGAGTGGATCCAACTCGGCCTTTTCTTCCTCGTGCCATGGCGCTGGGAGGAGGATGTCAAGAACTGCTGCCAGGAACCAAATAGACTCAGCGGAGCTATTGAGAAGTCTCGAGGAGCGCGGGGTTCATGTCCATGCAAAGACTCCGAACGTCCTTTCAGAAGAGGCCCCTGAGGCATACAAGGATGTTGATGGCGTTATTGATTTGACAGCAAAGGCCGACCTAGCTAGACCAGTTGCTAGATTGAGGCCTTTTGCTGTGATAAAGGGCTAGTCATTTGTCTCTGTACACTATTTCTATGACGTCACCGTCTTGCATCGAGTAACTGCCAAATTGATCGGAAGATTCCCCATTGACGTACATGACTATCTCGGTGTTCTCGTCGACGATGCTGTCGATGACCTGGCTCTCACTGAACTCTTTTCCCCATATCTGGAAAAAGGCCCCTAGCGGCGCATCCATGGGACTCGGTGTCTCTATGTGTAATGTGCCTGAGTCGTCATGGGTGTGGATACCCCTCATTCCTTCGCACATCGAGTCTGAAATGCCCACATTCGGGCCCACGGGATACTGCTCGCCGTCTATCTCTATACTCAGAGATACATGGGTGTGAGTCACTAGTCCGTTATGGCCTTCTAGGCAAACAGTTGTGATTTCCCAATCCTCTACCTCTGGGGCGTCGCCGGAAGGAACCATTAGGAGGACGAGGAAGGCTGCCGTCATCACCCCTGCAATACCAAGGGCCGCTGACTCAGCATTCACGTCCACTCCAGAAGGGGAGTAGTATTTCACATGCAGTATCCACGTTTCGGTTGATTGGGGATGGATGGTGCTGCTCCTGTTTGAACTCCGTCGGACTCCTCCATAATTATCGTGAGGAGGGTTTTCACCAGATTCCTCAGCTCCTCCACCTCTTCCATCATCTCGTCAATCGTTAAGCTATCGCCATCCTCCGTCACGCAATCCCATCCCGAGGAATCTCTTCCTCGTCCGCAAAGCCTTCAAATTAGCCTATAAACACAGAAGGTATAGCTGACGCCCGGAGGCGGTTCTGTGCAGAAAGGGGCCATTCCGGCTAGTCTTCTTCAGCCTGCCATGTTTCATCTTCGTAGTAGTCGTCATCTTCGTCGTCATAATAGTAGTCGTCATCGCCCCTACCTCTGGACATGAAGAATCCTATCATGGCTATGGCCACAATTACTACCACTCCGATGATCATGATGGATGAGTCCGAGCCTTCATCCGATGAAGGCGGTGGAACCACACTAATTCCGGTAATTGGCGTATTTGCGGCTGCGAAGTCGATCTCTGTAAGCTGACCATCGCCGTCGATGTCGATGACGAGATATAGGTCTGGCTGACCGGGTGACGTTGCCTCCCACATGAACGTGGCCCTGACACTTGTCGTCTCAGCGGGCAGATCTATCTCGGTATCTCCTGACTGTGACGTCACAGATGCCTGCCACCTCTGCTCCAGCATTCCATCTGCACCCTCTTCCAGAGTGAGTTCGTACAGCCCGACTGTAACAAATCCGTCCCTCTTGCCGAGATTCTCCCAGAATGTGTCTATCTTGACCGTCTCCCCCATCAGCGGGGTTCCCGTACTGACAATTGAGCGCGAATACTGGCCGAGGAATTCCATTATCCTCAATGTGGGGATCCTAGGTGCAGGCTCACTCCCCAGCCCTGAGACCTCGTTTCCAGCCCTGTCGGTTGACGTCACGTAGAATGCTATCTGATCGCCTTGCTCGATCTTCATGCTATTGAGTGGGGTGAAGTCGATGTGCGCCTGGTATACCGCACTTCCATCTCCCTCGGAGATGAGTTGTAGTTCCCCCGTATCCTCAGTTCCCGCAACTTGGATCCCTCCTCTCAAGTAATACCAAGCGACTTGCAAGGGGCCGTCTTCCATTCCAATTTCATCATTCATTGTAATTGTGACTGTGACATCGTCCACGAGATCAGACTCGATGATTGTCAGGGAGGAGTCTGGGTATGCCATCTGATCGAATAGGGCAGTTGGTGACTTGCTGTCTACAGTTATGGAAACGTCACTATTCGTGACTGAGGAGCCTTCGCCCCTCATGTTCAGTACATCGGTCTGAACCGCCATTGTTGGGTTCAGAGGGACTCTAGCAGGAAGAACCATTGACACTGAGAATGATCCGTCCAACTCGACTCCCGAGGTCACTATGACCTCTTGGGTCCCATAGACAACCATCGCCTCCACCATCAAATCGTCAGGGATATCAGATGCCACTACACCGGAGCCGGCATAGTAGACGGAACCATCGATGGTGAATTCGTCACCCTGCCTCAAGTAAAGGGACTCTCCGTCGTTCTCCATCACAGGCATTGTTAGGTCCGAAAGGACGCTTGGAACTGCAACGAATCTGTTATCCAGATCCCATGAGAGCTCGCCTATGTTATTCTGATATGCAACTGTATTTAGATCGTCCATAATGCTAACACTTGGCTTGCAACTAGACTGTCCTTCGTATTCTTCAGTCTCGGGGTCGTCATGGTCCCACGGGTAGTACCAGGACAGTTCGAACTGGATTGACAACTGGGTTACGGCCGATGTGATCTGCTGGGTCTGTACTCCAATTGGCGTGACCAGACTGTCAGAGGCAGTCCATAGTGTGCCTCTTGATGGATCATAGGACATCTTGCCCACCTGTGTGGGGCCATCTCCACATAGCATCACGGTAACGTTATCCAAGGTGTCTATCCCATTTGCCTCGTCAATCTGCATGGTAAATGTATGCTGCACCCCTGCAAGTAGGTACCCTATCTCAGAGTCGAGGTCGTAACCTGAAGAGAGAATGGAAGTGGGTTCATCAGTTGCAACGATAACAGTAGCCCACGAATTCTCAGCCCCTGGGCCACCTCCCGTGTATCCGTCCTGGTAGGAAAGTCCAGCCCAGTCTGTTCCCTCCAGATAGAGGTGGACTGGACTATTGAATTCCTGAGCCGAAACGTCGATTGAAACAAAGTTCACCTGCTGCTGACCGGTCATTCCAGAGGAAAGGGGCTGTGACTGTGACATGTACTCCGATTCATCTGCCACACCATCTGAGTTTGCGTCATCAACACTGCCTCTCCAATATCTCATTGTGAGGGATTCGCCCCTTGCCTCCCCCTCGTCAATTGTGACGAATATAGAAAGTGGCGCGGTTGGCTCCCATACCTTGGCATGGGCATCCTGAAGTCCTGTTGGGGTGTTTACTTGCATTGGGCCTGCAACAGGCGGGTTAGAGTCCATGGTAACCGTGATCTGGGGAGGGACCCCCGTTACGTCTTCGGCACCCACACTAAACCCAGTGGGCCCGACTGACAGCATCATTGGAGAGATAGTGACTTGCGATAGACCCGGGTCAGGAGTCACGATTCCACCGAAGTGTCCGTCGTCGCCAACGGTCAGAGAGAATAGTGATCCGGACATGTTCAGACCGACTTGGAAGTCAGACATGGCGGGCCTCGCACTGGGAGAGTCTTGGAATCTAACTGAACCGGTGATGTTGAGGTCGTTACCCTCCTTGGCAGGGAAGGGGTAGAAGGATGAGTATTGGTTTGAAAGTAGCCTTCCAAATTCGTCCCTGACTTCGAATGAGTCTATCTGCAGATCGTTCTCAACAGCCTTAGAGCCACCTTGTCCGCTGTGGGAAACTGCAGGCCATACGGTCTCACCGTAGTCGTCGTAAGCTTGTGCGACCCAACGAATTGAGTCGACATCGTCCCAGTTCCAGTTCACGTCGAATATCCAGTGAACTGAGACATCGTCGAAACCATCATTGTGAGTAGTTATGGCGACATTTGAGGAACTGTCCATCGGTGCTACGCTGCTACCTGAGGTTTGTGAGAAAGTAACTGCCCCTGCTCCTTGCCCCCAGAGGCCGTCAGCGCTATTCTCTACTTCGAACATCAGTATCTGCCCGTCAGAGGCGGAGCCCTTCAGAGTAATGTGGGATATCATGGAGTTGTCCTCCAGATGGTGGTGCTCGGTTACGATCTCAACCGAGTCCCCATCGGGATACAGAGTGTTGGGGACCTGGAAGTCCCTGTTGGTAAGGACGTAGTCGAACTTCAGGTCGCCATCGATAGAAACGGCGCCTGCGACTGCTGAGATGGTGACTGGGATAGAGACATCATCTGGAGGAGGGTCATCCTGAGTCTGTGAATCATGATATGACGACACCATGCTACCGAGTCCCGAAACATTCTCGAAGATCAGGTAACTGAAACCAAGCCTGGTCAATGAGACGGTCTGGGCGGTATTGGAGCTAACGCTGACTGGGACTTCCTTCCAGACCCTTCCAGTTTCGCTATCGGTGTGTGTCCCAGTTAGTGAGTTGATAGCCATTATCTGGCTAGAATCCATAATTGAGTGGAAGGGCTTACTGGATGACGAGCTGCTCTGGGAAGCGCCTGCGACCGAGACGCTGACCGGAGATTCAAAGCCGTTAGAGTCAGGGGCCACTGATACTATTCCGTTGTTGACGACACTGTTTGCTGGGAGCCTCACGTTGACTGTGGTTGCAGTGGAGCCGTCCAGATACATCGTTTCGCTTGTTGTGAACGTATCCAATCCATCCGATATAAGAGACTGCCAACCATAGTGTCCGTAGTCAGAACCGAAGGGGAATGACCACTCCGTTACCCCATCGTTCAGGACGTCGATCGAGGGGGATTCGGCTGGCTCAGCGAAATCTGCGGTAATCACTAGCCTGTCTATCCAACCATTTGTGGGAAGGCTTACTGAGACTCCGAAACCTGGTTGCGGATATGTGAAAGCGACTCCTCCCTGGGAAGACTGGCCCAGAGTCCCTCCGTTTGAGTCGAGGATTGTCACCATTATCCCTCCAGAGTAGTTTCCACCCAGGCTTACACTCTTTATTGGCCTAGAAGAAGGAGTGAACTGGGATGTTATCGTTCCTGCTATAGATGTTGCATTGATGACGCCATCTACGACCTCGACCCCAGTAGTCATGTCCCAACCGTTACCATTGTACGAAGACGCTGCGAGAACCCTCTTCCCACCAACATGAACCTTCATCAGTTGTGGTGTGGACTCCTCGTCATCTGTGTCCATCAGAACCTTCAACCTGATCTGAGGGTATGTGGCTGTATCGACTCCTGCGAGCGAAATCGGGAAGGATACATTGGTGAAACCAGGTATGTCGTTGCCTGATGCCTGATCCACCAAGGTCCCGCGGACCCATGTGTCATTTGGAATACTGGCGGTAACGTCTATCCATCCCAAGTTGAAGTCGTCCATCTCCGAAGCGTCTATCGATGGGCTTAGCCAAGCCCCTCCTTCTCCGTAGTTCGCGAGGAGGATGCCGAAGTTGTCGATGTAGCCACCTGCGTATTGGACGGAGGTGTCGGTGTCTATCCTGAACCTGAACTTAAGGTCGTCACCTGCATAGGAATCCAGTGGCGCGACTAGAGTCTCGAAAGCGCCCCCATTGCCACAATCGCCGCTCATCCAAGCGTTGTTTCCGTACATCGCGTTTCCTGAGTACCCCACCGAGCCATCGTACCATCCAGCGATACCCGGATCGAAGTATTGCCATCCACCGTTGTTTACCTTGATGTAGAGGCCGATTGCGTCCCAGTAGTTCTCAGTGCAAATCCACTTGTCAAACGTTAGCTCCGTGGACCCATTAGCTGGTATAGAGTATGTGGGCGAGATGACGTATGCATCTGCGGCATTGCAATACATCCCATTGAGGTTGGTCCCATACAAGTAGGGGAATGAGGGCTCTTGAGTGCCAGCCCCTGAAGCTGAGCCGAGTTGCCCATACTGCCAGCCGCAAGAGCCAGTAGATCCGGACTTCGACCAACCGGCCGCGTTTGTGGTTGCCGGATCACTCGCGGTGCTGTCCTCAAAGCCCATATGGACACTCTGAACGCCTCTTGTCCAGATGTAGTGAGTCCATTGGTCGACTCCCTGGTTGACCCCATAGTGGAACATGGATGAAGGAGTCTCGACCAAGTCTTGGAAAAGAACGGTGTCGGCGTAGTCTACGACTCTGATTGCGTCTACCGTCAAACCCTCCTTCTCGTCTCCGGGATAGCTCCCCCCATAGTGCGTGTACTGATCGGTATCGACGATTATCCTCATATGGACGGAGGCTTGGTTCCTGAATGAGGTAGGGATGTCGAGTGAAATGGTTCTGATTCCGTTGCTCTGCTGGCCATAGGTTGTTCCCGATGCATCGGAGTACCCATAGCCGGGGATTGCGCCGACCCTGTCCTCGCAATTCGTTGTGGTGGATGAACCGGAAGAGGAGATGTCTGTCCAGGTGTTGTTGTTCAGGGATAGTTCGACGCATGCGTTGTCGTTGTAATAGCCGTACAAGTCCCACTCCATGTCTATCTCAATTGTAGAGGTGCTGTTTGTTCCTGTCAGGTCGATTGTCCTCTGTAGAGCCCCATATGCGTTACCCATGTAGTTGCAGTAAGTCGCTGTGGTGGTGTAGCATCCATGGTGCCAGACGCCATAGTCAACTCCATCGTTGTTGAAGTGGATGTTGTCGATGAACCAACCGGGCCTTTCGTTGGACGCATCCGGATCAGTCCAAACGTGGAACTTCATCTGGATGTGGGTGGCCGAGGTGATTCCGCTGATTGACTGGAGGGAGATGTTTGACGAGACCCAACCGCTGTGAGTCGTTGAAGCGAATACGGGCATGGTTCCGGTGGGCGCCCCATTTACGGAGGGTGCATCGCTAGAAATAGTGCTTGGGTAGCCTCCATCTGGAGCTATCCATGTCCAGTCCCCCCATGCAGTCGGACCGTTCCTGATACGGTATTCCACCCATGCGCCGTCTCCGCCTCCGGATGATGTGCTGTCAAGATGGTACCAGTGATCGAAGGTCATGTAGAAGGAGTTCATCTCGGAGGATTCTGGTACGCTTACCGCTTCGGTTAGGAGGAAAGTGTCGGTGCCGGCAGGGAGTGGCTCGCCCGGAAGTGTTGCAGCCACTACAAGCCCCTCAGTCGACTGCGCTGGAATGACTCCGTAGGACATGTTGATCTGGTCACCCCACAGGGTCCCATTCATCCCGGAAAGTGTAGTTGCTTGCCATAGTCTGGGGCCGTTGCAAATGTACTCAGTGGCCGATATCTCGTTACTGTCGAGGGCCCCGTCCTCATCGACATCGAGGCCAGATTCTATCATGTACCCCCCATAGCCGCAGTTCGAGCCCTCTGACTCCGAGGTAACAGTCAGTTCGTAGTCGAAGTAGCCACCGAGAACGGAGGTTATTGACCCACTAGTTCCAGAGGTGTCACTGATGGATATGGAAGGGGCGGAGGTGTAACCCGAGCCCCCAGAAATGATTTCTGTGTCATGAATTGGGCCCGTAGTTCCTAGAACCGCAACTAGCTGAGCGCCATTGCCCCCGGAAGGGATTACGTAGATTGTGTCGTCAGATGTGTAACCTGATCCAGAATTGGAAACAACGACTGATGTTATTGCGCCGCTACTGCTCACAGTGCCGACATATGCTGTTGCACCGGAGCCACCACAGGCGCCCGGGCAGATGATGTTTATACTGTTGTTAGCAGAATAGCTGGAGCCCCCTGCTTGAATCGTGATGCTATCAATTCCTGAACTGATTGAGTAGTTCCCAGAGAATCCGGATCCGCCGCCACTAGAGGCAGAAAGGGTTCCTGCGGAGTAGCCGGACCCAGCGTTCGACACGGTTAGTCCCGTCACGACATCAGAAAGTGCGTTCGCACTGCAATAGTATATCACGTCAGTAATCTCACCTGAATCCAGTGAAGAGTCAAAATCGTTGTCCGGACCGTGACTGAGGTAAGTCCCATTTCCGCCGCTGCAGGAAGTCAAATTTGTCCCCTCGGAAATTGAGTATACCCTCTCCCAACCAGGGGTATAGGTGAATCTGTCATTCATCGACACGGTGATGTTTCCGGAGTCGAAGGAGTCTATGTTTGATCTGGAGCCATCGTCCTTGAGGGCGATTGTTTCGCCTGAGGTGAACTCTGTGTTGTAGAAAACACCGGAGTCTAGATCGGTCGCCTCCCAAGTAAATCCGGAGTCGGTATCACTGGCCATTTGCGAGTCAGTAACATGGAGCCACCCATCTTGTATGGTGGCATTTCCGGGCACTTGGAAACCTGAAACGGTGACGGACTCGTCGGGATTAACCGTGGATGGTCCGGACCAGGAAGAAGTGGCGGCGTTCGTTAGGGGTGCAAGCAACATCAGGAGGACTAAGGCTCCAGCGAGCCTCCTGCGGTCTGTCGACATGTAATGTGCTTGACTTGTCACTATTATGAATCAATTGGTTCAATACCTCGATTGGCGCCATTAAGGACTGAATTATATACAAAATAATGGCGATAATATTGAGGGCATTATTGGAGCCACTGGGGAGAATTGAACTCCCGACCTTCCCATTACCAATGGGATGCTATACCCCTAAGCCACAGTGGCGCATCGACAGCGAGAACGGTTTCCTCTTTGGCTGTTACGCCACGAAAATGAATCGATTAACTCAAGACCGGACGTGTTCTCGGAAGGCTGCTGCCGAGATCGCATAGCCTGGTATTGCGCATGACTGGAAATCATGTGGGTTCATCCCTCCGGAGTTCAAATCTCCGTCTCGGCGCCATATCCGGAATAATCCGAGAATGGGCGTGCGTGTTTGCGCGCCCCTTATTTCATCGGACGTTTGGCGATGAGCATGGAGGACGGGGAGGCAGTAGCTTCAGAAGTTGAAGGTCTAACCACCGGGATAGTTAGATTGTCCGAAATAGAGCTCCCGACCAGACTGGGTGAGAAGTACGATTTTTTAGGAATTGTTGACACTCTTCTTCAGCAGGCCTCTTTTCACATCAAGATCTCTAGAATGAAATGGGGGGCCAATGAAGCGTCCGTATTACTTCTTGCTTCGGCATCAATCATTCTAGGATCATGGGACTTTGGAATCGGCGAGCTTGCCGGTGGTGGCGATTGGGGAAGGTCTGGGATTCTCGGTGAAGACAGTGGCTTCCTTCACCTGAACGAATGGACCAGGATGCTCTCTCTGCTCTCGGTGATGGCATGGGCATCCTCAATCGCCCTATTGTGGATTAGATTTCCGATTATGAGGGAGAATTTCTTTTTCCTAATCACGGGCATGTTCGCAGTTCAACTTGGATTCATATTCTCACATGCCAGTTCACCTGATTTTCCCTTCGATTCAGAAATTTCTGACTGGGGAGGGGTGGTTTTCTCGAATCTCATTCTTCTCTTTATTTGCTGGTTTGTTGTTCATCGAGCAGTAGTGGAAACCAGAGACGTCCACGTTGAGGAGAGGCATGCCCACCCCGACCCAAGAGTCGTGGAGAGGGCATGGGAGGATCACAGATTGCACGCATGGAGTTCGAGCCTTGCAATCTGGGCCGTCCTGATTAACGTCATGTCTTGGTCGGGATCTCATGCAATAGCGGATAGGCCCCCGATAGTGGATGGGGTATTGGGTTACTCTGTGTTGTTTGTTTTCTCGGGAATAGCCTCCTACTTCTTCCTAATGCACGTCCTATGGTACCCCCACTTCATGTTGGGAGGGGGGGAGCATCAGATCTGGTCATCCAGGGCGAGGGAGGTTGCGGGAGAGAGTTCGTCATCCGTGGCGCAGAGCATTCAGGGAAGTTGCCCTGTCTGCGGGGGCGAGACCCCCGTGACGAAGCGGCCCTCTGGGAAGATCGAGGTTCGTTGTTCTGACTCCGGATGCAAAGGCCAGGGGAAATCAGGGGATGCATGTGTCAAGTGTGCGACCATTCTGCCCTCGAGGGTAGTATGCCCGTCGTGCAGCTCGAATACCACCGTGGTCAGCCACTTCTCTAAGTCTGAGGCTTGGTGAAAGCCAAGAGGTGGTACATTTTATGATCCACACCCCATCAGAAGAACCCAGTGAGATTATTGAAAAAGAAGATGTGGGGATATTTCAGGATGCCCTGCCGTGGGTAATAGGCGTTGTATCTGGATTAGTCATTTTTCTCAGTATACTAATTATCGGACTCTGGACATGGGCCCAGATTGAAGATGTCCAACTAGGTGGGCCAGCCTCATCTCTGCTTTTGTGGGAGGACGAATATCGGGAAATGACAGGGATCGATAATGTCACCGAGTTTGACGGAACTGGCATCGATTTATGCATTGTAGATACTGGAATAGATACCACTCACCCAGACCTGAGAAATGCGAATGTTGTCTCTTGGAGGGACTTCATTTCTGACATGCAGGAGCCTTACGATGACGAAGGGCACGGAACCGCCATGTCCGGCATCATTGCAGCCGATGGGAGCCTGACTGGAACATCTCCCGGTGTTTCCCTAATAGTTGCGAAAGCGATTGGCTCCGACGGCTCGGGAACCGATTCGGCGATTGCAGAGGCAGTGGACTGGTGCGTCGACGAGGGGGCTGAGATAGTCTCGCTCAGCCTAGGTGGTGATCAGGGATTCGGTTCCGGGCTCTTCAGCACAGACGCATTGGAGCAAGCCGTGGAAGGTGCGATTGAAGAGGGCGTTTTCGTTGTTGCAGCTGCAGGGAACGATGGGGATGACGATGATGGAGATGTCGAGTCACCTGGCTCTGTCGATGGTGTCATCTGCGTTGGAGGAATTACCAGAACGGGGGACATCTGGTCGGGAAGTTCGCAAGGGGACAACAATGGAAGACTATGGCCGAACCCCATACTCCCTCGTCAAGACCCGGACAGGAAACCCGAGATTGTGGCGCCCGGGCATGAGGTACCAGTTCTGATGGCCAGTGGAATTGGGAATGGGGCCTGGTGGGGCTGGTCTAGTGGCACATCAGCTGCTACTGCATGGGTCTCGGGCTCTATCGCAGTTCTTCTCCAGGCACATCCAGAATTACAACGGGGCGGGGTGCAAGGTGGAGAGGGTGCAATCGATGATGTCAAGAATAGGATTATGGAAAACTCCCAGATGAAAGACGGTCAGAGTGGTCACGATGATCATTATGGATATGGCCTCCTAGATATTGACGCGTTAATCGACTCATTCGGAAACACTAGTTCTGAAGGCGAAATTGGGATTTACACAGGACCTACAGGGCCATGGGAAAAACTACTGGTAGAGAAGAGTCAGGTTGCACGTCGAACCACGGCGAGGGTTCCCCCCGTGAGTTCGACGAATGCTAGTGTGTGATTATCGCTGACCGACTTGATGAAATCTATCCACTCATTGAATGAGATGACCTTTCTCTGTGCTTCAGTGGGTTCCTCATCGGCGGAGGGGGTTCCCACGTCACCAGTTGGAACCTCTGGCTCAGGCACTATCATTATCCCCCCTGGTGCTAGAATCTCAAAGGCTGATTTTGCGGCGCCGGGCCTCTCTTGATCAGGGAGGTCGATGATGACCAAATCCAACCCAGTCGGTATTGACGAGGGTCTTGCTGACTCGGGCAGGGAGGCGGATGCGACGGACCAGGTCATGGCTTCGGCGATCGCCTCTGACCA
>DAFQ01000010.1:16985-26031 GCA_002497985.1 Euryarchaeota archaeon UBA4
TCTATGATAACCCCAAATCTTGCACCTTCCTCTATTATGATGAACGAATCGGGTTTGCGGGATTTCCCCCTCTCTTCTTCGGAGGCCCCTCCGCACCACAAATCGAGAAGCCATGCAGAAAGGTGTCCGATTCCCCCTCCCACGAGCAATACATCGCCTGAAGGAACTCTGGAAACGATATCTCGAATCCTGGCCCTCATTGACCTGGGCATTGTCCTGAGTCCCATCAAAAGCATCTGTTCGCCTATTGAGGAGGCTATTGGGGGCTCGACATCGCCTCTCTCTGTATCCTCAGAAAGTAGTTTCTCCAGCATTTCCCTTTCGGACATCTGAGGGAGTCCGAAGCCATTTGAGGACCCCTCCATGAGTATCGGCAGGGGTTGTCACTAATCAAAATAGGCTGCTCGGTGGCTTCAAGAGAGACAGGGTGGCCGAGAGGGCATGGGCGGGGCAGATGAGTCGATTGCCGATGTCGCTGAATGCCCCGAATGCTTGGAGTTGACTGAGCATGAGATTCTCAGTCGTGTTGACAAGGGGTCTGGCGAGGACCTCCTAGTGAGGTGTGTCGGATGTTCCAACGTGCATCGCATTAGCCTCAGGCCGCCATCTTCGACCTCAGTGAGGACGACTCTTTCTGATGGGGCGGACAGCTCCTCTGTAATGATTGAGTCTGACAGTGATGAGGTTATCTCAGAGGGGGATCTGTTCCAGTTTGAAGATGCCCATTGGCAAGTCACTAGAATCGAGGTTGGGGACAAAATGTCTGTGAATTCTTCAAAGGCCGGAGGGATAGTGTCGATGTGGGCAATTAGGAAAGACGCCTGCATAGTTAGGTTGACTATGACTGAAGGGGAGGTCAGCAAACCATCTAGCATGGAATGTGATCCCGAGAAAGTATTCTCTTGTGGCACTGTGATGGTAATAGATGGGAAGAAATGGAGAATAAGGGCCATCCACACTGGTGTCGGTAGAACCCTAAGAGGAAAGAGAGTAGCTGCAGAAATTAGGAGAATGTACTTGCATTCAATTTAGATCTCATCTACGATTAGTCCATGGCATCAAGAGGGCCTTGACAACGTGACTTGCTACCTCGGGATTTTCCCTGAGTCTCCTGATTCCATACTCGTACCACCTAGTCCCATATGGCACGTATACTCTGGTTAAGTGGCCCTCGGAAGCCAGCTTCCTCCTGATGTTCCCCCTCACTCCCAACAAGAATTGGAACTCATACCCTGGTCCTT
The DNA here is from genome assembly GCA_002497985.1 of Euryarchaeota archaeon UBA4. Classification (GTDB taxonomy): domain Archaea; phylum Thermoplasmatota; class Poseidoniia; order Poseidoniales; family Thalassarchaeaceae; genus MGIIb-O5. Next base: position 18,227 of record DAFQ01000010.1, read on the forward strand.
TCCTGCGTACACCTTCGACGTTTTTGTTAGACAGCCCCCTCTCCCTCAGGGCATCCAAGGCATGTTCGATTACCGGTAAATCGTGAGATGCTATGGCAGTGTATGCCCCTTTGTCCAGCATTGATGTGATCGCCCTATTGGTGGCATCGACAATTTCGGAGTATTTGGTGTAGGCTATGCCCTCTGGCTCTAGGTAAATTCCCTTGCAAATTCTGAAATCTGATTCATCGCCCAGTGAGCTACATATTGAGTCTATGTCGGATTCGGTCCTATGCAGTCTCCCCTGTAAAACAACTCCAATATTTTTTAGGCCCTTGGAGTGCATTGCCAGCATTACATCAATTGTGTCCTGGGTCACCCTGCTGTCCTCCATATCTAGCCTCACATAAGAACCGCATTCCTGCGCCTTCCTGGTGATTGACTCAATATTGGAGTAAGCTGATTCTCTATCAATTAGAAGTCCGAAGGCCGTCGGCTTAATCGAAATATCCGCATTTATCCCACGTTCCTCTATAGCGTCTAGGAGCCCGGTATACTCCTCGAGAAAGAAATTAGCCTCATCCATTGATGTGATTTCTTCGCCCAATACATCTACTGTGAAACAGGCGCCCTCTTTGGAAAGCTTCTGCATAGTGGAGATGGCATCGGACATCTCTGATCCGGCCACATACCTCTTCGCTACCCGCTTAACAATGAACTTGGGAGCTAATGGCATCGATGCCACGATGAGTCGCCCGAACAGTGCCATCTTACCTTCGAGGAGGCAGGAGAGCCTTCACGATTACTCTTGTTTCAAGTCCCTGCCCCTTAGCACCGGGACATCGATTTCCTCAAGAAATGCAACTAAGGAAGATCTTTGCCAGCCTCTGAAAGACTTCCTGTCCAGATGTGCGAATATTTCGCCACCGGGGAATGCTGCACGAGTTGCACCTATGGCAGTAGCGACTGACTCTTTCCAATTCCCTCCGGGCTCTCCTGAGTCCTCGTCATTAACCTCGAATCGGAGTGAGTAATTGGCCAGAACGTGCCCCAACCAGAAGTTTCCTGATTCAACTACGGCCTTGTGGCGTGGTGCGTAGTGCCCACCTCCAAAGCCGACCATGACCGAGCCATTGCCATCCCAGATTCCAAGTGGTTCACCGTCATTTAACCCAAGTACATCACAGATTACGTTAGACCAAACACCTGCGACATCTTTTCTATTCCACTCCAATTCAGTCGATCCTATCTCTATGTATAGCGAAGGGGATTCTAGTTTGGGACCATGGTGAGTGGTCTCCATTGTCAAGTCAAATTCCTCATGGAGGCCTTCATCTCGAGCTAGTTCTAGCATCTTTCTGTAGAGGCTGGCGAATCTAGGTGAGGGTGGTACGACAAACCCCCTCTCGCCCCCTGCAATACCTGGCTCCCCCATGGGAGTTTCACCCGGCAGACCAATCGCGTGCAGAGTAATTGCAGGGGTGTTCGATGAGGAAACATGTCTGGAAAGAACCAGTACCTCATCGATTGCTTCGCCCGTCTCAATCGCGTGGGTGTAATCAATTCCTTCGGCATGTATGTGGAGCTGATCGATTTCCAGGATCTGCACTGGCATTCTGGGGTGCTTTCGCACCCTTCCATGGGAATACTCCTCCACATCGTCCCAATCTGTGGACTGAATCAATGAATGCGCCAAGTTCATTGATGCTTCATCGAGAGTCGAACAGAGGATGAGTGAGACCATGCCATGGCAAGGCGAATTACACTTCAATGCTTTGAGCCACACCTTGAAGCGGGATGGTTGTGACGAAAGGGCGTGAAGGGGATTAGTTTCAACCCAGTCCGGATTGACAAAGGTCATCCGACGTCAGTGATTATTGGTTCACTGGGAGAGTTATTGCGGATTGATTCCGAAGGAAACCAATTGGGAGGGATTTCGATACCATTTCCATCCCAGCCGACATTTGGAACAGTAAGTTCAGGAACCTGGGTTGGGACCTGGGTTGACAGAGACCTCAGAAAGGCGTGCATGGGTGCGACCTCGCTAGAAGGCGAATTGTTTGATGGGAAGGGACGTGATTTCCTAAGAAACTCTCAGGCCACTGCATCCGATGTGCTGCCTGACTCATACACCTGGTCCAGAGACATAGAAGGTGAGCCGATGGGGGTAACTGGCAAAGATGGGAAAGTGTTCTTCGCAATTCTGAATACTGGCATTTACAAGATCGATGGTGAAGCGACAGAGATGTGGAGGGCCCCATACCCACAATGGCCGGACTTACAGGATTTCAGCCGGGTTGATTCAATAGCGGAATTGGTCCACACAAGGGATGGTATCGTTATTTGGTCTGAATCAGGGGGAATCTCATTGATTTCAGAAGGTGATGGAACTACTCTGATGTCGAGGACCCTCAGGTTGCCAGAGAGAGTTATCGGAGTCAGACATGATGATAAGGCGGGATGGATGATTATGATGAGTGGCCGTTATGCTGGAATAATGAGCAATCTTGATTCGGAGCCAGAGATTGTAAAATTGCCTGGGCCCGTAATGGATTCTATCGGAACCAGTGAGGGGAACTGGATCTGGACTGGATGGAGACACGACGGAAAGATGGAGGATGGAGTTATTGAAGTCCGAGACAGGAAAAACATTGGAATCTCAATATTGGGGAGCAGGGTACTGACCAATAGCGGGGATTGGAGTGATTACGCCTTCACTGAGTAGCCACACTTGCCACAAGACTTCCTGTCACTATGTACGGCGAGAAAAACGCCCGGGCCACATGTCGGGCAAGATTCGCCCCTTTCCAGAACTGCATCTTTCCCTTCCCCATTAATCGTATACTTGGAGTGCTTGGCGTTTTGGTTTGGCGTCCCCTGTGGCATTATTCATCGCCCCCTTCCTCTTGTGTAGAGTCCTCTTCATCGCTAGCTTCCTCTACTGGCGAATCATCTTGATCCGCTTGTCTGAATCTATTATGCCTCTTTACAATATGATTTGGTTCGATAGATGCGGCCTCCTCTGAGCCATAAATAAGAGCTAGTCCAGTGGTTCGAGGCATTCCATATCTCGTACTGACGTCTTTGACGAAGACCAAATCTGAATTGGCGCCCGGCTCCACCTTTGTTGCTGCAGAAACCATTTCCTCCAATTTAGGAGTGGGGGTGTTCGGGTGGTCCCAAACAAAACGTATCTCAACCCTGTTTAGCAATGGATTGTCTTTCCTTTCAATTACTTGCATTATTTCACCTACCTGATGTTGACCTTCAACGCATAATTTCCTGGCCTAGTGATGTTTAGCCTCTTTGCGACCTCGGATCTCTCTGGGTTGAGAATTACTACGAATCCCTGCCAATCAGTGGTCACAGGGGAATTGGGGCAGACATGACACTGTCCTTCCCCATCAGGTAGAATTGCATTGCAATCTCCGCACGCGAAGGGCTGCTTTGCCATACTAATCAGTCTCCTTTAGCCAATCTGCTGCGCCTAGGCCGTCCATTTTGCAATTCAGACCAATCTTGCTTGCTCTGGGGTCATTCTGATTGATAGCCTTGGAAACAACCCTGGAGCGAACGTGGGAGCCTTCCTCGATGTGCTTGCCGGTCTGTGATCCCTCGATTCTCCTGACGCCCATATTTACCTGAATTGGCTCGTCGAGAATTTGGGATTTGTGAAGTAACGCCTCTACTGGCCCAATCCTAACGAAGGCACCGTACTCAGAAACATCGGAGACATAGCCATCGACAACCTCATTGTTCTCCATGTTGAAAAGCAGTGCCTTGAACTTCACGGCCTGGTAGATGGCGCCATCACCATGGATAATTCTCCCCCTTCCCACGGGCTTATGATCGAAGGTAAGAACGGTGTAGTTCTCGTCCGAGTCAAATCTGCCCTCGAAAGCGTCATTTGCTAGGCTGTCAATGTGGTCTTCCAAACTGTGGCCCTCTCTGATATACTCAGCCGGGATACGGATAGTGTCCTCTCGCTCAATTATACTGTACATTTTCCTGCCTCAATCGACGGACCACTCCGGCAGCCAGGACGGGGGGTTTCCCTCCCGTCCATCATCGGCTAAGCCTCTGGAGGAGAAGTCCGTGCGACCCGGCGACCTGCCGCCCCTGTATAAGCGCAACGGACGAGCAATAATGGCTGGCGGGACCCTATATTGCCTCAGACCGTAGGTCTGAGTGAGAATATGGGGCGAACGTTCAAGTGGGTTACGAAAACCAAATTGGACTCTGATGACGGTAGATGCTGGCACCAAACCCCCCTCCAATAAGTTTGGAGCGACCTTGGCTGTTTCGATAATGCTAGCCATGTCACTATCCCCGATGCTCATCATAATGACGGAAGGAGGTGCACTGAACAAGGACTCAGAAGGAATGATGACTTCGGGGGATGAGCCTTGGTCTGATGGCGATCAGCCATGGCCGCAGCCAGGAAGAACGCCGGATAGGGCATCAGTCCCCCCTCATCATGTCCATTCCACTGATTCTGCGACAGGGGGCCTTCTATCAATCGTAGAACCTGCGATAAACTGGGAGTTTGGTTCCGATCAATTAGGCACTGATTCTCTCGGAACGCCCATTGCCGATTTCTCTTCGTCCTTGACTACTGACCCATCCTCTGAGGAGAGGTGCGGAGGAGACTCACTATACACAATCCTCGTTCAAACGGACTCTGCATCCGGTGAAAGTTACATGAAAATTATCGAGGGAGAGGACTCAGATTTAGCGTGGGAAGTGAGCCTTGGAACGACAGAGATGGTCAAGTCCTCACCCGTGGTTGTGGATTTGGATAACGATGGGAGGCCCGAGGTAATAGTGGCTTATGACCAAAGTGGGACCCTTCATGTTGATGCATGGTCACCAAGGCTATTCTGCTCGGTTACCGGATGGGACCCTGGTGCGGGTAGTTCGCAGCAGCCAATCTGGACATGGGAAGAAGACGACTTGATGATAAGTGGGGATCCTACAAGCACCCTGAATGGCCTTGGCGGTCACCGGCCAACGACGCAGCCTTTGCTTGCGGACTTGGATCTTGATGGGGACGCTGAACTAGTTCTGGCTACAATTAACGAGAATAGTGGAGACCCGGTTGTTGTAGCACTGAGCCTCCCCTCAAGTGGAACTCCCGCTACACTATGGGAGAAAACACTGGACAAGGGGAGTCATCCATCGGACCCAGCATTTGCACAGACAGACGAGAATACCGGCTATGTTGTTCTGACCACCACGGAACACACGAATGGTGGAATGTGGGTTTGGAGACTTGATTCGACTTCCGGAGATTCAGGCTGGGACGGACTTAGTTTGAGTAACGTAGACGGGGACTCCGACGTGCCTCACATCAGACTCCCTGGTCCTGTAGTGGCAAATCTGGATGCTGATGAGACCCCTGAAATTGTTGTTACCATCCCTACGGATGCAGATGGATCTAACACCATAGACGGTGCTGAATTCAGGGGACTAGAGATCAGTACTGGTTCTGAAATATGGTCATTTCAGGCGGAAAACGGGTATGCTGACGCACCGCCCATTGTTATTGACACGGATGATGATGGCACTGTTGACAGAGTCTGTTGGGTCACTTGGTGGCAGACGGCAACAGCTAGGCACGGAGTCACGGGCTGTCACGATGTCGATGGCTCTAGTCCGGAAGAGGCTTGGCACCGCGATCTTGAACAGAGCAGTGGGGCCCCCAATGACGAAATAGCGGTCTCTCCGCCCATTTGGATGGATATTGATGGAAGCGGCGAGCCTGAGCTTCTAGTCGCCTATGGGAGATCCCTTTGGGCGTTCGATGGAGCTGAGGGTACTGGATCTGCAATTAACACCGAATGGACCAATGAGCTGGAGTTGAGTCATCGAACTTGGTCATCGCCCGCGATGGCTGACATAGATGGGGATAGGACACTTGACATCGTCATAGGGAGTACTGTTGTGTCACTTGAGAGGTCTGACGTCAGGCCCCTTCTTGATGGAGGGGGGATAGAGTTGGACCCAACTTCCCCTAGCCCTGGAGAGGAAGTGACTGTGTCGGCATTTATCGAGAACTCTGGGACCGGCCCCATAGATTCAGAATTCGATGCGGTTCTCTATGCTGACGGGATAGAAATTGGAAGGAGGACATTTACCTCGCTAGAGCCTGTTGAACCATCAGGGTCCGGATCTTTTGACACATTTAGTGTTGAATGGTCGGGGCCCCTAGGAGATCATGAGTTCGTACTGGAGCTGGACAGCTTTGGGAACTTGACCCAGACTAGGACGGACAATGATATCGCTAGCAAGATAGTGTCAATCGTCCCCACGTACAATGCAACATTCGAAATTCCTACTGAACCCGTCAGGGTATCTCCGGGCAGTAGTACGACGGCTAGCCCCTCCGTTAGGTCCACGGGAAGGCTCGCAGGGACGTGGTCGCTCAATGTGGATGGTTCTGAACTTCCAGAGGGTTGGACCTGGTCTGACTCCACCCTAGGAGGCATCAGTAATATCGAGATTGGAGTGGACCAGACATGGTCTCCCGACATTGTCATCACCGCCCCATCGGAAGCCCTGGGTTCGGACTCTGGATACCTATCTCTGACACTGACTCTTGATGAAGACTCGAACGTTTCTGTATCCGCAAACCTTCCAATTGAGGCAAATAGAACGAGAGGGCTCTCACTTAGAGGCCCAGACGGAACGGCACAGAGTAGCGGATATGGGCTGCCTGGGCAGAATGCAGAATCATGGTTCATGGCCGAGAATCTAGGAAATGCAGAAGAAGATCAGATTCTTCTCTCATGGGATAGCACTTCCTGGGGCAATGACCTACGACTATACGATACGGGAGGTGCTGAAAGATCTGCATTGATACTAGGTCCGGGCGAGGAGTTGGCCCTAGTGGCAACTCTCGATGTCCCTTTGGATGCCCCTGCAGGGGATTCCGTTAGCACGCCATTGACCATGTGTGTTGGCACGGGAACGGAAGAAGAGACATGCCAGACTATCCAATTGACTTTCCATTCCTCGAACGTGGTTTCTGGCAATCACATCAGAAGTGTCCCCATGAATGGACTAGAGTGGTCGGTGATTTCTGAAATGCCTTCCGACAGCGGAACTATCACATGGTCTCTTTCTGAAATGGGAATGGCAATGCCGGGATGGTCTTGGGAAGGAACTGGAGATCTTTCGATCTCGGGGGACTCGGTGATCATGTCCGGATTACCGGGGGGAACCTCTTCTGGTTCTATTCTTGCCAACCTCCCCGAGGACGCTTCTCCAGCATTCCACTATTTCTCAGATACGAGTCAGGAATCCTCAGAACATAACCTAATCATCACATTGGAGGTTTTGCAGATTTTCAGATCTAATGTGACTGTGATTTCACCACAAGTTCAACCGTATCTGGTTGAAGTAGAGGAGGGTTCCCTCGTAGTCCTGAGGCTAGAGAATCCAGGAAACGGAGAAGACGTTTACTCCATTGACTACTCGGTCTTACTGGACTCCAATATCACCAGTGACCCGGGCGTAGATGTGGAATTCTCAATTGGTCAAGTCGGACTTACTTCTGGAAGCCTGACTACTATTCCGGTAACTGTAACCCTTCCCGAAAGCACGCCTGCAGGAGTGCCCTTGTGGATTGAGTTCACTGTAACATCTCTAGGGGATCCTGGGGTCACATCATCTGAATCCGTGGCTCTTCAAGCGAGGCAGGACCATAGGTGGGATATCGCCGCTAGCTTCGATTCGGCCCCGGTATCCAATGGTAGTGTATTCATCGTTGATCCCGGCGACTCGTTCTCATTAGATGTTTATGCTACCAACATAGGCAATCTGGC
>DAFQ01000036.1:0-6577 GCA_002497985.1 Euryarchaeota archaeon UBA4
GCGACAGCCAGGGTCAGCAGACACAACAGTCAGACCAGCAGCAGAACCAGCAGCTCGACAACCAGAATCAGAACGGAGAGAACGACAACGATGGTGATGGAATCCCCGACGACTTGGATTTGGATGATGACAATGATGGCATCCCAGACTCCCAGGACGCGAATCCAGAGGACCACGACAACGATGGCATCGACGATGCAGAGGACGATGATGACGATGGTGACGGAATAGACGACCAAGAGGAAGTCAACGACGGCAACCAAAATACCGACATCTACGACCACGACAACGACGGCGTCTCGGACAACGTGGACTTCGACATCGACAACGACGGCATTGACAACTGGAACGACATTGGACCGAACGGCGAGGACTACTCGCGCGATCACGACAATGACGGGATGGATGACGGTGTCGACACTGACGATGACAATGATGACATCCTCGACGTCGACGAAGTTGACGGCGTAGTCGGCAATTGGAGGTACGATCACGACAACGATGGTCTAACCGACAATTTCGACACTGACGACGACAATGACGGACTCTCGGACTGGTTCGAGCAGAACGATGGCTGGGACATGACCGGTCAGTTTGACCACGACAACGATGGAATCGACGATTATCTCGACGATGACGACGATGGCGATGGCATACCCGATGACCAAGAAAACAGCGGCATCCTTTGATGCAGCTGCGTTCGTTCGTTCGGCCCGCAGTCGTCTAGTATGACATAGCGGAGACAGGCACCCCGGGGGCGACTCAGTCCCCGGGGAGGCCGCAACAAATCAGAAGTCGAAGAGAGTAGGCCTGCTCTTTGATCTCAGTCTGCCAACACTCCCCAACCTATCCAGGGCTCTCCTCATCCTCTGTTCGGAGAAGCCCATCTCATCCTGTAGGAAATCCCTCATGTCCTCCTCGACAGCCTTTGTTGATTCAGGAAGGGGATCAGCACCGACCGGATGATCAAGGAAGAGTGACCTTATTTCAGAAATATTTTCGGGAACTTCGTGCCCTTTGACTTCCGCCACAGACTCTAGATTTCCATGCTCCCGAATTAGCTTGAGCCCTGTCTTAGGCCCTATCCCCTTGAATCCCGGGTGGAAGTCGGTTCCAATCATTATCCCCAGGTCTACAAGCTGTTCGTGAGTTATGCCCAAATCCTCGAGCATCTCGGAAAGGACAATCTTCTCTGCCTGCATCACCCTGCCAAACTTTCTAGTTCCGTGAGCAGTCAGGTTTCTGACCATCACGGGAGACCCATAGAGTAGGGTGTCCCAGTCCTGACTAGCCACTGCCCCGACCTCGCCTCTCTTGCACCTGACAGCACTGGCTCCTTCGGCCTCCATGGGCGCTTCTAGCCAGGTCAGTCCCATGCAATCGAAAAGACGCTTCGTCTCAGCGACCATTTCCCGGTTGAACTCAGCAGTCTGCGGTCCAAGCTTCTTGGCTGCTGCCATATCGCCCTCCATAACTGCCGCCTCCCACTTCTCAACTGCTTCCACTTTCCTTTCCTTACGGCCGTCCAGAGTCTCCCTCTTCAGGTCATGAGGTCTCCCATCGAAAATGAAAACAGGATCAATTCCCTCTGAAACCATGATTGAAGCCCTGTCCAGAAAACCCATCAGATGTGAAACAGGCTTACCCTTGTAGGAAAGCGGCTTCCCATCTTCTCCTGTCATGGAGGTGATGAACTGATATGCATTGAGAAAGACGTCAACAGCCACCCTCTGTCCCGACAGATCACTGAGATCTATTGGCCTAGCAGGTGCTAAATCTCTCAAATTGCAGCCCATTTACTCGCCTCCGCCCGCATCTGCGGCACTTGGTATCGGTCGAGGCATTTAGGGTTGAAGTCCTCGGCGCACTAATTGGAGGTGTACGTTTGCAGATGCTCACGCTTGTTGGCAACGGTTGGCATCCGTGGCTTTTCAGGGAGGAATCAAAGTCTTTGATGGGCGAAATAGAGGTCCTCCACCCGAGGGTGGTGAACATCCCCCTCCAGGAAAACACACACTCAAGAATTTCTAGAGCCGCATTGATTGATGATGTACTTGAAAACCCCGCGAGCCTTACCATCACTGAAGACGTCACGTCATCCCAGATCGGAGAGGCAATCTCAGAATGGTCGGCTGAGTTCATGGAACCAGGAACGTTCGCCGTAAGATCAAGATCCATAGGAATCGGAATAGATGGCGTCTCAAGCAAGGATATCGAGAAGGAGGCAGGGGCCCGAATATCCTCGATAAACAATATTGTTGACCTAGGGGATCCAGAAATCGAGATCTCGGTCGTCATTGCTGGTAGAACCGAGGGAGAAGCACACCCAGATCCCTTGGTAGAAGCAAATCCAATAGCTGTCTGGGGAATAAGGAACCCAGATTGGGAGAGGGAGAACTATTCAGGAAGATCTCCGACAGATAGGCCATTCTTCAAACCCGTATCACTCGAGCCGAGACAGGCCCGTTTACTCATTTCACTCGGATATAGGCCAGGCAGAGAGATCAGAGAGGTTGTAGACCCATTCTGCGGAACAGGGGGGATAGTGATAGAGGCTGCATTACAGGGTTTAGGTGTACTAGCAAGCGATCTCGATTCAAGGATGGTCAATGGAACAAGGGAGAATCTGGATTGGGTAGGGGCCGATTACAGGGTAGAGAAGTGCAACGCTTCAGAAATTGGGTCAACGTGGGGGAGGAGAAGCGATTGCGTGTTTGCTTTTGACCCCCCATACGGGAGAAGCTCATGGAAGTCCGAAGATGGACTGGACCTTTTCCTGTCCGCACTCTCATCAGCTAGGGAGGTTGATCCAGAGGGCGTTATTTCGACAATGCTCCCGACTGGCCCCGAGGTCCTCTCTCAGAATCCCGAGGAAGAGTTCATCGTAATGGGTAAGAAATGGTCTGAATTGGAGGAACTAATAGCTCAGAGAGGATGGAGGGTAGTTCTGAAATCCCCCATCAAAGTCCATCGAAGTCTGGCTAGAATGGTAATTGTGTGCCATCCGTCGGATTGAAAATGGAGGGGCCATCGTCAATGGCTGGGCGATTGGTGTAGTCTGGATATCATCTGGCGCTTCGGACGCTAGGACACGGGTTCGAATCCTGTATCGCCCACCACTACTTGCTCCAGCGCGAGACATCGTCCCCACCGGAATCGAATGACTCGGTCTTGGACAGACCAGCATCAGAGAGCTCGCTCTCATCGAATGACTCCCCATCTCCGGAGAGCTCCACAGGGGATCTGCAGAGATGAGCGATGTCCACCTCTTTCGCCTCCAAGAATCTCCTCCAAGTGTCAGCACCCCCTTCCACCATGAGAAGCTGGACCCCACGGTCCCCAAGCATATCCAGAATTCGCCCAACGGAGAGCTCGCCATCGTCATCCGCAAGGAACACCCTCTCAACGTTATCAGGGTCATTTGAATCACTATTCTCGGAGCAATTGACTAGGAGGGTGGGTGCTCCCCCGTCTGTAATCACCTTACTATTGTCCGGAACTCTGCAATTGGGGTCTATTACCACTCTCATGGGCTGAGACCTAGGGCCGATATCGGGCCCTCTGACTGTGAGGGAAGGATCATCTCGGATCACCGTATTGACTCCCACTAGTACAGCCATTGACTCAGCACGCAGCTCATGTACCAAACCAAGAGAATCAGCAGAAGAAAACCTAGCCGAAGCCTCTTCAGGAGAACAGTCAATCCTCCCATTGGTGTCTATTGCAGCCTTCAGCAGAACCAATGGTCTTCGTGTCCTGCACCATTTCATGAATGGGCGCATCTGTTCCTCGCACTCCTCCTCGAGAATACCGCAATCAACGACAATCCCATTTTCCCTGAGGGTTGTAGCACCGTCGCCTCTGACTGTCGGGTTTGGGTCCATGGCACCTATGACTACACGACTAATTCCTGCCCAGAGAAGCGCCTCTGTGCAGGGAGGAGTTCTTCCAAAATGGTTGCATGGCTCCAGAGTGACATATGCAGTGCATCCCTGTGTCGCTATTCCCCTTTCCTCCGCATCGGCAATCGCCATCTGCTCTGCATGAAGTCCTCCTATGTGGTCGTGCCAGCCCTCGGCGACAACCTCGCCGTCCTTCACTAGGACACAACCAACATGTGGATTGGGCATTACCTTGAATCCACCTCGAGCGCCTAAACTCAGCGCCTGCCTCATGAAAGAGCCCTCTTCACTCATCTCGAACGATGCTTTCCACTCAATCCCCACTCATCATTGCTTGCTTCGGCAGAATTCAAGTCTGAGACGCTCGCTGGAGCAGACATGACCCGAATAGCCTGCATACTGAATCCCAAGGCCCGAGACGGCCTCTCAGCCAAACAATGGGACAAATTTGAGCCTGCATTGGCAGAAGCAGGCTTCGAGGTGGAGCTTCACAATACGCAGTACCCCGGCCATGCCACGGAGATAGCACACAGCCTCTCTAGCGGTGATCACGATCTAGTCGTGGCCGTCGGAGGGGACGGGACGGTTCACGAGGTCGCCTCTGGCCTCAGGGGATCCAGTACAACTCTGGGGATACTACCAATAGGAACTGGGAATGACTACGCCAGGGCCCATGGCATACCGACTCCGAAGGGGAACAAATTCCCTGAGATGCAGGGAGCAGTCGACATACTGGTCAGTGGAGTCGATAGGAGGGTCGGAGCGTTCAGAGTCGAAGGACCGCCCGCAAAGGGCCACAAGTCGATTCCTGACCCAGAGCACCATCTGGTAGACGGAGAGCCCGAGGTCAGCGGGAACATGGTCAGATGGAGCTTCCTTGAGATTGACAGCGGAGTCACCTCAGCCGTAAACCGCATGAAGAATGAGGGGAAGTTCAAGTGGATCCGAGGGCAGTTGAAGTACCAGCTTCTTGGAATCAGGGCGATATTCGGCTGGAGGAACCAACCGGGTTGGATCAAGATAGATGACGAGCCAGGTCAGAAATTCACTTTCTCGGGTTTGTTCTGCATGAGTCAGTGCCAGACGTTCGGTGGCGGATTCAAAGTCACACCGGGGGCATATCCCACACAGGGGCACGGGTCATTGTTGATGGCCTTCGGATTGAGCAAGCTGCAGATGCTACTGGTCATGGGACCATTGGAGAAGGGTACCCACGTGGGGAAATGGGGGAAGATAAGCATGAGGAACGCTACTAGGCTGGAGGTCCGCGCCTTGGGGGAGGACGGGGAGCCCAGCAATGATAGTCACAATCCCACTATGTTCGTCAATGTGGATGGAGAAGCAGTGCTCACCACTCCGATCTCCATGGCTTATCACGAAGACCAACTATCTATCCGGGGCGCGGCCTCAATTCCAAACGAATAGTGGCGCAGACGGAGAGATTTGAACTCCCGAGTCACGAGGACACCGGATTTCAAATCCGGCGCTATACCAGGCTAAGCGACGTCTGCAGTAGCCCTGCGAGGACGACGTTATGCATGAATCCTTTTGGCATTCAGAGCCCGTAGTTACCGGGTCTGCACCATGCTGGAAGGCCCGTAGTTGCCTCTGGGTGGGTCAATCCGATGAAGAGTACCATGATGATGATGAAGAATGCGGGGAATAGCGCCGTCACAGTAAGTATCCCTGAATCTGGGCTACCGTAAAGATGCATGAATATCATAGCGATCATGATGAACTTGGGTATTCCAATCACCACGAGTATCATCAGAGTGTAATTGCTGAAGATGAATATCGGTTCTTCTGGTAGCTCGAATCCCACTGCTGCCACTTCGATAAGCGTGAGAATCATCAGTCCGTAGAAGTTCATCCAGTAGGGATCGCGTCCCATTATTGTGTAGTGTGCCATTTTTTTCACCTCAGTACAGATAGAAGAACGGGAAGACGATGACCCATACTAGGTCCACGAAGTGCCAGTAGAGTCCGAAGTACTCTATGGAGACAGCGTTGTCGGGCGTGTATCCGCCCTTGCTTGCCTTGAGTGTCATGTACGTCAGTCCAATGATTCCACCCAGTACGTGAACACCGTGAGTCCCTGTCGTGACATAGAAAGTCGACGAACTCACGCGTATGTTCGCCATCATCTGCCCACCTGAGTGAGTCCCCTCTTCCATCATCATGTAGAGGGCTGAGTCATGGTCCAGTCCGTGCCCGTGGGAAGCAAGGTAGTGGGTGTCGTAGGAATGGTGCTGGTATGCCTCGGCATTGATCAGGTAACCCTCGGAGTACAGGGAGGCAATCATCGTGTCTCCGTGGTTGTATTCTGCGAGGAACTCTGGAAGTGGGAATCCTATGAACCACTCCACCATCTTCAGGGTCAGGAATAGAACTGCTAGGCACCAGGTGGAAGCGAGGTACCGGGTTACTAGCTTCCTCCTCCTGTCCTCGTCGATGTCCACCTTGCTAGCGTAGCGAAGAGCCTGGACTACGGTGAACGAAGAGATGATCAGCGCGAATGTGTTGATTGCTCCTGGTGCTATGTGGAACCAGCTAGAGGCAATCAGGTGGCTGGCCGGCTCGAAGCAGACAACAGACGCCCCCTCGACCCATTCCCCCGATTCGAAAACCGTCCCGCAGGACCTGATTCCGAACCTGTACCTCATGTAGGTGCTGAA
>DAFQ01000036.1:6962-7942 GCA_002497985.1 Euryarchaeota archaeon UBA4
GATCTCTATTCCCCTGAATGGGGTGCCTGTTGCAAAAGGCTCGTATCCGCCATCGAAGGAGTAGTCCTGCCTCCACCAAACCGAGAGTCCGAAGAAGACGATAGCGAGACCAGCTATGATGATCCCGATATAACTGGCGTCCATGAACTCGCCCCACTCGAAGACCCCTGCCAATGAGAAGAGGAATACTCCGAATCCTATGCTCATGATCAATGGCGACCATGAGTTGTGAGGCGCCCCGTGACCCCAGTCATGGGGTCCCCAGGCGCTCGGGTGATGGTGTTCATCATGATCGCTCAATGTGCCACCTCCTCGTCTTCACTAACCATCAGCCTGTTGAATAGCCTGCCCAGCGAACCAGGCTCGTTGGCTATGTGCTCGTTCGCGTCCCTCAGGATTGGTAGATTGTGTGGGTCGAAACTCGGAGTAGGCGGGGGAGATGCAGTCATCCACTCGAAAGACCATCCGCCCCAGGGGTCGGCAGGGGCCTTTTCCCCTCTGATGACCGTCTTGATCATGTTCGCGACAAGGAAGAAGTTGGAGAAGAAGAACAGGAATGCTGAAACTGAGATGAACATGTTCCAACCAGCTGCCTCGATCGGGAGTGCACCCATCGCCTCCTCTGTTGTAACGAAGTATGTGTGATGCCTCCTGGCCATTCCCCATACTCCGAGCCTGTGCATTGGCCAGAACAGTGCGTTGTAGGAGATGAAGCCAGTCAGGAAGTGAATGACCCCTAGACGCTCATCCATCATCCTTCCAGTCATCTTGGGGAACCAGTAGTAGATGGCTGCGTAGAATCCGAATACCGTCCCTCCAACAAGAACGTAATGGAAGTGGGCTACCACGAAGTACGACTCGTGCAGATGCAGGTCCATTGCGATAGATGGGAAGAACATCCCTGAGATGCCTCCAATTGTGAAGGTGACTAAGAAGCCCAGAGTCCATAGCGTATGGGTCCTGTAGACCAGGGATCCCCC
>DAFQ01000019.1 GCA_002497985.1 Euryarchaeota archaeon UBA4
CCATCTAAGCCGATATCGGATTTCAAGGCGCTCTCGAAATCATCGACGAATCCCCTAGTGAAACCTATCATGTCGGCAGAGTCTAGTTTACCTATCAGGGACTGTATCTCATCTGGAGTCAATTCGATTCCCCCCTTCCGGCTACAGGAATTGCGAGCCACTCGTCTTCTATGAATCCGATGCGTAACTCATCTGAGTTTCCGTCATCATCGTATGGGAGAGCGACTGCGACGACTTTGAAGTCGATTGGATCCATTACTTCTGCTGCTGAGCTGTCCCTGTTGAGTATGCTGACCACGTGCTGTTCTGGATATGAGCATACCACTGAGCTAGCCTCCATATCCCTCCAGGAGAATCCTGATCTTTCGAATCTATTCATTTTTCTTAATATTGGACCTTCCTTCTGCCAGCTCTCCACCAACCACAGGAAACCTCTGAAATTGAGGATGTCCCCAATCCCATAAGCTGGCTTTCTGTAGCTGAGGGTCAGCCTTGACACTTCGATTCCGTCATTTGCACCGATTACTGTTGAGGTCTCCTTCACGGTTCCCCCGAACTTCCTGACTAGGTCCCTGGCCCATCTCCTTGCCATCGCCTTCGAGCCGAGTTTCAGATCCCATCCCCCGGTAACTTTGCCCTCCTCGGAGATGAAGAACATCGGATCGGGCTCCATCGCAGATAGCATTTCATCCAATGTCGACCTCAGGGACTCTAATTCCTCTTCCCCGAGCCTCCTACCTGCGGACCTCAGCTGCATTACTGCCTCGAAGTAAGAGCCGGCCTTTCTAGTGCAGGTGGGGCATACTGCGTTGCTGGTCTGGAGGAGCACGGAATGTGAGTCGGAGAACTCGTGATTTTCTACGACCCCTCCAACATCCACGTGAAGTCTCGAAGTCCTCTCGTCTATTGGCTCGACTGCGAAGTTTACCGAAACTTGCTTTGACCGGTCCTCCACCATCAGGTTCTCCCTTATTCTCAGATCTGCCAGACTATCCCCCTCAATCTCTGTCCATCTGCCCCTTACTTCGAAGAAGCCGCACTTGGAGCATCTGTCTTGCTGTATTCTTTCTGGCATTGTGGAAAGTTTCACTCTCGCCCTGAGGCAGGTCTCGCACAGCCTATCCGAAGTTAGCGGCGGGAGAGCGCCGCAAACAATGCAAAATGCTCCGCTTGACATGCCAATCCTCGATAAGCCGCCCCGACTTCCCGTTAGAAGGGTTACCAATGGCCGACAGGCCACTATAATCGTGAAATTTGGCTATTTTTCCTGAGGCGTTTCGGAAATTCTTGATTCCAATTCCAATAATCTTCTCCTGATGTTATTTACGTAGTACCCAATCAGAAATGAAAGGACGGCGTAGGCAGAATAAAGCTCAACTTCTCCGGTCAATTAGCCACCTCCTCGTCCAACTCTAACATTTGTTTCTCAAGTCTCTGCTCCAATTTCTGAACCAAGTCGGTCAGAATAGCTAAACCGATGAATAGGAGTAAGAAAGAAACGAATCCGAATATTAGGACTGAAAGAATCTGAGGATCTAGGCCTGACTCTTCACTGTTTACCACAACGACTCCTGGATGTCTCTCCTGGTACCATGTGGTTGCAATCGCTGTGATTGGCACTAATGCGAATCCGAACAGCCCTATGGCAGCAAGGGTGTCCCTGGTATCTTGGCCATCTGGCTGAGACCTCTTAGAGAGGACCAGGAAAAAGGCAACTGCGGTTAGTAGTGCGAACGTGTTCAAGCGCAAGTCCCCCCAGTCCCAAGGGACGCCCCACTCCGCGGAGCCCCAGATGGGTCCTGAAGTCACCACGCCAAGGCCGAAAAGTAGCCCTAGGTCTGATCCCGTTGAAATCCACCTCCAACCCCACTCGCTCCTACTTCTGTACCACGAAATCGCACCTACAAATAACATTGAGAAGGCTAAGAATGAGGACCAAGCGAAGGGAACGTGCCAGTATAGAATCCGATATGCCTCGGGAGCGTTCCATGATTCTGGGTCGACCAATGGTGCCCAATAAAGGCCCAATAGCAATGTCGTTATGGCACCCAATATGCCCAGAATGGTCAGAGCGAAACCGATGTCCCTCTGGGAAGGCATGGAGCGTCCAAACCAACCAAGACCAAGAATGCTCTTCCCTAATATTCTGGCAAGAATACCGCTACTGCCCAAACCATAGCTGCCGTGAGGCTTGCAATGATGCAAGAGGAAAGCGGGCTTCCGATTTCCAAATCAAAGGACATTCCTGATGTCATGATGGCGGATAGTGCATCCATGAGCTCAAGAAATGGCCAGACGAGTACGGCAAGTAGCAAGGAGGCGGCCACAGCACTTGACCTCCTCAGGTCCGCGACCAAAAGATGGAGTGCGGATGCTGCACAGGACACATCGATGATGACTATTGCCGGTAGCCATAGCCACCTCAATACCTCATCAGAAGTTTCCTCGGGAATAGAGCCGCTCAATACAAACCAAGAAACGTAGGTTAGTGGAATAGGCAATATTATTGATGCCGATATCACTGAATTTGCAGGCCTCGCCATCGGCCCTAGCATGGCAGTCCACCAACGTCCGCACCCCTCCTCTGAGAGCCTGCGAACTAGGGCTGGTGAGACAACGGCGGTAATGAAGGCTGGAGCGAGGACGAGGGCGGCGACCAAATCGTACCCGATATGTGTGCTCACCGAGGCTGTCTGAGGGATGTCGATTCCCCCAAGAATGGTGAATGAAAGGAGAAGTGCCAATATGGCGGGAGTGAGCCTCCCAATCGTGTCAATGGGGTTTCTTCTCTCTACCTTTAGAGCCCACTTGGCCAACGATAGTATTGGACTCGGGTCATGCATTGAACAAGCATCTGGAAGTTTCGCGGAACCCGTGGGGCCTTTTCCTCTGGACTCAGAAATGGATCCTGAATCGATAGAAATCACCCTTGTTGACTCAGTGATTAGTTCTTGATCATGTGTGGCAATAATGACGGCATGTCCCCGGGATGAAAGTTCGCCGATCCAACTAGAGAGGGTCTTTCTTGCGGCTGAATCAAGGCCTTCAGAGGGCTCATCCAGAAGAGCTACTGAGGGATTACTGCTAAGGACAACAGGGGCCAATCCAGATAGTACTGAGAGTCTTCTCTTTAGCCCGCCAGACAATTGGGAGACCCTATCCCCCCTCCTATGCTCAAGACCCCAATCAGACAGGATAGATGTTACGTCTTGTTCTGGTGGATTAAGTCCGAAAATTCCGATTGAAGTCATTATCCTCTCCTCGACTGTTTCTTCGCCACAGATGCCATTCGACTGGAGAGTTAGCCCCATCAATGGGGGCCTCCCTCTTCTGCCCTCTGAATCCCTCACAGTCAACCATTGTCCGTTTGGAGACATCCACTCAACCTTACCACTCGTGAGAGGGAGGATCCCTGCACACGACTCAATTAGCGAGGTCTTTCCCGACCCATTCTTCCCTTCTAACGCTAGTACTTCTCCGGCTGCGACCTGTAATTCCAATCCCGAGAGGACTACTCTAGAACCCCTGTGCACCTCTAGATTGGAAATCCGTAGCATTGCCCCCCTCCGATGTACGCGAGTCATAACGACCGTTTGAGTCGTTCCATAGATAGAAGCCCCTATTGGTGACGTTTGACTGGCCAGTGCAGTAACATGTCGGGCTCATTGACAAGTCTCGGAACACAAGATGCTATGATGGCAGTGCTTTTTGCCATTGTTGCCATATCCCCCTATCTCGCGGCGAGGAGGAATAACACCAGTGTCGCACTTGCAACGGTCCTTTCACTGATGCTTGTATCGTTCCTCCAGTTCTCTAATTCGATAGTTTCTGGAATTCCGATGCAATTTGACTGGCCTATCGGGGTTTTCGGGATAAAGCCCGCAATAATGGATGAACCTGGTGAATCCTATAGATTTCTTAGTTCGGCTTGGATACATGCGGACTGGATACACGTTCTGAGCAATATATTGGTTGTTTCGCTAGTCGGAATCCCATTAGAGCAACGACTAGGCAAGGGTCGTTGGATCGCTGTTTACGCATTGGGCTTCATGGGCGGAAACATTGCATGGACGATGTCGCATCCAGACTCACTAATCCCCGCCATAGGTGCGAGTGGGGCTGCGTTCGGTTTACTGGGGGCTTACATGTCTTGCTGGCCAAACGACGAAGTTGAGTTTCCCCTACTTTTCCTAATCAGGGCATGGCCGATATGGATCATTGTCTTTGTCAGATTGGGGCTGGAAGTCTGGCAGATGTATTCCATTCAAAGTGGGACTGCTGGAGAGAGTACCGTTGCACACATGGCCCATGTTGGTGGCTTCTTCTTGGCATATGCATTAGCCCGGCCGATAGCAAGAGGCGGTCCCTATTCTCCTTCTGGTGACATTGATGATGAGTCAGCCTCATCTAAGCGTTCTTTCGAAATGGAAATTCTTGAGTCTGACCCGTGGGGGGAAGCGGGGAAGCCTCTGGAAGGGCAAGCTGCCCGGGTACTAACCCGCCTCAGAGAGGAAGGGGACGAGCCTGAAACCAGGAGGGCTTGGCTAGAGGAGCTGTCTGAACACACAATTTGTCCGATTTGTGAGGGAGAGATTGTGGCCGTTGTTTCGGGTTTAGATTGTCACATAGAATGCAATATCTCGAACAAGCACGTGAACTGGCCATAGAGCCGTTTTTCCGAACTAGGGCAGGTTGAGATTATACAGGGCCGTAAATTGGCTCTCTAGGAGAGCCATGCGAGAAGACTGGTCAGGGAGGCAGTCAATACTGGCAGCCCTGATGCTCATTCTTCTCGACTTCTCGGGAGGGGCGACTGCTGGAGAGGTCCACGATGAAATGGCTCCTGAAGATGGTATTTCCGAAATTGTTGATGATCAAATCCCCCCTCTATTCTGCGGTGATGAAGTTTGTGAGTTGAAGGACCGGACTCCTTACCTGCCGCCCCATGATGTTGAGTGGCCCGTTCAAGAACCTGGCTGGTGGTTTGCATATTGGTATGATCAAGACAACAATGGAATGGACGATAGGCTGCAATGGATTATTTCAGGAGAACGTGAATCAGTCTCGACCAGTGCAATTTTGGGAGAAGATGGCAGGATGACTGTCGCTATTTTCGTGGACTATGCATGGCATCCAGGTTCGGACGACATTGACAGATTGAAAGAAGTCCTAGTTGAGCATGGGTGGGAAGAATATGGCTCTTACTTCAGGACTGTTGAGATTATTGATACCGTTATTATAGAGCACGTTCCAGTGAGTTCCCTAATCGACATCCTGATGCTCGAGGGGGTTGTTCTGGTTGAACAGCAGAACGTCCTTGTTCCTTACCTCAATACTGCTCCGAGAGGGTCCAAGGTGAGGGACTCAGATGTCTATAGTGAGACTATGAGGGACTATGGATATGATGGCTCGGGGGTTGTTATTGCTATTGCTGATACTGGCGTGGACAACGAGCATTTCTCACTGGACGACTTCTCCGACAACAATGACGACAATGAAGCTGAGCCAGATGAGCTGCCGGATCCAAAATGGGTTGCCGGATGTGATGCCACCTCCTGGAATCAACAAGACTGCGATGATGGCGGAGATGATCCCGATGATGGAGATGGGCACGGAACACACGTTGCGGGTATCGCCCTAGGGACAGGAGATTCCGAGAGGGAAAACCAAGGTTACGCGCCGGGTGCCTATCTAGTTGACATCAAGGTCATGACTGATGCGGGGGCATCAAATTCCGGGTATACTGTCGCAGGGATAAACTGGGCAGTACAGAATGTCAATACGGACTGGGGGAATAATGACTCTAGCAGAGGGATAGACATCCTTTCCATGTCGTTTGGCAGCAGTTCAAACCCTACTGGTGATGATCCGGGGGACAATGGAACGGGTGCGGATGCCAATGCGGTGAATGCAGCTTCTGATGCTGGTATTGTTTGTGTCGCTGCGATTGGCAATGATGGGTATAGGAGAGTAACATCGGTTGGTGCGGCGGACTCTGCCATTACCGTCGGAGCCACAGATGACAAGGCCAGCATTGAGAGGGGCGATGACTCAATCGCCTCTTATTCAAATTCGGGCCCAAGGGAGGATGACGGAGATGACGATGAGTGGGACGAGTTGAAGCCTGATGTGGTCGCCCCTGGGTCCAATATTATGTCTGCACAGCACGCTGCTTCTAGTTCGCAATTGCCAGGGTCGCCCAAGCCTCTGGCTAGTGACAATTATGTACAGATGTCAGGAACCAGCATGTCTACTCCAGCGGTGGCGGGCTTCATTGCTGGGATGCTACAAATGGACGATGATCTGACCCCTCAGGAGATCAAGGATATTCTAAGAAACAACTCGGAAACTAGGGGAGAACCATCAGAGCCCAGTGTTAGTCAAAGATGGAACGATCAATATGGATTCGGAATAGTTGACGGAGAGATGGTCCTGCAGGCGATTCTTGGAGATGACACGGGAGGAGGGGGTGGCGACAACGGCACGGAGCCTCCCCCTGCAGGAGCTGGTGAGTGGATTGTAATCGAAACTCCGGAGGAAGACTCTTGGCTAGTCGAGGGAGAGACGTACAGCGTCAGAGGGCACATAGATGAAGATGCAGATACCAATGGAACAATCGAAGAAGTGAAGGTCCGAATTACCTACACCCACAGGCCGGATGACTCGCCAAAACAGACCGAGACCCTCCTAGACTGGCATGCCGCCCAGGGGACTGTAAATTGGTCCACTCCTTTCAGCGTCCCCGAGTTCAGCGAAGATGAAATTAATATTGAGGAAATAATTGTCGAGGTTCAGGCTCGCAATCAGTTTGAGCAATGGAGCAAGATAGAGAAGAGCGAACACTCTGTGGGTTTGGTCGCTATCAGCCTAGGGGGGCCAAGCGGGCAGACTCCGATTTCGGGCAACACGAACGTGTATGGGTCATGGGAGTCTGTTAATGGGGGTACTGTACAATGGAGGCTCGGGACTGATTCATGGGAAAACATAGACCAATTTGGCGGAAGCGGGAGTGGCTCAGGAGACTGGTCTGTAAACTGGGACACGGAGGATGTGAATGATGGGTTCTACAGAATCTCTGTGAGAATAATTAGTGGTGATGGAGTGCATTCTGAGGAGGTGAGGAGGACTGTTGAAGTTGACAACGACCCCCCTGCACCAGATTTAATGTTCAGGAGTGGGATATCAGTAGACGAGTACGGTATTACCATCTCTGAGGCTTATGTGAACACATTCCTTGAAGTCAGGTGCGAGGTTCGTAACGACGGGGATCTGGATGCGTCCGAGGTTAGCGTTTTCCTGAAGGAGAATGGAGCTAGGAAAGATGAGATTGTCATTCCAAGTATCGGAAGTGGCGACATCGTGGAGATTGTACTCTACTGGAATCCTTCAACGGTTGGGGAGAAGCTGCTGACTGTGTCCCTTGATCCTTCAAACAATATCGAGGAGATAAACGAGGACGATAATGAGCAGTCCTTGACATTTCCAGTCCTCCAGCGCCCCCAGGGAATAGACCTGGCATTGAGGGAGGGCGCGGTAAGGACCGAGCCAGCGATACCTCGTCCCTCGGAACAATTCCTAGTTACTGCCAGAGTAGACAACCTAGGATCCAGTGATGCCACAAATGTCGAGGCGACGCTGGAGATTAGGAATTCATTGGGATGGGAATCAATCTCGTCGACCGTGATTTCACTGGTTGTTGGCCAAGGTGCATCTCAAGTTTCTTTTGCGCATTGGGTTAACGAGTCCGGGCCGATAGAGGTGAGGGTAACATTAGCAGGATCCACCCTAGCTGATTTGGATTGGTCGAATAACCAGATTGAGTCTTACATCCTTGTTGACGAGACGAGTCTTACTGGCTCTAGGTCGGCGTCATTCTCTGTCGGGGAGACTCCCGTAGAAATCATTGATTTGGATGAAGAAGGAGGGATTGTCATCACAGAAAAGGATGGCGTGCTAGGACTTTACAGGATGAATCTGAATCGAGCACTTACGGCATGCACGAACATTTTCGAGGAAATGTGGACGGGGGACATTGCAATCATTAGCTCTGAAGACATGTTTGCCCATGTTGCATGGACCAGGAGATACCTAGATTCTTCTGGGTACTTCAGACAAACAGTTAGTTACACCACCCTTGATTCTAGCTGCCAAATGACGCCGGTACAGGACATAATGCCCCCCATATTACTCTCCGACGGCAAGTACTGGGGCCTAGATATGGATGTCAGAGAATCTGAGATAATGATATCTGGATACCACAGAGACATCTTTACTTCGGGAACTCAACAAGACATCACTAGTGTTTTCATCCTCAGTTCTGATGCTCCGACCAAGGGTTCCGACTGGAGCCTTAATCCATCTGCAGTCAGTGAACTGGACCTGATTGCGGGAATGACCGACCCAGTTGACATTGAATTTGGGGACGAAGATGCACACCTCCTTTTCCAGTCCCTGAGGAACGACACGACTGGTGTAGATAGGCTCGGACTGTGGTACGCCCATGGCCTCCCCGAACAAACTTCATGGGGATACAAGAAGGCTGTGGGAGATCATGCATTCTCCCCTGAAATGGTAGTCTCCCTAGATGGCAATGACGAGGTTATTGTGGCAGTTTGGGGAGAAGGTGATGAGGCTTCCTCGGAACTAGTAGCGATAATTGCCGATTCGACATTTACGTCCACTGAAGGGAGTGAAATGAGAGTTCCCGCTAGGGGGCTTGGGACAATTGAATTGCTAGAGGTCGCCAGGGGAACCCAAGTTTTCTTTGATTTCATCGGCCCGAGTGGACCTCAAATGCAATATGGGATGATTAACGCGGATGAAGGTTGGATTGGGATCTCTGACAGGATTGGATTGGGGCTCCTTAGTGTTGTAGACAGGTCTCCGGTTGGAGCGGAGGCGGTAATTCTCCATACATCGCAAAATGGGTGGCAAATCCGATCCCTTGTTGATGACACTTCGCCCGGTTCAGGAGATAGCAATTTCCTGGAGATGATAAGAATCTCACTCGGGTTGGACGAACAGAACTTCAATGTCCTTCTTGGAGGGACTGCGATTACTGTAATTTTCCTGAGCGTCATTGTACTACTGACGATGTCTGCAAGGGCCGTGAGATGGATCAACAGTAGAAGGAAGACTGCAGCACCTGGTGTAGTGATGCTAGAGGAGGACTTCGTTGATGTCATTCTGGAGAGTGACATTTCGGTTAGTTCCAGTGAAGTGGAGCTCGTTGAGGAAGAGGGACCGCAAAGCGAGGGTGCATCTGAGAGGAAGCGCCGGAGGGAGAATAGGGCACGACCAGACCAGCCAGTGGAGCTCCCGCCAATACCCCTCCCCTCCATCCCACCTCCAGAAATAATACCAAGTGAAATCAATTCTGGGGCTACGGATTTACCCCCTCCAATTCAGATGAACAGAAACGTACTTTGTCATTCATGTGAAGGCAGATTCGAGGTCCCTGGCAAGCTGAAGATGACAAAATGCCCAGTATGCGATGAAAGAATCGAACTGTGGTGAATGGATGGTAAGAGTCCTTCTCGCTTCCGGGTCCGAGAGGAGGCGCGAATGGTTGACGGCCTTTCTTTCAGAGTGGGATCCTCATTTCCAAGCAAGGGCACTTTCATCCAAAGAGGCCGTGGCGCCGGGGAATCTGGACGTAGGCGGCAAGGTAGAGTTCACTTGCATGGCGAAAGCGATGAGCGCCTCCGAGGAACTGTCGCTTCTGGAAAGCAGGGGAGGGGAACAATTCGACATAGTGATTGTCTCGGATACAATGGTGGAGGACCCTGACGACCACATGGCAGCAATGGGCAAACCCAAGGATGATCTAGAGGCGACTGCCATGCTACTCAGGCTATCCGGGACTAGGCACAGGGTTTGGTCTTCTTCCGCTATACTGAGGAGGCCCGAAGAGGGAGGGGGAAGTATTGAGTTGCACTCTGGCTGGAGTGCCGACATTTGGACAAATAGTGCAATCGTAGAGTTCGAAGAGTTGACTGAACAAGATATAGTCGACCTAGTCGAATGTGGATCGTGGATTGGAAAGGCCGGCGGGTATGACCTGGCCGGGGTTTCCTCTAGACACTGCAGACTAATCGGGGGAGATGAAATAACCGTACTTGGGCTATCAGCAGAATCAATAGAGTTCCTGAAACTGAAAATCACTAGACAAAGGTGACTCCACCGTGGAGGAGGACGAATTCCTTCTGCAAGTCGTCAAACCACTCCAGCATGGATGAGTCAAATCTCACTCGGGAGATCTCCGGGTCGTTCAGGAGATCGTCTTGAATTCCCTTTAGTGTCCCGGGAGCAGCTCCGCAGGAGACGCATGCTCCGTCCAGATCTATGACCAACGAAAGACCCTTGGCGTCGGATTCGCGTTCCTCGAATTCCCACCTAGAAAGAACCAAGGCGCCCCCATGGCCATCCAAGGCAGCCCTAACGATACCCAATCTGGCCATCAATGCAGGAATGATATCGGGATGATTCCCCTCAACAAGAGCG